>NZ_JBNAKP010000006.1:0-85995 GCF_049706645.1 Methanosarcina sp. | reverse complement strand
TCTGTCCAAAAGTATTGTTCTTTAGCTGTACTTTTAGTGGGGACAACTGTAAATTACGGCATTAAAGAAAGGAAGGAACTACAAGCCTTCTCTCAATGAAGAAATAAAGAGGGGGTTATTTCTCTTTGTCCCTATTTTTCTGCTGAATTCCTCACTTTTCACCGAATTTCCCGTCTTCTCAAGCTATGATTTCTCAGTCGATGGCTTTGTTACCATAAGGGATACCCCACCAAAGAATCATTTTCGGCAGGCTCAAAGCTATTAACATTGAAATTGCTGGGCAGCGCTGAAACAATAATCGAATTTCAAAAAGGAAAAGCAGTGTATTTAAAAAAGAAAAAAGAACCCGGAAGCCCCCTCCTGTTAAGAGAATCAGATGCATGCGCTAAAATTCAGGCTGTCGGGGTCAATATCCTTTTGAGTTTTAACGGCACATTCGGTGCAGAGTTTTTGCCCTTTGATCGTTATCAGATTCTCAACTTCTTTTCCGCAGCTTTCACATTTTCCCATGTTATTTCACCCTCGAGTAGCGATTTGAGTTCAGATATGAAAAGATGCCTTCACGGTATAATTTAATTCCGGAAAGAAATAATTTTGCCGCCAAAAGAAATGATAAAAGTAGGGTTCAGGAGCGGATTCTCACAGGAGATATGAGAGTATGAGAATAAACTATTGGCAAAAAATCTTTAAACCGGCAATCTGAGACCCGAATACCCGTAAGCTTCGATAAAAATCGGCAGGGAGATTCACTTTCTATGTTTCAGTTCCGATAATTAGGAGGCTTACGGCCTCTTCAGGCGCATGTTTTTCCTTACCTTTTTTTATCTTTTTCCTTACCTTTTTTCTTATCTTTTTTCTCCAGGGCACAGGCTCTGCTAACTTCCGTATATTCACTTGAGAAGAATAGCCGGGTCTGCCCTGAAGGCCTCTTTTCTGTTTATCCTGCGCGAGGCTTTCGAAGAACGGATTCGCAGGTGGAAATCGTGTCTGATACTTTTCTGACACTTCTGACAGAGGCCCAAAAAGAGATCAGGCCATCACATTTCTCGTTGTCGGCTTCAGGATACGGCCAGAAATCAGAAGGAAATATCCGGGAGATTTCGGGTTATACCGGCAGCAAGCCGATTAGCAAAACCAGCACGAACATCAAGCCGTACGTGCCAACTATCATCCTGTTTTGCTGCATAAGGAACCTTACGTATTACGTCCTGATATCTCCGATAGCTGAGAGTTATCCTTTCAACTAACCGGAATCCACTATCCTATTAATGTGAGACAGAGATAAAAAGTTTTCTATTTACATTTAGACATATTTAGGTGACATATTTAGAAGAATTTTTTAACATTATCTTTTATAAGAAAGTGAGAATGCAGGCAGACCTTTCATCTTTGTGGGCCCGAAGTATTTTTTCCTGAAACAACTTTTTTAAATATTTTTCGTAAGAAACTGACCCTCAAACGTAAAGAAAATGAAAATCTCGTTATCGAGATGGTAAAAAAGTTTATACTTCTCTTCTGCCGACATTGAGGAAAAGCGCGGAGAAAACCAGGAGAACCCTGAATTCTTTCAGATTAGGAGAAAATTAAAATAACTGATAGGAACCGCAAAGAAAATACCCGGTTCCGGTAGACACAACTCTTCTGCTCTTAGCTTCACGGGAAGCCCTGTATATTCTGGGGGAAAACTTTCCATCTTTTTGAAAGTCAAATAGTCGTTCCCTGCGGAATCCGCAATAAAGCAGGATCAGACCCAGAACAGGCCTACAAGCATCAACAAAGTAAACAGTGCACTGAAAGTACCGATTATCACTTTGTTCTGCTGCATCATCTTGTTTTGCTGTATCATTTCACTCTGTTGCATACGAACCTTCCAGGCGAGAATGTCTTCGATAGCTATTTATTTAATTGTTCAACAAACCGGAATCCACTTTCCTATGTATGCGAGTTGAGAATAAAAACATTTCGATTTACATCAAAGTAAAGATTTCTTTCAATGCAGCCTTATATATTATACAGGAAAGCCTTGCCGTTTTTTGGAAATCTGCTCCGTAAGTTTCGGGCCCGATTTGCTGCTGCATTGCAATACCAGATTATATAAACCGCGGATGCATACTTTCCAAAAACAGGAATCTGAGGGGGAAATAATGGCAAAAAGATTAAAGGTCGCTAATCCGGCCCGCTGCATAGGCTGCTACTCCTGTATGATGGCCTGCGCAAGGACCTGGTACGATACCATATCTTTGAAAAACAGCCGAATTGATATCCAGACTCGTGGCGGGATCGAAACTCCTTATGTTCAAATTGTCTGCCATGCCTGCATAGACCCTCCGTGCATGAGGGCTTGCCCGCTTGGCGCGCTGTCCAAACGGAAAGGGGGAGGAGTAAACCTCAATAAAGAGATCTGTGATGGCTGCGGAAACTGCATAGAAGCCTGCCTAATGGGGGCTATCCATCTGGATGCGGAAAATAAAGCCGTAATCTGCAAGCACTGTGGGGTCTGCCCGAATTTCTGTCCCCATGACGTGCTGGAAATGATCGAAGTCGAGGACAGTGGGGAAGTAAAAATTACTGATACGGGCCCGGCTCCGGATACAAGCCCGGTTAGCCCTACTGCATCCCATAAAGACCTTTACGGGGGAGAAGAACTCGGGGAGGAAAAATGACAACCGAGCAATACGCTATTGAGGGGCTTAAAAACGTGCTCTATATCGACCTGAGCAGCCAGAGCTACCACATTGAGGAAAGGCCAGACCTTTATGAGAAATATCTGGGAGGCGTGGGAGTCGCCACAAACCTCATGCTCGAAGAGTATAAAGAAGGTACAGGGCCGCTTGACCCGGAAATGCCGGTCATTCTCAGCACAGGGCCTCTTTCGGGTGTATACCCGACCTGTACCAAGGCTGTTGCACTGTTCCGTTCCCCTCTTAATGGAGAATTGGGAGAATCCTACGCAGGCGGCCATCTTGCCATGTCCATGCGCTATTCAGGGTACGAAACAATTGTTATCAAGGGAGCTTCCCGATACCCTGTGTATGTGGCAATCCACGACGATAAAGTTACTTTCAGGGACGCATCTTCCATATGGCACCTTTCTTCAGCAATTGATGTGGGGAAAATCCTTCGTGAGGTAGAGCCCGGTGCCGGCAGGCGCAGTATTATCCGGATAGGGCCTGCGGGAGAAATAGGTGTCACATATGCCGATGTTAATGTCGATACCTACCGCCACTTCGGACGCCTTGGGCTTGGAGCGGTCTTTGGGGCAAAAAAACTTAAAGCTGTGCTCATTTCCGGAAACCGGGAGCTAAAAAGCCCTGAGCACAGTGCCTACCGAAAGACCTGCAATCTGCTTTACGACTTAATTGTAAAAACCGGGCTTACTGAGAAATACCATGACCTGGGCACAAGCGAAAACATCCTGGTGCTGAACGAACTTAAAGGACTGCCTACCCGAAACCTGCAGGCAGCTTTTTTCGAGGGAGCTGAAACGATATCAGGGGAACTTTTTGCCGAAAAGTATCTTCTCAGGCGGGTTTCCTGTGCAGGCTGCCCAATCGGGTGTATCCATGTGGCCATGCTGAAGCGGGCCTTCTCAAAAGCCCATGAATATGAAGCGCTGAATATTTCTTACGATTTCGAATTAATCTATGCCCTGGGCTCGAACCTGGGAGTAGCCGATCCTGAAGCCGTGCTCGAGCTTATCGACGCCTGTGAAAAGGCAGGAGTAGACATAATTAGCATGGGAGTCGTACTCGCCTGGGCCACGGAAATGCAGCAGCGAGGAAAAATTTCCACGGAAGAGACTCTGGGGCTCGAACTCGCCTGGGGAGATAAAGCTGCATATCTGAGGGCAATAGACCTTGTAGTCCAAGCCCCAAATGAATTTTATACAGCTCTAGGGAAGGGCGTAGTCTATGCCTCAAAAAAGTATGGGGGAGAAGAGTTCGCAGTCCAGCTCGGTGGCCTGGAAATTCCTGGCTACCATACAGGGCTTGGAAACATTGTCGGGATTGCTGTGGGCTTCCGGCATTCCCATCTTGACAATGCAGGGTATGCTGCAGACCAGGCTGCGTTTAACCACCCGCTTTCGGATGAGGAAATTGTCGATCATATAATTGAGGAAGAAGACCGCAGGAGCATCCTTAACTGTATGGTTCCATGTCTTTTTGGCAGGAACGTCTACACCTACGAAAACGTTCTTCTGGCGCTTAAATCTATAGGGATAGACCGGACCGAAGAAGAATTGAAGGAGTTAGGCAAGGAGATTTTCAGGAAAAAATATGAACTGAAGAAGAAATTCGGTTTCAAATTCGAAAATCTCACTTTCCCAAAAAGGTTTTTTGAAACGCCCTCGACCACAGGGGTGATCGAGGAAGAAAGGGTCAGGCGGGCAATAGAGATATACAGGGAAAAGAGGGGAGTTTGAGTTAAGAAATCCCTGAAGGCGGATTTTCGGTAAACGTTGATTAATAGATACTTCGGCAGAGAAGGTATAGAAGTATTACGAACAGAGATCAAATATTAAGAATAGAGCCTAAAAATTAAGAACACGGCTCAGGAATTTGATTTTCCAGGCGCCGTAAGCTCGCTGTTTACCGAAGCCTTTTCTTCTTTTTTGTCTTTGGGATTTTCTCCAGTCGTTGCAGTTGCTGCTGCACTCTTTACCTTACTTTTTTCTCCAAGCAATCGGTCCATAACCTTGCAGGTTACAAGGTCCCCTGCTACATTTACTGCAGTTCTGCTCATATCCAGAATCCTGTCCACTCCCATTATAAGCGCTATCCCGCTTGTAGGGATTCCGACAGTGCCAAGGATCATGGCAAGGACAACAATTCCCACACCAGGGATTGAAGGAGTCCCTATGGAAGCTGCAACAGCCATGACCAGCACGATGAGTAGCTGGAAAGGCCCTAGATCTATCCCGAAGACGTCAGCCAGAAAGACCGTTGCTACGCCCTGATAAAGCGCGGTTCCGTTCATATTCACGGTTGCACCGAGAGGGATTACGAACTGGGAAATCGAAGGTCCAACGCCCAGCTTTTCCTCTGCGGTTTTGAGAGTAAGGGGCATAACTGCGGCGGAACTTGAAGTCGAAAAGGCAAGGAGCAGGACATCGCGGGTAGCTTTTAAAAAGCTAAAGGGATTGTACCTGGCAACAAGAAATACGATTAACAGATTAAGGCACATCAGGAGCAGCAGGCTTCCAAGCACTGTGCCCACATATATGGCCATCCCCATAAGGGCATCTATCCCGAGTTTTATAGTGAACTTCGTAAGGAGCCCGAAAACGGCAATCGGGGCAAGCGACATACTCCATTTGACCACAGTCATGCAGATAGCCTGTACTGAATTCAGAAAGCTGACCATAGGAGTGGACTGGCTTTTTTCCAGGGAAACAAGGGCGACACCTATAATGATTGCAATAATGACAACCTGAAGCATCTCCCCGTTAACCATTGCGCCGAGAGGGTTTGCAGGAAGGAGGCCTCCAACAAGCGAAGAGGGAAGAGTCAGAATGGAGGGGTCGAAACCCAGATCGGTAGTTACCGTCTGCGCCTCTCCTCCAAGCGCATTTTCAATAAGGTCTCCACTTATGAATTGCCCGGGCCGGATATAGAGTGCCATCCCAAGCCCTATTGCCGTTGCAATTGCCGTAGTTACTACAAAATAAACCGCTGTAAAAAACCCTGTCTTTTTTAATTCACTGATGCTCTGGCTTGAGGCTACCCCCAGGATAATCGATGCAAAAACAAGGGGGACAACGATCATCTTCAGGAGCCCGAGGAAAATATAACCGGGCAGGGCAATCCATTCTCCTATGATTTCCGCATAAACGGGGTCTACATAGCCTCCGAAAGGCCCCAGAAAAAGCCCGAAAAGCACCCCAAGCCCCATAGCTATCAGGATTTTCAGCCAGAGTTTCTTTTCAAGCAAGCTATGAAGGTTCCGGCTCAGGCTTTTAAGGGAGTCATTGCGCCTTAAATCCAGAGGATAATAGATATGCGTGATTCCCTCCGCAATTTCCTGGCGAAGCAGCCTGGTTTCCTCTGCGATTTCATGGGCAAACTCCCTGGGGTCAGGAATATAATGGTTATTTTTGTCTTTCATGGGGGATCACAGGGAAAAATTATAGGGAATTTCAGGTTATAGGGAACTTCAGGTTATAGGGAATTTAGAGTTGCAGGAAATTTCCAATTGTAACCAATGTCGAATTGTAGGAAATCTCAGGTTATAGTGCATTTCAGGTGTTAAGTTCTTTTTTAGAAATTTAGTTAATTGTATATTACTTACTCATTAAATTATATAAAAATTTAGGAAAAAAATATTAAAATATTTAATCTGAACGCTCTCAAGAATTATAAAATTGTTTATAAAATATGATTCCAGACCAGATATAGGACTGTGGCAATTAACTTCCGTAGAAAAGAAATGAATACGGAGGTAGCAATAAGCTATATGATCTTATTAAATGGCTATTGGTTAGGTTATTCTGCTTCATTTAGAAGGTAGTACCTGTGAGTTTATTATGAAACAGGAAGATCAAAGCAGTTTGGAGAGGAAGTAGAAAAGTGAGTGTTTATAGTTATGGCATTCTTTTGTTCAGGTTCAGGAATGAGATACTCGAAGTAATGCTGGTTCATCCGGGTGGGCCAACCTGGGCAAAAAAAAACTTTGGGGTATGGTCAATACCCAAAGGGCTACCAGAAGAGCATGAAACCCCCCTGGATACGGCAAAAAGAGAGTTTAGAGAAGAAACAGGTTTTGAGGTTGACGGCGAGTTTATTGATCTGGGAGAGTTAAATCAGTCTAGCAACAAGATAGTGCATGTATGGGTTCTTGAAAAAGACCTGGATATAACAAATGCCGTAAGTAACACATTTATGCTTGAGTGGCCGAAAAACTCCGGGAAATTACAGGAATATCCCGAAGTCGACAAAGCAGGCTGGTTTGATATTGAGCTGGCCAGGAAAAAAATCCGAAAAGGACAAATTGGTTTTATTGATAGACTCATAGGTATTCTTAATTACTCTCCTAAGAAAAAGCACCTGGACAGGGAAAAAAGATACAGGCAAACTACACTATTTTAAACATTGACCATAAGAAACGCCATCAGTAAAGAGTTTCAAAATCTATGTCGATCTGCCTAATGTAAATTAGAAAAAAGATTGAAGAGAAAAAAGAAAAGAAACGAATTATCTTCGTTTTACTGTTTTCTGTGCCGCTTTTTGTGCTGACTTTTGAGCGGCTTTCTCTGCTGCACGTTCGGCTTTACCTTTTGGTGCCTTCTTTGCACTCTGTTCTTTTTGTGATTTAACTTTATCGATGATTGATGTTTTTGCTGGCGAAGGCTTTCTTATTTTCTCTCTATTTGCATCATCTCTAGCTTTTTTAGATTCCTTTTTGGTTTCAGTTTCTTCCTTACCAAAGATCTTTCTCAATATGCCCATTTTCTAAACCTCCTTTACTTCCTAATACTATTTCCAGGTTAATTAGTTCATCCTCAAAAATACATGACAGATAGGAATACGGCAGGAAGGGTTCAGCTCGGTGCCGAGTATCACCCGTCCGGCAATCATATGATCTGATGTACAAAATTTCACAGGCTCCCGCGTATGTAAGAGAAAGGGACTGAAAGCCCCTCAAAATCTCCCAAAGGCTCTCAAAAACTTACTGCCACATAACCTGAAGAGGTTTCCTGCGAGGGATTCCGTATGCCTTATACTGCGGGTACCCGAACATCATTGCATAGGCAGCTTTTCTTCCTGCGGGCAAGCCGAGTTCTTTCTGGAGAGGTTCGTAAAACATTGCAGCCGCAGCAACAAAGCCTGCCCAGCAGGTGCCGATACCGAATGCCGGCGCAGCTATATCAAAATGGGTAAGGGCGATAATGGCGTCAATAGGTGCAATGGGGCTCTCTTCGGGAATATGGGCGAAAAGCAAATGCGGAGCGTCCCGGCAAATGATATCGTATCCCTGATCCCATGCCGAAATAAGCATCGGTACATAGCCGCTCATCGGGTGGTCTGTATTCAGCAGGCTTTTCATCCATTCGATGGTTAATTCGGCAATTTTTCTTACTCTCTCCGGATTATGGACAACCAGCCACTGCACAGGCTGGCCATTGGTTCCCGATGCGGCATAGCGGGCAATATCGAGGATTTCAAGAATTTTCTCTCTTGGTACGGGCTCTCTGGTATAATGCCGCACAGACCTGCGTTTTTTAAGATAAATCCCTATGTCTTCCGGGGAAATTGTGCCGGCGCCGGCGAGCAAAGAAACTTTCTCATCAGGACGGAGATCCAGTGTGAGGGCCTGGGATGGGCAAAAAGCTTCACAGTGCCCGCAGTATAGACAGTGGGAAGCATTTGTCTCCTGCACCTGCGGGAGGTGATCCTCATCAACCGAGTCGATAATACCTGACGGGCAGATTTTTACACAAATCCCGCACCGTGTGCAGCTATCCTCATCAACAATAATGTGAGCCATAAGTATCAAAACCTGTTAAATAAGTATTAGAACCTGATAAAAACGATATCTACACAGAGGCAAGCGTTTATTTACTTTTCCTTTTTTCTGCCTGTGTTTCTCTGCCTGTAGGCTTTATTAACTATATTATTGCCTGGAAAAAGGATAAAAGGTTGCATTTTTCCCTATCTTCAAGCCTGATCCCAGAACTTAAGTTTGCTTTTCTGATAAAGAAGAGTTAAATCGGCTTCAATATTCAAATCATGAACAGGAATTCAAAAAAAGATGAATACGGAGAAAAGCAAAGAGAAAAAGTAAAAGAAACGCAAAAGAAAAACAAAGAAAAAAGTAAAGTTTTCTCCTGACAATTACTCCTTTTTAAAAACTAATTTTTGTGACAGAATTACTTCTGCCTGATAATATTCTTAACCCGCCTGTCCCATTCCGTGGACTCAAAGAGTTCCTTCAGTTCAGGAGAGTCATCAATGAAGCAAAATCCCCAGTAAACTGCAGGCAAAAACTCCCGTTTCCATTGCTCTTTCTTCTTTTTGTCAAGGAACTGGTAGGTTTCCGAGGACGAGAGGCGGCTAACGAACCCGAGCACCTTTACAAGCTCAGGAATAGTCTTCTGGGCCGAACCGAGTTTCAGGCATTTGAGCCTGTGGGTGTCTATCTTCCGGAAATCGGGCTCGAAACCCATGATCCTTAAGATCCGGTTTTTCTCGGGCATAGAAAGGTGTCCGCCTTCGTACTTGAGGGAGTTCAGGGCCTGGAGTTTCAGCAGCCATTCGACTTCCCCGAAAACCTTGGGTTTGTGTTGCCTTGAAACGTCCCCAAGCCTGCGATCTTCATAGGCTTCCCTTTTGAGCCTATTTATATTACCTGAAAGCTCTGCAAGCTCTTCTGCGTCCCTGGATTCCCTGACCCGGAATCTCAGGGTAGCCCGCATGAGTTCCCGCTTTTCCCGCTCAAAAGCCCCTATATCCTTCTCCTCGGTCAGCGCAAGCAGGCGTGAGAAGTATTTTGCCCTTATGGAAGTAGGGGGAAGCCTTACAGGTATTTCCGTGACCTGAGCACTTTTTCTTTTTCCCTTTCCGCGAGGTCCGAGTTCCACCTTCTTAATCTCGATTTTTCCTTCCTCGATCGCCCTGGCCGCATCTCCTTCGGAGAAAAGTTCTTCAAGGCGGATTTCAGGCTGGAGCATCTGGACCTGGTCGACCTTTTCCCCGGAAAAAACACCTTCTCCAAAGCGCTGATAGAGAGAATCAATATTGTCTGAAATCTCAAAGATATTGCCCCGCTGCTTTCCTGAGATTGGAGAAAGCCTGGTCACCCTTCCGACCTGCTGTTCAAAGAGGCGCATGCTCAGGGTGGGGCGCAGCAAAACAAGGGCTTCCAGCCCCGGAAAATCAAAACCTTCAATCAGCATGCCTACGGTGCACAGCACATAGGGAGGCTTTCCCATTTCCCGAAAAGCCGTAAGAATAGCACTCTGTTCATCTTTGGGCAGTTCAGAGCTTAGAAAAACCGTATCCCGAAACTTCCCTTCAGGTGTATGATTCTCGAAATTCACAGGTAGAGCAGGCTCAATATCCTTTTCAATTTCCTGGACTGAAACTTCCCCATTGAAAACCGAGGAGGTAAGCTTTGCATGGAAAGCGTTAATTTCTTCATCGCCTGCCCCTACCCCGTAGACACGTTTCCTGACAGGGGCGCAAAAGACAAGCGTTTTTGCATGCCTCTGTTTTACCAGAGAATCGTACACATCTTTTGCAAGCTGGGTTCTTCGGATTACTTTTTTCAGCCTGTCGGGAGTACTGCAGTCAAGGAAAAGATCCTGTTTATCAAGTTCGTCAAGCCCTTTTTCAAAATCAAAGATTTCAAAGATATCTTCCGAACTCTCGGCAATCGTATACTTAAGCGGTGCAAGTTCGTCGTCCAGGATGCACTCAGGAAGGGTTTTTGCGTAGATCTCCCTCATGTCCCCTGCAATTTCATCCACGAACTTGACATTCCCGACAACACCCTGGAAAGGGGTTGCAGTCATTCCCAGAATTTTTGTCCTTTCCCCGAACTCGTTGAGAAAATCATTACCTCGATTATTGATGAAATTATGGATTTCATCCACAATTACAAGGTCGGTAAATTCAAGAATCAGGTCTTTGAGCTCGGAACTCTGCTTCCCGAGTACGGTCTGCAGAGAGGCAAAAAGCACAAAACCTTCACCTTTTCCCTTCCCGAAAGCTCTCAAAGTTGCAGCAAGTTCTTTTCTGTCCACCTTATATTCGGACGAGAGAAGCGCACTACCGGGAAACAGGGGCTGGTTTTTCTTCCTGTCATAATAAGTCTGGCTAAGAAGAGGGTTGTTTTTCGAGACCAGGAAAAGCACAAGCTTTCCCTCGTCATAGTACTTTTTCATTATATGTTTCGAAAGAAAGGTCTTACCCCAGCCTGTAGGAACCTTGATATAGCCTCTCTGATTGGTATCAAAATATTTTAGAATATCTTCGAAGATTTTCTTTTTATCTTCCCTCAAGGGCTCAAGCTCGACGATTTCTATGCCGGCTGGGGTTTCATTTGAATCTGTCATCGGTACGCTGTCCTTACACTTTTGACTGTAGAAACTTTTTAATATATGATCAAAACCAGAAAGTGCCTTGCAAAGAGGTTTCTGGGAAACTGGTATAGCCACGCAACATTAATGCTGCATGCAACTGTAACCTGATAAGAAGTAACTCCCCGTAACTCACAAATATATAATAAAAATTTCAGTCCAGAAAACTTAAATCAGGACTTTTTCGTCCAGAAGCGGAAAAGAATAACCCTGGAACCGCTTTTATTTAAAAGGAATCCCTTTTCAATAATAAGGATTACGTCAATATATATGTTATCCCAAAAAAGCCAGAAGGAAGAAGCAAATAAGGAATTTTTGCTTCCTTCGGCGGCCTCCGGAAAACTTATTTGAAAGAGTTTACGGGCTTGTAGTGCTTCCGGATGACTTTAAAGACTTTAGAAGAACTTTGGCCTTGCAGAAAGATACTTTGCAAGCGGCAGTTTCCTGTAAGGTTTTCCTGAAATTTCGCCTCTGACCCATGTGTTGAGTTCTTCCGGAGTGATCTGGACTTTTTTCGGCTTATTCTGCCCGGACTCGGCCCGAATGGTTACGTTAATGGTGCCGTCCTCTGTTTCCTTATCTCCAATGACGACGACGTAAGGGACCCATTCCCTGCCCGCTTCCCTGACTTTCTTTCCTATAGACAGGTCGCGGTCGTCAATATCAACCCTGCAGTCCAGTTTCTGTGAAACTTCTTCAGCAAAGGCAATGTGTTTTTCCGAGATCGGCACAATCCTTACCTGAGTGGGAGAGAGCCACACAGGCAGCATGGGAACTTTCCCTTCTTCGGTTTCCATTGCAGCCTTTTCTAAGAGAGCGTAAATACAGCGCTCGATTGCCCCGCTCGGGGAGCAGTGAAGCACAGTAGGCCGTTCCAGTTTACCGTCCGGGTTTACATAGGAAATATCGTACCTTTCGGCGTTTTCGACATCAATCTGTACTGTGGAAAGTGCACTTGCCTTTTCAAGGGCATCTACGAAGTTAAATTCGAACTTGAGCACGAAGTAGAAGAAACGTGTATCCCACATCTCCACAAGCACGGGTTTGTTGACCGTCCTTGCCATACTGACTACAAGCTCTTTGTTTGACTCGTAAAAGTCTCTGGTGAAGCGGATGGCAACCTCGTAATCGTTAATATGGATCCCCACATTTTCAAGCACATCGATACAGAGGTCATACTGCTGTTTGAACTGGTCCACAGCCTGGTCCATGTCCTCGCAGAGGGTGTGCATATCAGGCATGGTAAAAGCCCGAAGCCTTCTCAAGCCCACAAGTTCTCCCCGTTGTTCCTTCCTGAAACTGTAGCGGGTCATTTCGATCATCCTGAGAGGCAGGTTCCTGTAGGAAATCGTCATGTCATGGCTCATAAGGAACTGCCCGAAACAGGCTGCAAAACGCAGGAACATCTGCCGCTTGTCAGACTCGATGGAGTACTGCCTTGCAGGGAATCTGTCGAGGTATTTTTTCAGGGTAGGATGATTCATGTCGTACATGATAGGAGTTTCGACTTCCATTGCCCCGAATTCGGTTGCGACATCAAGCACATAGTTTTCGAGGAGGGATTTTACAAGCCTGCCTTTGGGATAATAGCGCATATTCCCTGAATCGGACCCTGGCTCGTAATCCGCAAGCTCAAGCCTCCGCATAAGCTCTACGTGAGGAGGAGCCCGCTCAACAGCCCTGCTCTTTGAGATCTCGTAGTTTACGAACTGCTGGAGCTTGGGGTAAGACGCAAGGTCGAAATTCTCAACTTCATGAAGTTCTCCATCAGGGGTAAGAATGCGCCAGTAAGATTTTGCCGTACCTTCGGCTTTGAGGGCTTCGGAAACAACCTCTTCTTTTTCCCCGGCTGCTTCTGCCTTTCCTGACGGTTTTGACGCAGCTTCCGGGCGAATGCTCCTGGAAAGTTCGGAAAGGGGATGCCCTTTACAGCTTATACTGAAGGCCTTGTACCATCCGAAAGGAGCACGTTTGACCTCATACTTACCTGAGAGTGCGGTCTCTATTCCTTTCAGGACCTGTACTGCAACTTTCGGAGAGGAAAGGTCAGAACTTAAGTGAGCGTAAGGATAGAGCATTATACGGTCGGTTTTGACCTGGGCAGCTACCTTTTCGATTTCGGAAACCGTCTTTTCTATGGTTTCCTCAGGATTTGCCTCATCTACACTTTCCACAGCCATAAAAGCGGTAAGTGCTTCCTCAAGCCTGCCGGACTTTAAGGGCTCTTCGATTTTTTCAGCAACTGGAGTTTGTTTTTTGGTTTCGTATTCAATATAATCAGAGTGAATGAGCAATAACTGCATTCTATCACCTGTTTTCGCACTGGGATTTTGTTCAGAATTAACTTCGGTTTGAATTTCGTTCCGGATTAGCTTCGGTTGAAGCAGATAATTGATTTATATAAGATTGTCTGCGGCATGTACCCGCCAGTAGAGCTTGATTAAATGAGTAAAGAAGAATATATGACAGTCCTAATATCCTTCAACGATATAAAACAATCCCTTTCGATTGATATTTTCGGACATATCCTGAAAAACTCTCAGGCTTCCAGCATTTTTCAACTCATTTCTTGAGCCTGATTTTTGGAGATTACTTTTCTGAGCCAACCTTACAGGAGCGTCCGGAGCTTTTGAAATCTATTAGATTCTCTGCAAGTTCGGGATGAACCTGTTCTTGATAAACCCGGTAAGCTGCAACCAGAGCTCCGAGGAGAATAGGGGCTGCAAAAAAGCCTGCAATTCCTCCGACAAAAGCTCCGCCCAGGAAGGCAAGCATGAGCAGCATGGGATGAATTCTGGATTTCAGGCTGGTCAGGTAAGGCCTGAGAATCAATTCCGGAGGGCCGTAGATTATGAGGGAGGAGACTGTAAAGAAAAGAGCTGCACTCTCAAACCCGGACTCGAGGTACCTCATTAAAGCCAGAGGTACAAGTACCATATATCCGGCAAAAAGAGGAATTATCGAAGCTATGAAGATAAGGGTTGCAAGGGCCAGAACATGTTGAAACCCGAAAGCGTAGAAAACAAAAACCGAGGTTACGCTTACTATGAGGGCAGAGTAGGCATTGCCTATGAAAATTGCTTTAAGGATCATATCGAGGTGAAGCGCATAACGATTTACAATTCCTTTGTACTCTTTTGGCATTACTCCAAGAAAAGCGCAGTAAAGCCGGTCCCCATCAGCGAGTATAAAATAACAGAAAATGATTGAGACTATAAAATTAATAAAAAAGAGGCCGATGCTCTGGGCATATGAAAGAAGCCCTATACTGCCTACTGCAGGGAGCAGCGAGGTAAAAAGGTCCCATATAGCGGAATTAATGCTTTCTAAAATTTCTTCAGGTATATTCAGACCACTTATGAAATTCAGTATTGCTGCCGCAACTGCCGTCTGATTGTCAATAACCCAGGAGATCTGGTTAAGAATTTCAACAATGCCCGCCCCGACAATGAATACCACAGGGATGAATATGCACAGGCTGGCAATGAGAGCCCCGATCTTTCTATGCTTTTTGAACTTTATCTGAATAGGCCTGGCAATGTAAGCAAATACTATGCCCAGTACGATTCCGTCTGCCAGGGGCAGCAGGATTAAAATAGAAAAATACAGAAGCAGGGCTACAGCCAGGGCCGCTCCGATTTTCCAGCGGCTGGCGATTATCTGGCTTACTCCGTCAGGGGTTTGGCTCAATCTCATTTTTCAGTTCCGTTTGAATAGATAAATAATAGCAGATAACAGGTTTAAATCAAATTCGCAGGTCTAATTAAATTAGAGGTCTAAATCTAATTTAAAAGGTCTAAATCAAATATGTGGAAAATAATAGAAATGCAAGATCTAAATTTAACTAGAAAATGCAATATCTAAATATAATTAGGAACTATTTAAAAATATCATAGAGATGGGAAATCCGGACTTCTGATTATTCACACCTTCAACCTTTGATCCAGGTCAGGTACGAGTTTATCAAAGTATCTGGTCACCACACAGGACTCCGTGCATTTTCCGCATCTGATGCAGGCTTCGCTCACATGCGGAGTTTTTCCTTCGAGAGAAACTGCCCCGACCGGACAGGCTTTTACACAGATCCCGCAGCCGGTACAGCGGGAAAGCCTTGTAAATTGCTTTGCAGCCTCTTTAAAAAGCAAAACTGCCTTTTCCTTTGTTTCCGAACTTGCAAGCAGATTCCCGTTCGAAAAAAACTTTACAGTTCCGGTTCCGGTTTTAACCAGCAGCATCCCCAGGTCTTCCGCATAAACCGTATTCCCGAGTACATTGATGAAACCTGCGGCTTCTTTTTCCTTTATGCCCTTAACGCCTGCTTCTATTGAAAAGCCGCCTGCCCGGCAGGGGGAAATCCCTCCTACGACTTCAATTTCAAAGTCTTCAATGCTTTCTCTGGCAAGCACGGAAATCCCGAGTTCTTCGGCCAGCCTGAGCATTTTGGGAGGCAGTTCCTTCCAGCGCCAGAACCCGTGCTCTACGAATTTTTCGGAAAATCCCCGGGTTTTTGCCCACTCCAGCAGGAAGGCATTCCACCTCGCGTACATTTCAGGGTGAAGATCCTTTACTCTGGCATACTCGGCAGCAAGGGCAGACGGGCAAAGCCAGCACCCTACCCTTTCGAAGCCAAGGTCGTAAAGAGGATTGTAAGGAAGCCCCCTCCAGTGGATATAAAGCCAAACCTCAATCGCCTTCCAGTCCCTGATAGGGAAGATATTGAGCTGGGCAGGGACAAAGGGATTGGTCTCGCTTGCCGCAATCCTTGCCCTTGAGAAAGATTCGTGCTTCCGCTTACCGTCGATTGTTAGATAAGCCACATCCCTTGCTCCCTTTCGAGAGGGGGCTTCTTTCCCTGTATCGAGATCTCCGGCAGATGCCAGCTTGCAGACCTTACAGCACCAGCGGAAGTCTTTTGCAGGGGGCCCGAATTTTCCGACCTGCTCCCGGAAAGCTGATCCTGCGTTTGCCTCGTTGAGAGGGATTTCCCTTTCCCGGCAAAAACTCCGTACAAACTCGACAGTCTCCGGAAACTCAATCCCGGTGTTCAGGAAGAAAGCTTTGAGTTCCCTTTGCTTCAGGGAGGCCCGTGCCAGGTCAAGCACTACAAGGCTATCTTTTCCGCCGCTGAAGGAAACATACACAGGCAGGTCTCGATATTCCTTTCTGGAAATAATCCCGCGGATAGTGTTGATTGCGTTTTTCCCAAGCACCTGGAGGTGTTTTTTGTTGGCCTCTATGCATTCCCCGAGATCCGGAACTTCAGGATGAAACGATGCTTCACTGCTGTCAACCTTCCTGATCCTGAGAACTTTTCCTCCGGCTCCAGTTGAAGATTCCAGTTCAATCCGGTTCTCGGGTTCAGCCGGAGCTTTCAGATCCGGAAAGTCCGCGCCTTCAATATAAGAAACCCCGTAGCCTGTCAGGCTGCCTGCGGTCACAAGGACAAAGTCCCCTGCTTTTATATTGCTGTCAAAGGCTTCAATAAATTCTGCTGCCAAACTTTTTCCATTAAGGTGCCTGTTTGTTTTCTTAAGTTCGACTTTCCTGCCCTGGGCGTATTTCAGGAGAATTTTTGCTCCCTGGAGGGAAGGCTCAAAACTGTAATCCATTTTCGAAAGCTCAAACCGGAGAATTCCGAAAATAAAGCCGTCTACGAGCACCTCATCGGTTTTATCCTCACCCGGAATTTTATTGAGAAGAATTAGCCTCTCTCCTAGAGGATTACAGCCAAAGGCTGAGTAAAGCTGCCTGTCCAGGACTTCCCGCTCGTAAGGAGAACAAAAACGGACATCTGCAGGCTGAGAAAGCTTAAGGGCTTGCCCTTTGCTTCCGCACCTTCCGCATTCTTCCCCTATCAGGGGCAGGTTGCATTTTCCGCACCAGAAAATCTGATCGTCTTCATACTCGAAACGCTGGAAATTCTTTTTTTTCGGCAAAATCAAATCCGGGCTTTTTTCAGAGCCAGGGCTCTTGCCGGAAGCCTGCTTTCCCTCAGAAGGCCTTCCTTTAAAACCTGTGGATTTGTTTTCTACCTTATTTTCCCGGGTCTGAGAATCCTTTTTATACGGCGTCGGGGAATCTCTTTTATCCGAATTTCGGGAAGCTTTATTATCCGGAGCTCGGGAAATTCTTTTGTCCGGAGTTCGGGGATTTTTTCGGTCCTGATTGTTTTTCTCTGGTTTCTGCGGACCCGAAGCCTGGAATTTTTCTTTTTTCTGCTGCATGGAAACCCTGGTTAATGGTTCGAGGAAATCATTAAGTATTTGATCGTTCAGTTCTATGGTTCAGTCTCACGGTGAATATGTTTATCAACATATTAAGATTGTGAAGCGTGGAAAGCTCAAGTGATCTAAAAAATTTCAAATGAAATTTTACGCGAGATTGAAAATCAAAGAAGAACTCAAAAGCTCAATAAAGAATTATCCTGATCTGTAAAGGATTCATCTGATCTACAAAGAGCTATTATAATGGGTGTAAAGGATCATTAAATGGGTAAAGGATCATATAATGGGTAAGGAATTGATTCGATCGATGAAATATCATTCTAATCGATAAGATCAATTTCTTCAGTATAAATATCACTTTAGACATATATTAAGCTTGTAATTTAAATTATATTTATGAATTCTGAGTATATTAAGTTTCCTGCTATGGCAGGGGCTTATTCTCGAAGGTAATGAGGTATGAAATACGATGTTGTTGTGGTTGGAGCCGGTCCTGTGGGGTCCACTGCAGCTCGGCATGCGGCCCTGAACGGGGCAAAGGTTCTCCTGCTCGAAGAGCATGCTTCCATAGGGTCGCCGGTAGGCTGTACCGGGCTTTTGAGCACCAGAGCGGTTGCAGAATGCGAGCTCAAGCCTTCGGACGAGTTTGTGTTTAATTCGGTACGCGGGGCGGCTGTACACGCCCCGGACGGGCAGTGCCTGCCAATCGATGGAAAGCAGACCAGAGCATATGTGGTCTCACGGAAAAGTTTCGACCGCACCCTTGCAGTGATGGCTGTGGAAGAAGGTGTGGAACTTTCTCTCAGGACAAGGGCTATAGGATTCGAAAAAACGAATCCGGAAGCCGGTAAGGAAGGAAAGGAAAGCTTTCAGGTAAAACTGAAGGTACTAAGAAACGGCAAACCCGAAACTATAGCTACATCAGTCGTGATAGGGGCAGACGGGGTAAAAAGCCGGATAGCCAGCTATGCAGGGCTTGAAAAACCTGCCCGCGTACTCCCGGGGATCCAGATCGAAGCCCCGTATGCTTCGGATGACAGCGATTTTGTTGAGCTTTTCCCTGGCTCTTCTGCTCCCGGCTTTTTTGCCTGGACCGTACCTGTTGACGAAAAAATTTCAAGAATCGGGCTTGCCCTTGAACCCGCACTTGCCTGGAAAAATGGTCAGGAAGAGAAGTCTCCCCTTGCTTACCTTGAGAAATTCCTCCGCTCCAATCCTCATGTAAAAGCAAAATACTCAGGAAGCATGCTTGATTTTGTAGTAGGGGGGATCCCTATAGGCCCTCAGGAAAATACGGTTTCGGATGGGATTCTGCTGGCAGGTGATGCGGCAGGACAGACAAAACCTACTTCAGGAGGCGGAATCTATACCGGGGCTTTTGCAGCAAAAATCGCCGGAAAAGTTGCAGCAAGGGCTGCCCTTGAAGGGGATACCTCGGCAAAACGGCTTTCCGAATACGACCAGCTCTGGCGAAAGGGACTTGGAAAGGAGCTTGAAATAGGCATGAAAATCCATGATTACGTGGGAAAGCTCGAAGACAGGCAATTGAATGACCTTATAGGTTCGCTAAATACCCCTTCGATACTCAATACCATCACCGAGTACGGAGACATGGACCATCCTTCTGTCCTTATGAGAAAGCTCATGTTTTCAGGAAACTCTTTAAGGCTTATGAAAGCTTTCGGAACTTTCCTCAAAACACTTTTTTAAAAATTTTTGATATCTTTTTTCTGCTATTTCAGTTTTGATGTTCTTATTGCTGTTTTTATATTTTTAAGGAACTCTCTAATTAATTATAAAATGCATTTTTTTTAATAGTTTAAGTGTATAGTAAATTAAGAAGGTTCTAGGGGAGAGCTATCGGGGGAAACTATGGAAAACAAATTTTTAGGGGGAAGTATGGACAAATTATCGGCTATTGGATTGGTTATTTGTATCCTTTTACTTTTTATTTTTTTAAATGCGGATAACTTCTACAGCAGTTTAGATAGTACTTACTGCTGTGCCAATACAGGGTCTACATATTGCTATATGCTAATACCTTAATTACGACCTCTGCGTTTTACAGCTCTCAAAAACCTGTAGGATGCAGGCTTTTTTATTTTTACCGGCTCCAGATGAAATGGACAAAAGGAATTTGAGGTTCTTGCTGCTTTTTAAGGACCCGGTGTGCGGGAGGTCCAGGTTTCCAGCAGGTATTTACTTTCGGAAGCCCATTATTCTAAAGGGGTAACTATGGGTTCTAGTTCCAAGCTCCTTGAAGATGTTAAGCAGCATCTGTGTACCTGTGCTGCGGGCCTTAAGCTCACTCCTGATATGGAGGCGTTCCTGGAAATGCCTATGAGAGAACTCTATGTTTCCCTGCCTGTCCATATGGATGACGGTTCTATAAAAGTTTTTAAAGGTTTCCGGGTGCAGTACAATGAAGCTCTGGGCCCCACGAAGGGAGGTATACGTTTCCATCCGGAAGATACCATGGAAACAACGAGAGCCCTCGCAGCCCTCATGACCTGGAAATGTGCCCTTCACAAACTGCCTCTCGGGGGAGCAAAAGGTGGGGTTATTTGCAACCCAAAAGAACTTTCACATAGGGAAATCGAGCGCCTGAGCAGGGCATATATCCGTGGGATTTACCAGATAATAGGCCCGGACAGGGATATCCCTGCCCCTGACGTCTATACGAATCCTCAGGTTATGGCCTGGATGATGGACGAGTATTCGAAACTTGCAGGTAAGAACGTGTTTGGCTCAATTACCGGGAAGCCGACAAGCCTCGGAGGCTCGGCAGGCAGGTACGATGCCACGGCAAGAGGCGGTTTATATGCAATAAGGGAAGCCGCAGAAAAACTTGGAATAAACCTGAAAGCTTCAAGGGTTGCAGTTCATGGTTTCGGAAACGTAGGGTACCATGCCGCTTATCTGGCAAAGAAGCTGTTCGGGTGTAAAGTTGTGGCTGTAAGCGACAGCAAAGGCGCGATCTTCTCCGCTAACGGGCTTGACCCTGAAGACGTTTCAGGATATAAACACTCAACGGGTTCGGTACTGGACTATCCGGGAGCAGAAAACCTGACTAACGAGGAGTTGCTGGAACTTGATGTCGAAATCCTGATCCCGGCTTCCCTTGAGAACGTAATAACCGAAAGAAATGCAGTAAGGGTCAAAACCCGAATTCTTGCAGAGATGGCTAACGGCCCAACCACAGTAGAAGGAGAAGCGATCCTCAATTCAAACGGGGTTCATATCATCCCCGATATCCTCTGCAACGGAGGCGGAGTTATTGTTTCATACTTTGAGATGGTGCAGAACCAGTCAAGCACACAGTGGGAAGAAGGGAAAATTCAGAGTCGCCTGGAGAGACAGATGAAAGAAGCGTATAATTCGGTGTACGATTTCGCATCAAAAAACAACGTCAATATGCGGCAGGCTGCATATACCCTTGCAGTCGGCCGAGTAGTTGAGGCCATGCAGCTCCGGGGATGGATCTAAAAGCCGGAACTGATGCATAAGCAGGAGCATAAATAAACAGGAGCATAAAATAAACAGGAGCATAAGATTTTGAAACAAATTTAGACTCATCAAAACAGGTGATTCGAATGTACAGATGCAGCAACTGCGGATACCTCTACAACCCCCAGCGTGGGGATTCTTCACAATCCATAGCTCCGGATACGCCCTTTCAAAACCTCCCAAAATCGTGGAAATGCCCCAGATGCGGAGCCCCCAAAGAAAAGTTCAAAGAAATTTGACATTAAACCTTTGAAAGATCGTTGCTTACTGGAAGAAAAAATAAGAAATCTGCTTAAAAATGCCCATGGTACTTTGCTTTAAAACACACATGGTGCCAATAAGCGATGGTTAGTGCAGACGATAGTTATTTCAAAAATTATTTAACTTTCAAATACGGGTAAACAATGGAAATACCTGCAAACTGGATAAGTTACTGGATAAGTTGCTGGATAAGTTGCTGGAAAAGTTGTTGGGTAAGTCGCTAGAAAATTTGTACCTGTATTCCATTTCCCCGGATTTCCCGGTCGCCGGCATATTATAACATTATACTCTAAATAGCCCTCTTAAGCAAGCTCAGATTATTATTTATGAAGTACCCCGCTTGAGCGAACGAAGTGAGCGAAACGGTCCCGTGCTCCCGAAGCGGAACTCGGGCGCCGAAGCGGAACTCGGGCGGCAACTCGGGCGGCGACTCGGGCAGCTCAGGATAGTTTATTCTGCTCTTTACTTTCAGGCTTCCTCTTCATTCATCCTGTTTCTTTCAAAGTTCAGGATTTTTCTGATTACTATTTTTTTGGACCCGACCCATAGCTCCTCATTTTCAGGGTAGTTTTCCCTCACATACTCAGAAAGCTCAGATAAGCTCATATCGTCAAGTTTTCTCTTGAGTAGATTGAAATTCTCGATAAAAACACCTTCCTCACAAGTTTAAGCTTTAATCTGGATTCCGATACTGGCTTTTATACTATTCGGATACATTTATCCGAACATTTCTATCTGAATAAATTTATTTGATTATTTGTCCGCGTAGTTTTATCCTGGTATCTACCAGAGACCGTAAATTTTTTCACTCATTACCGTAGAATTTGCCAGGACTTGCAGCTTCTTAAATGCGAGGCTTTTTATAAATATTCATGGTTAATTGTCCGGACTAACCTAAAGAAGTATTGGGAAAACTTATATAATTTATTTTGAATAAACTATCAGAATGTTAATATGTTATAAGAATTTACAGGTAACCACAGGCTAATGCTTAAAAATACCCCTGTGAATTTGAATTCTGGCATAAAGAATGTGTAATATTTGCAAACAATTACTAAAAATAAGCGGGTAAATCAGGAACAGGTGGCTCAGGCATAAATCCGAATGGCAGTACGGATGCTGAAATCGAAGAAAACTGGATGAAAGAATTTCTCTTAAATAGTCCTGACCCTATCCTGAGAATCGGAAAAGAAGGAAAAGTTCTTTACGCAAATAAGGCAGGAAAAACCTTGCTTGAAGTTCTTAAAAGCCGGGTTGGAGAAAAGGCTCCCATTGAAATCCTGGAGACTGCACGGCGAGTAGCACTCCGACAGAAAACCGCGCAGACCGAACTAAAAGCAGGTGAAAAAGTCTATTCAATCACTTTTACTCCCTCGCCTGCCTGCAAAGGCACGGTTGTTTCTGCATTCGAGATCACTCCCCTCAAACAAACCGAAGAGAAATTACTTTTAAGAAAAAGAGAGCATGAAGTGCTTTCCCGAATTTCCGGGCTCTCTCTCAAAATCCCGGATTTTCAGGCTCTGCTCGATCAAGCCCTGCCTCTGGTTGCAGCTACTCTTGGCGTAGAATACTGCAGCGTTCTGAGGCTTTTGCCTGATGGAAATTTTTTATTTGAGACAGGAATCGGCTGGAAACCAGAGGAAGCAGGCAGAGTCTTTAAAAAAGATTCAGTGTCAAGAGCAGGCTGCACTGTGCTTTCAAGCCGGCCGATCCTGTTAGAAAAGCTGGACAGGAAGAACTCCTTCAGCACAATGGGCCTTGAGGGATACCAGGATATCATTAGCGGGATAAGCGTGCTTATAGGAAGTGTAGAAAAGCCGTATGGGGTGCTGATGGCTCACAGCACGAAAAAGGAGAAATTTACCGACGAGGATGCTCGTTTCCTGAATGCGGTTGCAATAATCTTTTCATTTACAATTAAACGAAAAGAAATGGAAGCCGCACTCCGGGACAAGGTGCATTTCCTGGAAACGCTGCTGGATACCATTCCGGCTCCCGTATTTTACAAGGACCGGAGAGGCTATTATCAGGGCTGCAATGAGCTCTTTGCAAAGATGGTCCTTGGAAGTTCAAAAGAAAAAGTAACCGGGCACCCTATGGATGAGCTTCCCGAAGCAATTCCCCCAGAGCTTGGGGAAGTTTACAAAAGAATGGACAGTCAGTTATTCCAGAAAGGAGGAAGCCAGGTTTACGAGTCCAAAGTAATGTGCTCTGACGGGCTCAAAAGGGACTTTATTGTCAATAAGGCTGCATACAAAAGTTTCTGCGGGACTGTAGAAGGGCTTATTGGAGTAATGCTTGACATCACAGGGCGCAAAAAAATGGAAGAGAAGCTGCAAAAAAGTGAAGAGCGATACCGCCTTATTGCTGAACAGACCGGGCAGCTGATATATGATATTGACCTGAGAGACGGCCGTGTTGAGTGGGCAGGGGCGGTCAAGGAACTAACAGGCTATAATAATAAAGAAATTGAGAATCTGGATTTCTACGGCTGGCTCGATCATATTCACCCGGAAGACCGCAGAAGAGTACAGCAGGCACTCAAAAATTGCTGGAATACAGGAGAAAGATTCGATGAAGAATTCAGGTTCAAGCGGAAGGGTGGAAGCTATTTTTGTGTGAAAAACAAAGGGGTATACTTGAGAGATGAGGAAGACTGCATATGCCGGGCTCTCGGGGTAATGGAAGATGTTACCGAACTTAAGCAGTCTTCAAAAAAATTGAGGGAAAGCGAAGAGCTCTACAGGTCGTTTTTACAAAATTTCAAAGGAATTTCGTTTAAGCTGGGCAGCGATTTTACTCCTCTTTTAGTAGAGGGGCCTCTTCAGGAAATAACCGGATACACAGAAGAAGAATTTCTCTCCGGTAGAATAAATCTCCTTGACCTCATTGTCCCGGAAGACAGGTCATTGCTCAATACAAGTCGGAAAAAAATGATTTCCTCCCCGAATTCCATTATGGAGTACGAGTACAGGCTCAGACGAAAGGATGGAAGTGAAAGATGGGTCCATGAATTAATCCACAACGTCTGCAATGCCTCAGGAGAAACCGTATTTATTCAGGGGTATGCCTATGACATTACCCAGAGGAAAAAAGCCGAGGAAACCCTTGAGAAAGTCGAGAAAATCGGCATGAGAGAAATCCACCATCGGATTAAGAATAACCTTCAGATAGTCTCGTCCCTGCTCAGCCTTCAGGCTGACAAGTTCAAAAATAAGGAGGTTATTGAAGCCTTCAGGGAGAGCGAAAACCGTGTAGTTTCAATGTCCATAATCCATGAGGAGCTCTATAAGTCAGAGGACGCGACTAGCATTGATTTTGCAGCATATCTCAGGAAATTGACTGCGGACATTCTGCACTCTTATAGAATCGGAAATGAGAAGATCAGGCTTCTTCTCGAGGTGGACAGTACACTTCTTGGAATCGATACCGCAATTCCCCTGGGAATTATAATTAATGAACTATTCTCAAACTCCCTTAAATACGCATTTCCAGAAGGCGCAGAAGGAAAGATCAGGATTTCCCTTTACCGAAATGAGGCCGACTGCCAGAAAACAGGTGCAGCCACAGGAAAGAAAGTCCCGGAGACACCTGCAGGGTTTACTCTTATCTATTCGGACAACGGGGCTCGTTTTCCGGAAAATGTTGACTCCAAAAACCCCGGAACTTTAGGCTTGCAGCTCGTAAATGCCCTCGTTGAGCAGATTAACGGAACAATCGAGCTTGAGAGAGAGAAAGAAACAAAATTTACTATCAGGTTCGAAGATCGTGGATCACTCTAAAAATATAAAAACCGCCCCGTACCTTACAATCCGATCAATCCCGCTTTCAAAACCGAAATTTCAAAACCGAAACTCAATCGGGCTTTCCTAGTCGGGCTTTCCTAATCGGGCTTTCTTTTCACCTATCCTGAAAGCAAATTTTTGTAGACAACGGTCTTTTCAATTCAGAATGTTTTTGTCATATAAGCTTAAAAATAGTGTCCTTGTGCCTGAGAGACATGGCATGATATAAGTTGAAGCAAAATCATACAGGCTTCTATACTAAGAACTCATCTGGAAATTGATATCATCCGGAACTGGATATCATTCGGAACTTGATATTGCTTGGAGTCTGATATCATTTGAAGTTTGATATCATTCGAACCTTATGTTTTCTGAAATTTGATATCTACTGGTACCTGATATGAAATAAGGATAAAAATAGAATAAAAGAACACATATAGCGAGGATAGGCGAATTGTGAATGCTAATAGGAATCGATGTCGGAGGCACTACCACGGATGCAGTGCTAATCCGGAATGGAGAAGTATGCAGTACTGCCAAGGTTTCCACTGAGTCAGGGAATCTTCTGAACTCCCTGCTTGAGGCCCTTGATGCGATCAGCAGGGATGTTCCTCCTGAGCAGCTGGAAAGGGTGGTATTCAGTACAACCGTAATAACAAATCTTATCGCCGAAGGCAAAACTGACCGTGTAGCCCTGGTGCTTATTCCGGGACCTGGCATTAACCCTGCAAGCTATACTTTCCCTGACAGTTTTTACCTAGAAGGGGCTATGGATTACAGGGGAAGGGAAATCCAGCCTCTCGATGAGGCCGAAATCAGGAAAGCTGTGAATTTGATCCGGGAATCCGGATTTCCGAGAGCAGCCATTCTAAGTAAATTCGGGCAGAGAAACCCTTCCCATGAATTAAGGATAGAGGAGATCTTCAGGGAGATCCATCCTGGCTGTAAACTGGAACTCGGGCATAAGGTTTCGGGAAAACTGAATTTCCCAAGAAGGATAGCGACTGCCATGCTTGCCTCTGCTACCAGGGAGCGCTATCAGGAGTTCGTTCAGAAAATCAGGAAAGCCCTTGAAGAGAGAAATATTCGGGCTCCTGTTTATATCCTGAAAGCCGACGGAGGAACTCTCCCGGTTGAGAAATCAATAGAATTTCCTGTGGAAACTATCTTTTCGGGCCCTGCTGCCAGCACAATTGGGGCTCTTGCCCTTACCCCTGAGGGACAGACCTCGGTGGTAGTGGATATAGGAGGGACTACTACAGACCTTGCATTAATCCTTTCAGGCAAGCCCCTTCTGGCTTCTAAAGGCGCAAAACTCGGAGGCTTCCTGACACATGTCCGGGCCTTTGCTGTCCGCTCGATAGCTGTGGGAGGAGACAGCGTCGTAAGGGTTAAGGGTACGGATACCGGTACGAAGCTGATAACGGTCGGCCCTGACAGGGCAGGCCCTGCTTACTGTATGGGAGGAAAAGAAACTACCCCGACTGATGCCCTGAACGTCCTCGGGCTTATCGAGGTAGGAAATCCCGAACGGGCAAGCGAAGCGATAAAAACAACAGCTTCGGACCTGGAAAAATCCGAAGTTGAAACTGCGTCCCTGATAGTGGATAAAGCTGCACAGATGATTGCTGATGCAGTCAATGCGATGTTTCTTGAATGGGAACAGGAGCCTGCCTACAGGATATGGGAGGTCCTGCAAGAGAAGAAGGCGAGACCTGAAAATGTGGTCGGAATCGGAGGAGGAGCAAAAGGTCTGATTGCCGAGATTGCGAAAAAACTTAATGCAAGACCTGTTATCCCTGAATACGCCGAGGTTGGAAACGCTATAGGAGCAGCCGTTGCAAGACCCACGCTTACTCTGAACCTGCACATTGATACTGAACAGAAAGTGTACTCTGTCGCCGAGGAAGGAGAGATTGTCAATCTAAGTGCAGCAGAACTTGGGAATTTCAATAAAATACACCTCGATGAGGCTGAATCCCTTGCCGCAAAGCTCCTGAGGGAACGTGCGAAAGACTTTGGAATCTCCGAGTATGCGGGCGAAGCCGAGATTGTTAATAGTGAAGTTTTCAATGTCGTCAACGGCTGGTACACTTCAGGGCGACTTTTTGACGTGGATATGCAGATTCCTGCAGGCCTGATCCCGGAATGGAAAAGGAGGGAAAAAGCATGAAACTGGGGCTTGGAAAAATCAGGGATGTACTGAAAACCGGCTCCGGGGCAGGTATGAAGGAAGGGAAAAAAGAGCAGACAGAAGAGGAAAATAAGGCAGGGAACGAAGAAACTCGGATGATAAATGAAGAAAACAAGCCTGAGACATCCGAGGGAAATGAGGGAAATACAATGGAATTGAAAAAGGCCGGGCTGGAACTGAAAGATGCACCTTTGTCCCCGGCAGACCGCACTGAGGCCAAAAAGACAGGCCTGATTTTCTTCCCTGCCTTTGACTGGGCCATTTCGCCGACGCATCCGGAAAGAGAAGAGCGCCTCCTTTATACAAGGGACCAGATCTTTGAAGAAGGCCTGATGGACCTGCCAGAGATAACCGAATATAAACCCCGCCTTGCCGGGTACAGGGATATTGCCAGAGTTCACTTCTGTGTGCCTGATATAAAAGCCCAGGCTACAACTCCTCACCTGATCGCAGCAGGCAGCTGCCTGGTGCTTGGGGATGCCCTGATGAAATCGGAGGTTAAAAACGCTTTTGCGCTTGTCCGCCCGCCTGGACACCATGCAATGACAGTAGCGCACGGGAACAGGGGCTTTTGCAATATCAATAACGAAGCTATCCTTGTCGAGTACCTGCGGAAAAAATACGGGATTCGCAGGATTGCAATTGTGGATACCGACGTGCATCACGGGGATGGAACCCAGGAAATCTTTTATAATGATCCTGATGTGCTTTTTATCTCATTCCACCAGGACGGAAGGACCCTTTACCCGGGCTCGGGCTTTATAAACGAACTTGGAGGCCCAAAAGCCCTTGGCAGGACGATTAATATTCCCCTGCCGCCAGGAACCCCTGATGAAGGCATACTTCACGTGCTCGATTCCCTGGTGCTTCCGATTCTTGAGGATTTCAAACCTGAACTTGTACTGAATTCTGCGGGACAGGATAACCACTATACCGACCCTCTTGCAAATATGCGCTTTTCCGCACAGGGCTATGCAAAATTGAATGAGAAACTTGCCCCTGACATGGCTGTGCTTGAGGGAGGATACGCAATCCAGAGTGCTCTTCCTTATGTGAACACAGGCATAATCCTTGCAATGGCAGGGCTTGATTATTCCTGCGTAAAGGAACCTGACTTCAAGCCGGGGATGTTTGTCCAGGCTGCGAGGGACAGAAAGACGCTGGAAGAGACGGTTGCAGCCCAGCTCGAAAACTGGAAAAACAGGGACAGGCTAGTAGAGACAGAGGTGGCAAAACACGGAGACTTCTACAGCAGGAAAAAACAGATCTTTTACGATACGGATATGATTCAGGAGTTCCAGGAAGAGACAATCCGGATGTGCCCGGACTGCCAGGGCTACAAGACCATAGACTCCCGTGCCCACAGGAGCATAAACGATACCAGGATCTTCGGGGTCTCGATTCCGATCTACGCCTGTGATAACTGCCAGGCTGAAGCCAGGGAAGAGTACAGGAAGAGGCTGAATCATCCGGAATACGAGTATGTTTACCTTCAGGATAAAAAAGAGGATGAATACAGGGCATATAACTCGAGGAAAAAACAGGAAACGGTTTACTAAGGCAGGAAAGAATCTGTTGAAGCAGGAAACAAGTTATTAAAATTTGTACAGATCTTTTTTCATTTTATCCCTGCTTATTTCTCTTATTTCTTTCCAGCCTCCCAACTCTATTGTCTCTTATTTTTTCCAGCCTGCCGTATCTTCCCTTATTTTTCACCCGGCGAATAACCAGGGTCTGAAGGGAATTTTTTCCGCCTGAGATTTTCTAGTAGCTACAGGACAACGAGTAGGTTACCTCCAGGCATTCAGATTCGAAGCTATGGCGCGTTTTGCGCCAGTATCCTTTTTGAATGAGTAATAGGAAAATACATGCATAATTTTTAAGAGAAAATTTGTGAAGATTACCCCATTTTTTTGAGGCACTTACTAAATATATTAATTTTGCCCTTCAACGTCAAAATATTCAGATTATTCGCAGGTTCGCAGATAGTTTAAAAACCGTGATTGATGGCTTGACAGTAGCTGAAGAATAGACACTGCCCGTTGATTCCGGCAGTCAGTTAAAGGTGAATAAAGAATGGGATGCAGCCTGTGTTAACTCATTTTCAGTTTAATATAATCAAAAAAGGATTGTGGAGAATAAGGGAGAGGAACCCTGAGAGAATTCCAGTAGACTGGAACGTTATTTCACAGTCTTGTCTTTTTTAATATTTTCAAAAATATGTTAATTAAACCGCTATGTTTATATTGTATTTGCAATTAGTTTCTAATTAATTTAAGGGAGTGATATTCCAATCTATTTTTATTTGTATGGAGGAATTCAACATAAACAGAATAAAACTTTTGTTACTAACCTTTTTAATACTCATGCTAAGCTCCGGCATCGGGGCAGCGGCTGAAATTCACGTCAACCAGACGTCAATACAGGCCGCAGTGAACAGTGCAAACCCCCAGGGTGATACGATAATCGTACACCCGGGTACTTATAATGAAAATCTTGACCTGAGTAGAATTAGCAACCTGATACTCATGTCAGCGTCGGGAAACCCTGATGATACAAAAATTGTTTCCAATGACACAGGCAAAAATGTTATCTCTGCCACAAGTAGAATGAATCTGGTAATTAAAGGCTTTACCATCAGTGGGGCCACAACAGACCACTCAGGTATCTACCTGCGTAGCTGCAATGGCTGTACCATTGAAAATAATAAATTTTTAGATGATGCCATGGGAGTATATGCAGTATCTTCCTTTAATACTACCATACGCAACAATACAGCTGCCAAAACCAGTGAAGTTGGAACAGGTAGGGGAATTAACATTGAAGGGTGCGATTTAACCAATGTTTCGAGCAATACGGTTTCAGATCAGAGGTTTGGGATTTATTTTTCCGGATCCCATCGTAATACTGTCTCAGGAAATTCTGTTAGCAACAGCGTTAATGACAGTATAGTTATGTCTTCCTCAAACAGTAGTACCCTCGAAAACAATACCGTAAAATCAAATGCAAGGTTCGGAATTTCCCTTTCAGGTTCAAGCAACGATATCCTTAGAAACAATAAAGTGTCCAATGGGGTCAATGGAGTTTACCTGGTATGGTCCCCTAAAAATACAATTTCAGGTAACACCGTAAATTTCGGCAGTCAACATGATATTATGCTTGACAACTCAAGCGACAACAGCCTGACAAGTAACAACGTTTCAAGCAGCCCATACGGGATAGCTGTAAGGTATTCCAATAAAAACATCATTACCGGCAATACTGCATATAATAATACCCTGGGTCTCTACGTGACCCTTACATCTACAAAGAATACAGTTTCGGGCAATAAGGCAAATTCAAACAGGGGTTCCGGTATCGGTCTTTTTATGGCAATTGATAACCTCGTAGAAAACAATGAAGCAAATTCGAATACCAATCAGGGTATCACTCTGGACAATTCAAACAATAATAAGATTTTCAACAACAGCGTATCCCAGAACGCAAGAGGTATTTATGTAAGCTCACTTTCTCGCAGAAACATACTTTCAGGCAACATCGTGAATTCTAATTCCGGTAACAGTGGCTTTAGCGCTGACGGTATCCTTCTTGAGAATTCAAGTGAGAATAACGTTACCAGTAACATTGCAAATTCAAATCTCAGATATGGGATCTATGCGGTAAATTCCAATAACAGTTACATCGAAAACAATACAGTGCAGAATAATGTGAGAGGTATCAGCCTGCTTGGATCAACAAACAGTACAATTTCTAAAAACATAGCCTCTGATAGTACTGGATCTGGATTGTACCTATCGCTCTGTAATAATAGTATCCTTTTGAAAAATATAGTTAATAACAACGCTGAAGGTATTTCCCTCGACTCCTCTGAGATCAATGTAGTTTCTGGCAACAACATCAGTTCAAACGGTAATGGAATTTACATGTGCCCCAGAAGCTATGGAAACCGGGTCTATGATAACTGTTTCAACAATATCAACAATGCAAATATCAGGAACAATAGAAGTTCCTGGAACATGGAAAAAACTTCAGGCAAAAACGTCATGGGTGGACCAACTCTTGGAGGTAACTTCTGGGGAAGTCCGTCATTAATGGGTTTCTCCGATACGAATTCTGATGCAGACGGTGACGGTATTATTGATATCCCCTTCGTTTCAGCCAACGGCAATGTCACAGACAATTACCCGCTGATACGTGTAGTGCTGCCTGTAGCAAATTTCAATGCCAAGTCCACAAAGGGTTTTGTCCCTCTCACTGTTGAGTTTACGGATTCCTCACAGGATGCAAGCTCGATAAGCTGGGATGTTAATGGTGACGGAAAATCCGACAGTAATAATAGTACCTTCGTCTACGTGTACCAGACCCCCGGAATCTATAATGCCAGTCTGACAGCGAGCAACAAAAATGGTACGGATTCAAAATCTGTGCAAATAACTGCGGAGCTATTTAAAGTTCAGCCTGTTGCAGACTTCAGCGCCAATGTAACGAGCGGCTATGCTCCCCTTTCAGTCCTGCTTACCGACAGGTCGCAAAACGCAACCTCAAGGAGCTGGGACTTCAATAAAGACGGAATCGGGGATTCCAACGAGTCAAGCCTTGTTTATGTGTACACTACTCCCGGAACCTATACTGTTAGCTTAACCGCGACAAATGCAAACGGCACTTCCCCGGCAAAAACTGCTCAAATAAACGTAATGCAGGTAATCATTCCAGACGACGATGATGATGGAGGATCCAGCCACAGCAGCAGCGGTGGAAGCAGTGGCGGCGGCGGCGGTTCCCCTGAACCTGCGAGAAATGTCCAGGTTAAAGAGATTTCACAGGCACATGTTGCAAACGGGAAGCCTGTAAAGTTTGATTTCTCAAAGAATGCAACCTGCGTTGTGTATGTGAGCTTTGATGCAAAGAAGACTGCCGGCAAGACGACAACCATTGCCGAGCAACTCAAAACAAAATCAACCCTGGTTTCCAATCTATCCTCAGGCGAGGTCTATAAGTATTTCAATCTCTGGGTAGGAAACTCAGGGTTTGCAACTGAAAAGAACATTGGAAACCCTGTAGTGTGCTTCAAGATTGAAAAGGCCTGGCTGCAGGATAAAAAGATCGACCAGGCTTCAATCACGCTCAACAGGTACAACGACAAAAAATGGTCACAGCTGCCCGCAAAAATGTTGAAGGAAGATAGCAAGTATCTGTACTTCACGGCGGAAACGCCAGGTTTCTCATTCTTTGGAATAACAGGAAACGCTGTAGAGAAAGAAAGCGTGGTTGAGGCAAAGCCTGTAACTAACACTTCGGAGCTTGAGCAGAATATCACAACAGTATCGGAAACTGAACAGGATGAGAACCCCGATCAGAAAACAGGGAAGGAGAGTCTCACAAGCATACCAGGATTTGAAGTGATCTACGTAGTGGCTTGCCTTATTACGGTCTTTCTGCACAGGAGAAAATAAAAGTACAATTAAAAAGAAAAAATAAAACTAAGAATAAAAAGTAAAGAATAAAAAGTCAAAGCTAAATAATGAGAAGAATAAGAAGAAATAGAAGACAAGATAAAGAAGAGATAGAAGAACAAGATAAAGAAGAAGTAGAAGGTAACTCAATACCTGAAAAAGGTTAAAATTCAATACCGGAAAATGTAGGATGAAGGCATTAAACCTTTATTCCTATTTTCCTGCTTTTTCATTTTCCTTATTTCTTGATTTTTTTCTTTTTATTTTTTTCACACTTTTCCTCATTCTTCTCCTTTGCGACGACTTTTTACTGTTTTCCCAGCCCTTTTTATTTTATCTTTCTTCATTAGTGCTCTAATTTTCCTCTATTTTTTCATTTTCCGCTATTTTTCCAGTGCTGTTTATTTTTTCCCTCCTTCTTTATTTTTTGAAGCGTTTGTTATTTTCCCTCAGCTTTCTGTCTTATGAGCGTCCCTCACTCTTTTCCGTTTCCATCGAACTCGCTCCTCCTCAAAAATTTTCTATCAGGAACAGCGCCGGACATGAACTTTCTACATATGCAGTCGACTCTGGTTTATTGGAGTCGAACCGTACTTTTCACGCATGAGGGTTATTTTTTGTGTCGAGGCAGACAGTCTATCATATTATTAGGAAAGTCGGTCCGGGACATAAGAAAAAAAAGACTAGCTGGTTTATTTCACTGAGCTGGCTATTGATTGCTCTTTGTCTTATATTTTTATCTCTTTATTTTGATATTATTCTGATCCAATAAATTTATATCATTTAATGTTTAAAATCAGATTCATTAATAGAGAATTAAATAATAACTTACATAAAAAGTGGGGGATTTAAATAAACAAACTTGTCACTTTAGCGGTAGCTTTTCTTATTTTTGCGTTGAGTTCGAATATCGGCACTGCGGTTGAGCTCACGGTCCAGCCCGGAGAATCAATTCAATCCGTAGTAAATAATGCAAGTTCTGGAGATGAGATAGTTATAAGTCCCGGAAATTATAACGAGAACATCGTAATAACAAAGGACAACCTTGTAATAAGGTCAGAGTCTGAGAATCCTGGAGACACCGTAATTACGGCTAATAATAACGCTTCAGATGTGTTCTTTATAGATGCAGATAACACAACAATTACGGGATTAAGCATTATGGGAGCCGGGATTGACAGGTCAGGAATCTACCTATCGGGATCCAATAACTGTACCATAGATAATAACAGACTCGTTAATAACGCCCTTGGAATATATGTACAGTATTCAATGTACAATAATATCCTCAATAATACAGTGGAGCAGGGTAAGAGAGCAATTAATGTTGAGAGGTCACATTATAACACAATAACAAATAATGATGTTTCAAGCCAGAGGTTTGGAATTTATGCTACTGCTTCTGAAGGGAACAAACTTTCGGAAAACACGGCAAACATGAATTCTAATCACGGGATTGTCCTGGAAAACTGCAACAATAGCAGGCTGGAAAATAATACCGCAAATGCAAACAACGGTTATGGTATCTACATAGTATACTCAACCAGTAATAACCTGACCGGGAACACCGTAGACTCAAACATGATTTATGGCATCTCTTTTGTCGACTCCAGTAACAGCAACATTACAAACAACACAGCGGTCAACAGCAGCCGGGGCATTTTCCTGTTAAGGTCCGGCGAAAACACAATTCTGGATAATCTGGCTTTAAACAACGAGTACGGCATCCGGATTTCTTCAGGAGTGAGCAGCAATATCTCAGGGAATGAGGTCTCGAACTGTAATGCCTCAGGGATTTCTCTACTGAACTCTGTTAACTGTACAGTCAATGAGAATTTGCTGTTAAATGACAGTCTCGGTATAGACCTGGAATTATCCAATAATACGGTTGTTCTTAATAACAGCCTCCTAGAGGGTGGAAGGGGAGTTAGCCTGCGGGATTCGGGTAATAACTCAATATTAAACAACACGGCCTTAAACAACAGGTATGGACTTTATATCCTGCGCTCGCAGTGGAATACACTATTAAATAATACGGCAAGCACAGGAGTTAATCACGGCATTGTGCTGGTAAATTCCACTAACAATAACTTTACAAACAATATACTGAATTCAAACGGAGGTCACGGGGTTTATCTGACCAATTCGAGCACCAATACCTTCGATAATAATACAGCTTCGGGCAATAGCAGAGGAATTTACCTGATATCATCTAATGGAAACGATATCCTGAATAATGCGATTCTGGGTAACAGGGAATACGGAGTCCTGCTATCATACTGCACAAACAATAACATTTCCAGAAACGAGGCTTCCAATAACGGTCGCGGGATTCACCTGAGCACCTCCCAGAACAATATTGTCTCAAGAAACATCATCGCTTTGAACAGTATCTCAGGCATTTTCATGAGTTCTACAAGCAATGGCAACGTCGTCTTTGATAATTACCTGAATAATGTCTTTAATTCCGACGTTAAGGACGGAAGCGAAGGAAATACCTGGAACACTACAAAAACTGCTGGCACCAATATAGTTGGGGGACCATTCGTAGCAGGTAACTTCTGGGCAAAACCTGACGGTACCGGATTTTCCCAGACCGCAACCGATGCGGATGGAGACGGGATTGCTGATGCCGCATATAAGCTTCCAGGCAATAATTATTCGGACTTCCTGCCTCTGGTAGGCGGCTCTGAACCCGAAAGGTCCGTAGCGCCTCCCGCAGAATTCAATATCTCAGGTACCGGAACAGGTACCAGTGAAACGAAAACAAAGGCAAATGAAACGGTTGTCAACAAAACGGAAACAAGTAAGACAGAAAATAAGACTGAAGTAAATACGACAAAAACAAATAAAACAGAAATGGACGATGACAGCAAGGTAGAAATGGACGATGGCATCAAGGTAGAAATGGACGTCGATGAGACGGAAGACGATATGGAACTTGATTGAAGCAGCCTGAAATGTCAAAAGAATAAAGCAACAGACTAAAATTCCGGGATGAGGGCTTGACCCTCTATCCTATTTTCCCTCTATCCCATTTTTCCCTCTATCCTATTTTTCCTGTTTCTGCTTTCCCAGGCATTTTTTAAGTACTTTGTCAGGCATTTTAATTTTTTTCAAAGTCATTTCAGGAAAATTGTTACTGTTATATCAGTACTTTATATTTTTCTATTTTTTGCATTTTTTAATTTCACAGACCTTTGACTGAATCAATATATTTATATTGTTTGCGCTTACTTCCTAATTTATTAAAATAAATTTTAGCAGAATTCTACTTTTATATTGGGGAATCAAAATGAAGAAACTAATCACTCTGCTAACGGCCATGCTCATTTTTGCGTTAGCCTCTGGGATAGGGGCAGCGAATGAGATTTACGTTAATTCGACAGATTCTATACAGGCTGCTGTAAGTAGTGCAGTTTCAGGCGATGTGGTAATCGTTAAACCCGGGATATATACCGAGAATGTTAGAATCACTAAACCAGATCTAGTAGTAAGGTCCGAGTCCGGGAAGCCTGAAGATACTATAGTTAGGGCTAAATTAAATACAAGTGCATTCTACATGGCAGCAAGTAACACTACAATTAGCGGGTTTAAAATTGAATCCGCTGAAACCGGAATTTATATGTTTAGCTGCAGTGGCTGTACGGTTACTAACAATTATCTTTCTGACAACAAGATAGGGATAAATCTGTATAGTTCGAATTACAACAAGATTTTGGGAAACAGAGCAAACTCAAATAAACAGTACGGGATTCAACTCTTAAATTCTGAAGGAAACACGCTCTTAAACAACAGTGCAAATTCAAATGAAAGAGGCATTAATCATTTAAACTCAAACAAAAGCACGATTTCAGGCAATAATGTCTCGAATAACAAGAATTATGGAATGTGGATTTCGCTTTCGAACTATAACACGATCTCTGGAAACAAGGCTAATGAAACCAGTGGAGGTATCAATCTGGATTCCTCCAGTGATAACACGCTTTCCGAAAACATTGTTGCTTTTAATAATGTATCCGGCTTTTACGAGTGTCCAGCCTGCCGCAGAAACCTGATTTTCAATAATTACGCCAATAATGTCCGTAATGCAAACATCAACAGCAGGGACACCACCTGGAATATAGAGAAGACATCTGGCAGAAATATTGTCGGAGGGCCCTTTATAGGAGGCAATTTCTGGGCAAAACCTGACGGCACGGGGTTTTCGCAGACCGCAACCGACAGAGATGAAGACGGGATTGCTGATGCTGTATATACTGGCGACTTACAGAACGTTACGGATTACCTGCCTCTTGCACTTTTTTCCAGCCCACAGCAGCCAATCCTGCCTGTGGCAAATTTCAGTGCCAGTGTAACCAGCGGTTATGCCCCTCTTGCGGTTCAGTTTACTAACCTGTCGCAAGATACGGTCTCGTGGAGCTGGGATTTTGAAAGTGACGGAAATATAGACTCCAACGATAAAAATCCGGTTCATACGTATACGATTCCAGGAAACTATACCGCTAACCTTACAGTAAGCAACGAAAACGGCACGGACTCAAAAACTCAGGAGATTTTTGTGCAGGAAGTACAGCATGAAGACAAAATTTATCCTGTTGCGGATTTCAGCGCCAATGTAACGAGCGGCTATGCTCCCCTTTCAGTCTTGCTTACCGACCTTTCACAGAATGCAACCTCAAGAAACTGGGACTTCAATAAAGACGAAATCGGGGATTCCAACGAATCAAGCCTTGTTTATGTGTACACTGCTCCCGGAACCTATACTGTTAGCTTAACCGCTATCAATGCAAACGGCACTTCCCCGGCAAAAACTGCTCAAATAAACGTAATGCAGGTAATTCCAGAAGACGATGATGATGAACCCAGCCACAGCAGTGGTGGCGGCGGTTCTCCTGAACCTGCAAGAAACGTTGAAGTAAAGGAACTTTCACAGGTACGGGTTACGAACGGAAAGCTTGTAAAGTTTGATTTTACAAAGAATGCAACCTGCGTTGTTTATGTAAGCTTTGATTCTAAGAGGACTGCCGGCAAGACTACAACCATTGCCGAGCAGCTCAAAACAAAATCAACCCTGGTATCCAATCTATCCTCAGGCGAGGTCTATAAGTATTTCAATATCTGGGTTGGAAACTCAGGGTTTGCAAGCTCAAAGAATATTGAAAACCCTGTAGTGTGCTTCAAGGTTGAAAAGGCCTGGCTGCAGGATAAAAAGATCGACCAGGCTTCTATCAACCTCAACAGGTACAGCGACAAAAAATGGTCACAGCTGCCCGCAAAAATGTTGAAGGAAGATGACAAATACTTGTACTTCACAGCAGAAACCCCGGAATTCTCGTTCTTTGCAATAACAGGGAAAGCCATAGAGAAAGAAGCTGGGATTGAAATAAAGCCTGAAACCAGCACTTCGGAAATTAACCAAAATAGTACAACAGTATCGGAAACTGAACAGGAACAGAAACCCGAACAGGAAAGTCTCACAGGCACATCCGGATCTGAGAAGGGAAGTCTCACAAGCATACCCGGATTCGAAACACAATATGTGATAGCTTGTCTTCTTGTTGGATCTATTATATCCCTAAATAAAAGAAAATAAGCGTATAATTAAGAAATGAAGAAGTCAGGGAATTTATTTGAATAAAGGATGAAGGTTTGATACCTCATCTTATTTTTTATTTGATACGCCCATAATTCATGAGAAACAAGAAAGGTTTCAACAGTCATTGTTTAACTTTAGCATGATTATTTCGGGTCAGCAGGGTGAATTTGATTTTCAGTAAGGTTATTCGGCTTTCAATATGTTAGCCTGATTTCGATATGTCAGCTTGATTTCAATATGTCAGCTTGGTTTCAATATGTCAGCTTGATTTCAACAGGATTAATACAATTTCAACATAGCCAGTCCTATTTCATCGCAATTGAGCGCATTTAATCAGGCTATATCTAATTTTTTTCAGACCTGTATATAAGCTAACGTGCTGTTTTTCCTTTTTACTTATTTTGATTTAAACCAGCATATTTATATTCTTATATACATTATTCCGGCTATTCTTACAATTTATATAAAAAATTCCTTAGAGATAGAGCAGTTCCATGCATAAAAGCGTGCGAATTCCTGCATTTTATTCAGATAAGAATCGAGTAAAGCATGACTTACGCGGCAGTTTGCAAAATATTTATGCCGATTTACGCGGTTGTTTAAGGAACTGATACTTTAATTTACGCAGTACGATAATTTATACAGTTGTTTAAAACAAGTTTGACAACAAAAATTTCATTGCTTTCCTTGAAGGGACGGAGGAATTGGAATAAACAAATTGATCACTTTACTGTTAGTTTTTCTTATCCTGATATTAAGCTCTGGTATCGGAACGGCGGATGAGATCTTCGTCCAGTCAGGAGAGTCCATACAGGCCGCTGTGAATAGTGCAGTTTCAGGCGATGTGATAATTGTAAAGCCCGGAACTTATACCGAGAACATCAAAGTAACCTTACATAACCTGGTTATAAAATCAGAGTCAGGGAACCCTGCAAATACGATAATAATTGCTAAAGACCCGGCTGCAGATGTGTTCAGTATAGAGTCAAATAAAGTTACTATTAGCGGATTTAAAATAATGGAGTCAAAAAATGACGGGATCTATATGTACCAGTGCAAAAACTGCACTGTTGAGAACAATAGATTGCTGAATAATACTGTTGGAGTATATCTGAAGAATTCGGAGTATAACCTGATTCATGGCAACCTGATAGGAAAAGGCGAGAAGGGCATTGATATCGATCAGTCCAGTTATAACACAATCTCCGAGAATAGAGCTTCAAAAAACCGGTACGGATTCTATTTCCCGAACTCCGAAGGAAATGTTATCTCAAATAATACGCTTTCGGAAAACAAAGACTACGGAATTTTGCTTTCGACTGCATCAGGCAACACCCTTTCAGGAAACAAGGCTTCCGATAACGGCAGGGGCATCCACCTGGGCAATTCGGACAGCAATAAGATCTCAGATAATACTATTGTTTCAAACAAGGTCTATGGGCTTTTTATATGTCCTAAAAGCGATAAGAACCGTGTCCTCAATAATCACTTCAATAATACTGTCAACGCTGAAGCTAATAATGGGACCGACAATATATATAATATCGAAAAAACCGCAGGTACGAACATTGTCGGCGGGCCATACCTTGCAGGAAATTACTGGGCAAAACCCGATGGATTCGGGCCTTCGGAAATCACGCCTGATGCAGACGGGGACGGCATTGCTGACAAAATCTACAGGCTTGAAAACAGCGACTATGTCGATTCCAGGCCTCTCGTAGCCGTCGAGATTCAGGAACCCGTTCTTCCGATTGCAAATTTCAGTGCCAGTGAAACCAGCGGTTATGCTCCTCTTTCGATCCAGTTTACCGACCTTTCGGAAAATGAAACCGAAAAACACTGGGATTTTGAGAGCGACGGAAACCTCGATTCAACGGATGATAACCCGGTTCATACCTACGCAGCGCCTGGAACCTATACCGTTAATCTTACCGCAGGCAACGAAAACGGGACTGCTTCCAAAGTTTTCATAATAACCGTTATAGAAGAAAATAAGACGCAGAATGGAATTACGGGCTTACCTGGCTTCGAATTGGTTTACGGAATGCTCGGTTTGCTTGCCGTCGTCCTGCATAGAAAAAAATAAAGTAATTCGGAAGAACAATCGATTAAGAAGGGAGTGGGGGTTTAATGGGGTCGTGGGAGAACTTTGACAGATATGCAGAAGAATATGACGCCTGGTATGAGCAGAATAAGCCTGCGTATGAATCCGAACTTCTTGCCCTGAAAGTTTTCCTTCCCGAAAATCCGGAGAAACTGAAAGCCCTTGAAATCGGAGCCGGAACAGGCAGGTTCGCCTCGGCCCTTGGAATCGGACTCGGGCTTGAACCAGCATGGACTATGGCCAGGCTTGCAAAGCAACGCGGCATGGAAGTTGTGCTTGGAGTTGCGGAATTTCTGCCCTTTAAAAGAGAACAATTTGATCTTGTTTTGATCGTTACTGCACTTGCTTTTTTCGAATATCCGAACCAGGCACTCAGGGAAACCCTGAGGGTACTGAAGCCAGGGGGACAAATTCTAGCCGGAATCCTTGATAGGGATAGCCCGCAGGGGCGCCGGGCCGAGTCAGGAAATGAAAGCAGGTTTTCTTCGAAGGCGCATTTTCTTTCGGCAGCTGAGGTATCGAGATCTCTGGCAGAACTCGGGTTCGAAAGGCTTGAGACCTGTCAGACCCTTTTTAAACAGCCTGAAATAATCAGGGAAATCGAAATTCCTAAAAAAGGGCACGGAAGAGGATGGTTTGCAGTACTTTCCGCCCGAAAACCTTTTAAGAAAGATTTTTGAAAGCTCCGGAAGCTAAAGGCTTAAAAAGTGTTTCGGCTCCGGATTTCCCTGAGCCTTCCTTTTCCCTTATCGACAATGGACAGCAGTTCGTAGTATACGTTCTCTGAGAGTTCGCTACCCTGAACAACTGAAAAGAGGTTTTTCCCATCCGAATATAGAAGAATTCCATTCCATGCCGCGAAATGAGGGCCTGATAGGTACTCACAGGGCAGTTCCCATCTTGAATCTACATTTTCAAAACCCTCAAAGCGGTAGAAAACGGTTCCGTTTTTCAAGATTCTGGTAAATCTCAGAAGTTTACTGGCCATACTCTCATCCGGTTTGCAGTTAAACAAGCCATAAAAAAGGAGAATAAAATATTTTTGCCGTTTTTAAGGAAATTTTTAAGGGAATTTTTAAGGAAATCTGTTAGCCTTACCAGGGAAAGCGTTTAAAACCTGAGTTCAGTGATTTTTTCCCCTTTCGCGCTGGTAACGATTGCAGAGATATCTTTAAACCTCGGAACCCCTTTACCTCCTGTTTCATCCGAGACCAGCATATTGGACCAGGGGCTGTTAGGCATATATGCAAGGCCTCTGTGAGGGGTTTCGTATCCTGACTCCTCAGCTTTGACCACAATCCTTCCGAAGGAGTTTTTCAGGGCCACTGTATCGCCTTTTTTTATGCTCAGCTGTTTGAAATCGGCAGGATCCAGCTTTATAACGGCTGAACGGTCCCTGTACTCTTCCCCAAAGCGGTTTTCAATCATGGCCTTATCCTGAAAAATATCCCTGTAAGTTACGATTTTGAGTTTTATTTCAGGAGCTGCAAGAAAAGATCCGAAATCCATCAGAGCGCCTCCATTATTTTCTTGAGGATTGCTTCATCCGACAGGTGAGCTGTCTCAATAACAGGTTTAAAGTTTACCTTGGTCCCGTCCATGCGTGTGGCACTGCCTCCTGACTCCACCCCACTGATTGCGGTATTAATGTAAACCTTTGCATGCTTTGAAGTCAGGGTTTCACAGGGATCCATTGAGATAACCGGAATTTCAAGCAGGTTCTTCGAAACCGACCTGGGAAGGCTTGAAAGCGGGTCAGAACCGATAATAAGAGCCGCATCCACCGTTTTTGCTTTCAGGGATTCGACAACCGAGTACTCAGGTCCGTGCTTTACCGTACCATTTTCGAACTTTACGCTATTTACGTACCCGGTTTCCGCAAAGAGGTTTTCGTTAAAGCCCCGCATGTTGTAGTGCCCGACCATCGGAATCAGGTGGAAGTTTGCTTTTTCGTTCAGAGCTTTCATGAGCCTGAAAACGGGTTCAAGGTTTTCCAGCGAATAAATCAGGCCAAGCCCTGCAAAAATTACCCCGAATTTTGCCCCTTTAAGAATATTTGCAAGTTCAAGGATTTTCTTGGGCGGGTAATTGTAGGAGGTTTTCGGCAGCTTTCCTGAAAGTGCTGCAATAAGGGCATCAATAAATTCGGTATCTTCTTCCGGGGGGATCTGGAAGAAATAGTTTCCGCAGATCTTTGCGGTATGGGACTTCCGAATATCGATCGCAATAGCGGTTCTTTCTTCTTCCCAGCCCCGCTGCTTTTCGCTTCCCCTGGGAAAATAGGAATATTTTGAAAGGTGGCGGGGATGAGAATCGGAAGGGTCCGCCCCCCAGAAAATAATAACATCGGCTTTATTCCTTATATCGTCAAGGGTACAGGTCTTAACCTTATCCTGAATAAGGGCCTCAACAAGAGGCCCCAGGCAGAACGAGGACGTGTCGTCAAGAGTGGCACTGGTCTTTCTTGCAAGCTCGATTGCCAGTTTCTGAGTTTCGTCCGTAGAAGTCCCAAGCCCGAAGATCAGAGGGTTTTTTGCATTTTTAAGGATCGAAGCAGCCTCACGGATTGCAGTTGCCTCATCAACAGGCTTATTATCAACCCGGAAGTTTGCTTCGCCCTTTGCCTCCTTAATGTGGGCTACCCCTACCCTGCAGGCTGTATAAACTTTATTTACTATGTTTTTCTCGGACTCGACCTCGATATCGTCACAAAGGAGTCCGCAGCCTGTGCATACATAATAGTTCTTCTCCATGTCCACTTCCCTCACACAAACTCTATGGCCTCTACAGGGCAGGTTACTATACAGCCATTACAGAGAATTTTGTTCTTTCCGAAACGGCGGCATTCCCCTAAGTTCTGGGCTTTTACAATGCCGTCTTCTATGGTCAGGACCAGCTTATGAACATTCCTGGGAGCATTTCCCGAGCCTACCCCATAAGGATCATTTGCTACATTAGGAGGACAGGCAACCACACAGTTTCCGCAGCCAAAACACAGGTCTTCATGCACTATAAGTCCCGTTTCGGTTGCTCCTTGAGACGGTTTGAAGATTTCGATTATCTTTTCATAGCTTTCTCTATACTTCGATTCTTCCTTAAGGGGCGGGCAGTCCTCAGGTGTGAGCTCGTGGGCCATGAGGGCTACTGCAAAGGCCATACATGAGGTTTTTCCGCACTTTTTGCAGTTGGTTTTTGGAAGCATCTGATAGAGTTCCATTGCATTTGTCATTCCAGGTCACCCTTAGTCAAATTTTTTACAACATTTTTCATTAAAGGGCATGCAGGTTAAGAAATATGATTAAAAGCAAAATTAAATGTATCACTGAAAAGTATTTCAAATAACCTTCAATTAAATATATCTAGGTAATCTTCCTTAAACTCTCGCTTTTTTGTTTTCAGTGTTACTTTCAGGTTGCATAAGGGAATACCCGGCAACCCTTTATGAATTAATTCAAGTCTTCAGATTTTGATGCCCTTAGATACGCAGGCTTTTGTTTCCGGAATTTTTCAGGTAGAAAATCTCGAAAATTAATCTCCCTACCCCCAGAAACAAACTGGTAAGGCCTTTTTGCAGGCAAACCGAATTCAGATGAGCTCCGAATAGAAACGAGCTTAATTTAATTTGCTTTGAAGAAAAGTTCGCAGTGGCAGTTTCCATCCCTTTCGACTTCTTCCTTATGGTAGATGCAGGGACATACAATCTTTCGATCTTCCTTTTCATCTCCAGTAACTATTCTACAGGGGCAGTAACGTCTTCCGAATTTTTCAAGTTTGACTGTAAGCCCATCAAGCACATAGTCAAGGGCTTCTTTATCCGGATTAAGCCTGTAACCTGCTTTTTCTGCATATTTCTTAGTCCATTCATACATTTTCTCTTTTATTTCATTATGATCAGCCATACAAAGAACTCCTTACTTTAAATTGAAACAATCGTGAAGCTTGATGAGAAGAATATGTGAATATAGGTGGAGTCATTTATAGAATGGTAGTATCATAAAATATACTAAAGATTTTTAATTGTGCTAAGACTTATAGAATGACTCAAGTTTTAGCATTAACTTCAGTTTATAACATTATATAACTCTAATTTTATTCAGGTTATATAGAAATACCTTATCCTGCAGGAATTATTAATCCCTGTCATAACCGGTTTAATCTCACTCACGCCATATATCAAATTTAATCTCATTTACGCCCATGTAACCAATTTCATCTCACTTACGCCCATATAACCAATTTTCCATTAAATTTCTCTTGAATTGTCCGTTTGAAACTGGTTTCTCGATTACGAATTAAGCTTTCAAACTATAAATCTATTGGTAAAACTCCGGTGATAAGGCAGAAGTAATGATCTTAAGGTTTTATCCATGACCCAGCAGGTATCAGTTAAACTGTACATAGTCAAACCGGAATTGGCAGTCTGGAATTGACAGTCTGGAATTCAGGTTATAAAGTTAAATCTGGCTAATTAGCTGGCTCAGGACAAATAAGAAAGTTAATATATCAATAAATATAAATTCTAATATATAAATAAACTGTCAAATTCTGTCACATAATAAACTGTCACGGGCCATAGTGAAAAATAATTAATGAAAAACGAATTATTGGAGCATACTGGAAATTATCCGATTTCTAACAAGCTAAATCAATTCTCAATAAATTGGAAAAACCTTATGAAATAAAGGTTTTGATTTTGTACAAAACATCTATGTTTTTATTCAGTTCAAAAGAAAAAGTATAGGGATATGCAGAAATAACTGATTTGCGACTAAGCGACTAATTCACGACTGAGTAACAGATTAATTGGTGAGTGATAAATTAACCGGTAAGTAACAAATTCATTAGTAAATTATGATTCATTGATAAACATGGACATAAATTCATTAGTAAGTAATAACTCATTGATAAACAATGGACATCAAAAAGTAACAAGCCACGTGAAAATAACAATTCATGTGAAAGTAATAAATTCATGTGAAAGTAATAAATTGATGAATTTGAAATGATAAATTTTATTCTTAGTTCAAAAAAATTTTTGTTGAGCAGCTGTACCGAACCTGATTTTTCTGTATGGCAAAGTGCTCTGATACACGGTTCTGAACTACGGTCAGAAATTATAACTTTCAAGTTATATGTAAAATATGTTAAAATTTATGTCGTGACGTAATCGTCAACATTCAATGTTAAACACAGGTATATGGAGTCACCAATTATGCGAATCGGAGTCTATGTTTGCCACTGCGGGCTGAATATTGCGGGAGTTATAGATGTGTCGGCTCTGCAGGAAATGGCATCTGAACTGGAAGATGTGGTGCTCGCCCGGGAAGTACAGTTTCTATGTTCCGATTCCGGACAGGAAGGCATCATCAAGGATATAAAAGAAAACAAGATCGACAGGGTCGTAATAGCTGCCTGTTCCCCGAGGCTGCACGAAAAGACTTTCAGGCACGTGATGGAAAAAGCCGGGCTGAACCCTTACCTCATGGAAATGGTAAATATAAGGGAGCAGTGTTCCTGGGTGCACGCCGATGACCCCCAGATGGCGACCCAGAAAGCTCTTGACCTTATAAGGATGGGGGTTGCAAAGGCAAAATTCCTTAAGGAGCTGAGTGCAACAAGTTCCAGAGCCAGCAGAAATGTCCTTGTCATAGGAGGAGGCGTTGCCGGAATCGAGGCAGCCCTGAATCTTGCAGAAGCCGGTTTTCCAGTCATAATGGTAGAAAGGGAATCCACGATAGGAGGCAAAATGGCCCTGATGAACGAGGTCTTTCCTACGAATGACTGCTCTATCTGTGTGCTTGCCCCTAAAATGACAGAAGTTCAGAACCACCCGAATATTACGCTTTACACCTACTCCGAAGTTACCGATATTTCAGGATCCGTCGGCAAATTTCATGTAAAAGTCAAGCGCAAGCCCAGATTCATACTTGAAGACAAATGCAAAGGCTGTGTCGACCTCTGCGCGGCGGTCTGTCCTGTAGAGATCGAAAACCCAATGAATTATGGGGTCGGAAAGACCAGAGCCATATATATGCCAATTCCCCAGTCCGTTCCCCAGGTAGTGCTTATAGACCCTGACCACTGTGTCGGCTGTGGGCTGTGTTTACAGGCCTGTCCTGCTGACGCCGTAGATTACGAACAGAAGCCTGAAGAGATTGAGTTTGAAGCCGGCGCGGTAATCGTTTCAACGGGTTACCAGCTCTTTGATGCGTCCAGAAAAAAAGAGTACGGGTTCGGGAAATATCCTGATGTTATAACGAATATGCAGCTTGAGCGCATGCTTAACTCGGCAGGGCCTACAGGCGGAAGAGTCCTTGTGCCTTCCACAGGCAAGCCCCCAAAAAGCGTGGCATTTATCCAGTGTGTCGGGTCAAGGGACAAAACCGTCGGCAATGAGTACTGCTCAAGGGTTTGCTGCATGGCCGCACTCAAGAATTCCCAGATGATTAAGGAACGCTATCCTGATACCGAGATCACGATCCACTACATTGACATCCGGGCTGCAGGGGAGATGTATGAGGAATACTATGCAAGGACACAGGCTATGGGTGTGGACTTCATCCGGGGGAAAGTGGCCGAAATTTACGCGGGTGAAGACGGCAGGCCTGTACTCCGTTATGAAAACACCCTGGAGTGCCGGGTCGAAGAGGAGGCCTGTGACCTTGTGGTGCTTTCAACGGGCTACGAGCCCAGCAAAGCGGCAGAAGGCATAGGCCGAATGCTAAATCTTGCCAGGCGGCCGGATAGGTTCTTTGCAAGCGCCCACCCGAAAATGCGCCCTGTAGATGCTCCTGTCAGTGGGGTTTTCCTTGCAGGCTGTGCCTCAGGGCCAAAAGAGATCCAGGTCTCGATTGCGCAGGGGAGTGCATGCGCCTCCAAGGTTATGCAGCTTCTCGGGACAGGAGAGCTAGAAGCCGATCCCATGGGAGCTCATGTTGATCCTGATAAATGCATAGGCTGCAGGACCTGTCTTGAGGTCTGCAAATTCGGGAAAATCAGCATTGAAAATAAGAAAGCTGTGGTAGACGAGGTTTCATGTTACGGCTGCGGGGACTGCAGTGCCGCATGCCCTGTAGGGGCGATTCAGATGCGGAACTTTGAAAACGAGCAGATTCTCGCTCAGGTTCGGGCTGCAACTGCTCACAGGTCCCAGAGTCCTTTCATAGTGGCTTTCCTCTGCAACTGGTGCAGTTATGCCTGCGCAGACCTGACCGGAATGTCCCGGCTTCATTACCCGACAAATATCAGGGTTGTCCGTACAATGTGCTCGGCAAGGGTAAATCCGGAATTCGTACTTGAAGCGTTAAAAGGCGGAGCCGACGGGGTACTGGTTGCAGGCTGCAGGATGGACGAGTGTCACTATATCCACGGGAATTTTGATGCAAAACAGAGGATGGATGTCCTGAAGGAAGTTATAAATGAGATCGGGCTCGATCCCCGACGGCTGAGGACCCTGTGGATCTCGGCTGCCGAAGGAGAACGTTTCTCAAACACGATTACCGAGTTTGTAAAGGAACTTGAAGAGCTCGGGCCCATAGGGACCGAGCTCAGGCTTAAAGAAACCGGAACCGAACTTGAGGAGGTGACACAATGAGCGAGGAGCAAACGGAACAGGAAATTCACGCATGCAAGGGATGCTGCGCAGCCGAAGAAAACGAAGTTGCAGAGGCTGAAGCCGATGAGTTCGAAGCAGAGGATTTCGAAGCCGAAGAGCCCGAGACTGCTGAGGGGGAAGCCCAGGAAAAGATTACGGTTACAACCACTATGGATCTACAGGGCTCCCATTTTCTCTATACCCAGGCAACCGAAAAATCCATCAAGACTCTGGATTATGACTACAAGCGCTGCAATGGCTGTGGAATCTGTGCAGAAATCTGTCCCACAAAAGCTCTCGAACTGGGGCCCATTCATGAAATTGCAACCGGGCTTGATGCGCCTGCGATAATGATGGACCTTGAAAAGTGTACCTTCTGCAGGATGTGCTCAAATCTCTGCCCTGTGCATGCCATCACCTTTGAGGCTGTGGGAGAAGTCCCTGATGAGAAGCAGTACCCTAAGTACGATACTTACGTTAAGATAAACGAGAAGTGTCTCCCCTGCGTACTCTGTGAGGGAGCCTGCCCTCAGGATGCAATCGAAGTGGAGTTTACCTTCCCGAAAAAGGAAGAGATCGCGCCTTTAAAGGAAGGGGCCGAAGGAGAGATTGCAATTGACACGGATAAGTGTAATTTCTGCGGAATCTGTGCCCGGTTCTGTGACGCCTTTATCCTGCTTGAGCGTGAACCCACACCTGAAAATCCCGTGCCTTTCGAGCAGATCCTTGTGGATGAGGACAAATGCGACTATTGTGTGCTCTGCCAGGATCTCTGCCCGGAAGAAGCAATAAAGGTTAAAGGGGAACGCCCCTGCGAGGCTCCCAAGGTTGAAGGGAAAGTTAAAGTAGATGAGCTGAAGTGTACGCAGTGCGGCCGCTGTAAGGCGGTCTGCCCGTATGAAGCCGTAGATCTGCAAAAACCCATGGAAGGGGAACTGAGCCTTATTGAAATGAACCTTAAGGAATGCGATCCTCAGGGTTGCCGTGGCTGTTTCAACGTCTGCCCCTCGAAACTCTGGTATGTGCCTACAGACCCTGAAGACACGCGAAAAATTGCTTTTGCGGAAGATTTCTGTACTTACTGCGGAGCCTGTGTGAAAGCGTGCCATCTTGCGGCTATCAAAGTCGAAAGGACCGAGATTCACCATACCGAAATTCCTGATACACCCTGGGCTGCCCAGTGGAAAGACGCAATCGAGTCCCTGAAGACAGGAGTAAGGAAAGGAGTCGACCGTGCAGTCCTCAGGGAAACCGAGACCCTTAAAGCCCAGAAGTTCATGGGCATAGAGCCCCCGGGATTTGATGCGGAAATGCTTGCAGCCGTGCAGGCAAAGCTTGAGGCCTTAACACCAGCCCTCAGGAGTGCTAAAGTCCGGAAACTCTGGGAAACCGACTCCCCGAAAAATGCAGCTGCAGCCGTAAAAAAGAAAATCGAAGGCTGAAAGGCCAGAGGGAAGAAGCTGAACCAGGAATACTGCAAAATCAGGACAGGAGAAGTAAACGGGGAGAGCTGAAGGCTGTGGGTTGGCTGTGAATTATTACTTGCCCGAACCCGGCCTCATAAGCCGCATTTCTCCTTTATGACCATTACAGGAACTTTTGAATGCCGGAGCACATTTCCTGCGACGCTGCCCAGGAGCAGCCTGTCAAGACCTGTCCTTCTAACGGTGCCCATGACGATAATATCCATGTTTTCCTCTTCAGCATACCGGATCAGCTCATCGGCAGGATGGCCTTCAAGCAGGACGGACTCTACATCGACGTTTTCCAGTTCTCCTATTCCTTTTACATAATTTACGGCCCTGAATCCCTCTTTCTTCAACGCTTCGTGCATTCTCTCCCAGTCAAAGTCCACAGCCATCGAAGAAAAGTAGTCTGTGGATACTACATAAACTGCGTAAACCGTTCCTCCGCTCAATCTGGCAAGTTCTATCCCTTTATTGGCAGCAACTCTTGAGCAGACCGAGTCGTCAGTTGCAATCATTATTTTCTTAAAAGTAACGTTCCCTATGCTGAATCCCCATTTACATATTCACCTGCAAGAAATATAACAGCATCGGAGGTTGGAAAGTGAAAAGCTTAGCTAACATGAAAAAAGCTCAGCTAACAGAAAAAAAGCCAGCTAACATGAAAAAGATGACCTGAAAAATCGGTTTATACTGCAAAACTATTTTTCCCTGGGAATTATAATGAAAAGATAATGATAAGTAACGAAAATTACGAGAAGCTGGAAGAAAAGGCAAAAGAACTGGGAGCAAAGAGTGTAAGGCTGTTTCCTGCAGAAGATATCGTGGTCGAAGACCGAACCGTATTAAAATGTATTTTTGGATGCAATGGCTACGGAAGCCGGGTCTGTCCTCCTTATATTCCCACAGTGAGCGAATTTAAAAAAATGCTTGCAGACTATAAATCTGCCCTCCTTGTTGAGTGGAAGTCTGAGAACGTTTTTTCCAGGGAGGTCAGCGAGAACTTCGTAAAATTCAGCGTCGAACCACCTGAAGATGAAACTATAAAACAACAATTCGAGAATAACCTGAAAACAATATTGAAAGACCGCAAAGAAACGATCCAGCCCGGAGTTCTCGAGCTTGAAAAACTCGCCTGGACCCTTGGTTATAATACTGCTCTCGCAACCTTTCCAGGAATGTGTGCCTGGTGTGCTACAAGCGACTACTCGAGCGTAAAATGCGCCGGAGAGAAAGGCCCCTGCCACCACCCGACTCTCCGCAGGCCGTGCCTTATGGGACTTGGCATAAGAATGGATAGGACCCTTGAAAAAATCGGCACTCCCCTGCAGAAATTCCCAATGGATGATGCGGCTCCCTCGCCTTTCACACTGATATTGCTTGATTGAAGGAAAAGGTAGCGATGTTAAAGTAAACCAGATTATTTATTTCCGGAGAGGCTGCACTGGTTCAAAACTATAATTCTATATATGGGGAAAAATTATTGTATAATTATGGCAGACTTTATCGGAAACTTTCTCTCCAGTTTGAAACAAAACACTCCATATCTAAAAGACCACGACGTAAATCATGAAGTCGCGCTTGGAATAGTCCTGCACTTATTCGTCTTCCTCTGTTTTATCACTATATTTTACCTGTTAGTAAGAACGTTCATTTAATTTCAAAAACCATAACTTGATATAACCTTGCCTCAGGATGAACAGGGCGCTTGAGCATCTGGCAAGCCGATAAGGAAGAGCAGTATGATTTTATAAATTACTTTCAGGACTGAAATGCCTGCTTAAAAAAATAAAAAGCGGTGACCCAAGGGATACACCACTACTATTTGAATAAGTCCCGCACTACATACTATTTCAATAAGTCCTGTGTGTTTTAATCGTCCTGCGTGTTTCAATAATGCATTTTATAAACCGATGATACATATTGCAAATAGATAATACATGTTGCAAACCGATAACATGTGTTATAGTACAGCGTGCCATAAACATATACTGTGTTACAAACGTAATCATATGTTAAAAACACATATAGCTGTTATAAACACACATTACGTGTTACAAACACTGTCCGTTATCCTGTGAAAGCTTCACGCATTCTGCATTATATCGAAAATTCTCTCTGCCTCGCTGATTATATAATTTGCCTCTTTGCTTTCGATTCTACCTTTCATTTCCATAATTGAAACACATTCTATGTAAAAGCCAAGCTTAATCAAAGCCGTATCGGTGTCTCCAGCTTCAAGATAATGGATTACATACCTGAGTTTTATATTGAGAAGATCCTTTGCAGATGGCTCTATGTCTAAAGAGTTCACGTGTGCTTTGAGTTTCTTCAGTTCTTCTACAGAATCTATTTCAGCGGGCTCTTCATCCACAGGCTCTTCATCCGCAGGTTTTTCCTCAGAAGCCCCGAGTGTGAACATATAGATATCGTAGTTTCCATTGCGGTTGTCTGTCCATACAATTTTAGCACCGTAGATATCATCTGCCCACTGCTCAGATTCACTGGTTGTTATCTGCATTTCTTCGGAAGTGGAGAGGTTGTACATGTAGATATCAGGGTTATCCCATCCGTTACCATTGCGATAATCCGTCCAGATTATCCTGTCCTCATAAATAGCAGGATACCGCTGTTCGGATTCATTGTCGGTTATCTGGATTTCCGTAGAGTTTACAAGGTCGTACATATAGATATCAGAGTTTCCATTGCGGTCGTCTTCCCACACAAATCTGTCACCATAGATGTCAGGCCTGACGTCAGAAGACACGTTTGTAACAAGCCTGGTTTCCTCGGATGTGGAGAGGTTATACATGTAGATCTCTCCGTCTGCGATCTGGTGAGAGTACAGAGGCTCTCCGTTACGCCCGTCTATCCACAGGATTTTGTCGCCATAGATTGCAGGGAAAGTCTTCCATGATTCATTCGATGTGAGCCGGGTTCCCTTTGAGGTGGAAAGGTTGTACATGTAAACATCCCAGTTTCCTTCAGGCCAGTGATTCGAATCCAGGCTTCCTCCTTCATTGCGCCCATCCAGCCAGACTAGCCTGTCTTCATAGAGAGCAGGAGAGTACTGATCAGAGCCGTTTAGAGTTATCCGGGTTTCCGTGGAGGTGGAAAGATTGTACACATAGATATCCCAGTTCCCGTTACGGGAATCCTCCCAGGCTATCCTGTCTCCGTAGATAACAGGAGAGTACTTCAAGGATGTATTGTTGGTTATCTTCATTTCTTCGCCAGTGGAGAGATTATGCGCATAGATATCAGTAGTTTCATAGCTTTCCCCATTGCGATAATCTTCCCATACTATCACGTTGCTGAATGTAGCAGAGTTGCTTTGATCAGCTTTGTCGATGGTTATCTGAGTCTCGTTTTCCTCTGCTACCGCTGCAGTTGCTGTTCCTGCAGATATTAATAATAAAGAAATAAAAAAACAAATTATCAAGATACGTTTAATTTTCATAACATTCCCCCGAAAATAAAGCTGTCTGGAGATTATACTTCCAGGCACTTTAATATTTACTTTAGTATATATCAAAGAATATGAAATTTATGTAAGAATTTAAGAAATTGTATGAGTAAAAGTAAATATTTATTCTAAATTGTATATATATAGCTGAATTTGTCTGTTTATCTATGTTGGGCTAGTGTGTTAGAGTGCGGCTGTGAAGAACCTGTGTTCATGCGGACTTAAATATTGATCGACTAGAGCATTTTGCGTATCCGGGTGGCAGTTTATTTAGATTGAATATGGCAAAAAATTGACAACTCTAAAACAGAAGCTCTCAGCGGTTTTGCTTTCATAGCCGGCCTGCTGGTAAAGTTCATAGGCTGGAATGTAAACGAGTAAAGCATAGAGAAATGTACGCTCTTAAATTAATTTTAAGCAAAAAATAAACCGTCTACAGCTTGTAGACGCAGAAGAAAGGGAGCACGGATACAGAGATTCCTGTACTTTCAATGTTTTTAATGGTTGCCGAAATCGATTGGGTTTTCCCGCGCCTTTTAAAGAAGCTAAAAGCCCGCAAATCCATATAAGCACATTCCAGAAGTACCGCCATAACCGGGAGGAGATTTCCTCTGGACAGGCCGATGCTTAAAATAATTTTGGATAAAAATAGATCTGCCGGGAAGCGGCCAGCACTTTTTTACTTATTTTGTTACATAGGCTGTCAATTTAGTGCTTCACTCTTATATACAGAGATACCTTTATACATTCTGTCATACCTTTTACATTTAATTTCTTACTCAGCAATTACTCTATGAATTACTCTATAATTACCTGTAACTGCCAGTGCAGCACCTAAAAGAGCTAAGAGAGGAATCGAGCGCAGAAGAGGGTTTAAAAATAAGAGCAAAAATAATGAGCCGATGGACTTAAAACCGAAGGAAGAACAAAAAGAAGCTAATTTGAAAGCGTTAACGAAGAATTAGGGAAAACTTAAGAGGATTACAAAAGATTAAAGAGAATTAAGGCGCTTCCTGCTTAGATTCGGGTGAGAATATGGAAAAATACGATTACAGTGAACTTGGGCTGAAAGCCGGGCTTGAAATTCACCAGCAGCTGGATTCAAAGGAGAAGCTGTTCTGCAGGTGTCCGACCCTGATCAGGGATGTCAGAGATTCGGACTTTGAATTTTTCAGGTATCTCAGGGCTACGGAAAGCGAGATGGGAGAAAAGGACAGGGCTGCGGTAGAGCAGACCAAGATCAGGAGGAAGTATATCTACAAGGCGTATGATACGACCTGCCTTGTAGAGAATGATGAGGAGCCTCCAAGAGAACTCAATAAGGAAGCCCTGGAGATTTCCCTCGGGATTGCAAAACTCTTTAACATGAAGCCTGTCGATCAGATGCACGTTATGAGGAAGATCGTGGTGGACGGATCAAACACGAGCGGGTTTCAAAGGACCGGTTTTCTTGCAAGCGACGGGTATATTGAGACCTCTGACGGGCGCTGCAGGATTGATAGCCTCTGCGTGGAAGAAGAAGCTGCCCAGAAAATAGAGGAAATCGGAGATTCGATAGTTTATTCCCTGGACAGGCTGGGAATCCCACTTGTGGAAATCGCGACTGCACCGGATATCAAGTCTCCTCACCAGGCAAGAGAGGTTGCCGAGCAGATAGGAATGTTCCTCAGGTCTACAGGGAAAGTAAAGAGAGGACTTGGCACTATCAGGCAGGATGTAAATATCTCAATTGCCGAGGGCGCGAGAGTAGAAATAAAGGGCGTGCAGGCGCTTGACCTCATAGAAGATATCGTCCGCAGGGAAGTTGAAAGGCAGTTGAACCTTCTTTTTATCCGGCAGGAACTTATGGAAAGAAAAGCGTTTGTCTGCGAGGAAATCTACGACATAACAGGGCTTTTCATAGACACCAAATCCAAAGTCCTGCAAAAAGGCGTGAAAAAAGGCGCAATCCTTGCCGCCCTTCTCAGGAAATTCGAGGGACTCGTAGGCAAAGAAGTCCAGCCAGGAAGAAGGCTAGGAACCGAATTTTCAGACCGGGCAAAAACTGCGGGCGTAGGAGGGATTTTCCACACCGATGAACTTCCTAACTACGGGATAACCGAGAAGGAAGTCCAGACCGTCAGGGACGTAATAGGTGCACACCCCGGCGATGCCGTTATAATGGTTGCGGACGAGTCCGAAAAAGCCAGGCTTGCAATAGAAGCGGTTATTGAAAGGGCAAAAGAGGTTATAGCAGGAATTCCTGAAGAAACCCGAAGAGCCCTTCCCGATGGAAACACTGCCTATATGCGTCCCCTTCCGGGCGCAGCAAGGATGTACCCCGAAACCGATGTGCCTCAGATCGAAATTTCGCAGGAATATTTCGATTCGATCGAGACTCCCGAACTTCTAACCGAGCGGGCTAAACGTTTTGTTTTCGAAAACGGCCTGAATAAAGAGCTTGCCGAAAAAATAGCTTATTCAAAGTATCTTCCTCTCTTTGAAAGCCTGATCGAGATCTACAGGAAAGACGCAAATGTAAATTCAACCCTGATTGCCAGAACTCTTGTAGGGATCGTTCCGGAAATCCGGAGAAACGGGGTTGAAACCGAAAACCTTACGGATGAGCACTTCAAAGGGCTTTTTGCAGCCATTTCAAACCAGGAGATTGCAAAGGAAGCCATCCAGGACCTTTTGACAGCTCTTGCAAAAGAGCCGGAACTGAGTACTCCGGAAGCGATTTCAAAGCTTGGGCTTAGCGCCTTTGACCCTGAAGAGGTCGAAAAATTCATCAAGAAAACAGTCAGGGAAAGAGGAGACTTTATCAGGGAAAAAGGCCCGGCAGCTCTTGGCCCCCTCATGGGCATTGTCATGAAGGAATACAGAGGCACAGTTGACGGAAAAATCCTTAGCCAGATGCTGAAAAAGGAACTGGATAGTTTCATTAATCAGGGGTAACTCCCCTCTTTATTTTTATTCTTACTTTATTCTTACTTTATTCTGATTTTTGTTCTTTATTCTCTATTCCTTATTCTCTATTCTCTATTCCTTATTTTCTATTCTCTATTCCTTAGTTTTTATTTTCTATTCTCTATTCCTTATTCTCTATTCCTTATTCTCTATTCTTTATTCTCTATTCTTTATTTTCTGTTCTCTATTCCTTATTCTTTATTTAGTTAAGAAATACCATTTTTCTTCACCTTTTCACACCAGCATATTACCTTCAGTAAAGTTTCAGGCAGACGGGAGAAAAATAATAAATTTTCATTCCTGAAATACAGAAATCCTCACTCCTGAAATGTCTAATTCAATTCCGGAAATATGAAATTTTCACTGGAATACAAAATTTTTATTCAAGAAATCTAAAAACTCCGGTTTATGAGGTATAGAAGTTAACTTTTTATATTAATTAAGACATTTGTACTAATAGTATTAGATGTGGCTGAGATTTAGCTACTTCTTACCAGGAAATGGTAAGTGGTATAATGATCCACAAGAAGGTTACAGAATAATAACCTCAGGAGAAGACCCCTCATGAAAATACTGCTTGTAGATGATGACCCCCTGTTTTTAGAGTTATCAAAGACTTTCCTGGAAGTTTTCCATGATATAACTTCGGATACGGTAAACTCTGCAAGGGAAGCCCTTCAGAAATTGGAGAAAGATTCTTATGATGTGGTAGTTTCAGACTATGATATGCCTTTTATGGATGGCATCACGTTCTTGAAGACTATCCGTGACAAAAGTATTAGCATTCCTTTCATCCTGTTCACAGGTGTGGGTAAAGAAGAAATTATGAGCCAGGCAATCGAAAATGGTGCAAATTCCTTTATCCAGAAAATAGGTGATCCAAGATCTCAGTATTCCGAGCTATCCAAAAGAATCTGGCAGCTTGTCAGCAGCAGTGCAAGCTGCTAAAAAGAGTAAAAGAAGGACCTGAATCTCCTTCGGCAGCTCTCAACCAGATTCAGAGGATTTGGTTGAGGATATTTGATCTGGAGTATTCTTATTTGTCAATAGCTTTTGCGAATCCCGGTTTCCGGAACTTTTCTTCTTAACGACTTTATGGAGCCTGGCATCTAAGATTATTTAGCCTGATCCTGTTCAATAAAAAGTCAGATCACCCAGCAGGCCCGGAAAGAATTTTCTGGAATATATTTATCTCCCTGTATATTCATGTTTTTAGGGGGATTGTATGGTTCAGGAATACAAGCTGTTTATAGGGGGAGAGTTTAAAGACTCGTCAACCGGAGAGGTTTTTGAGGACATAAACCCGGCTACTCTGGAAAGCCTGGCCACAATACAGGTAGCTGGAACGGAAGACGTGGACAGAGCAGTTGAGGCTGCTGAGGCAGGGTTCAGGGCCTGGAGCGGAGTCCCGGCTCCGAAAAGAGCCGAAGTACTTTTCAGGGCAGCCCGGATTTTGCAGGAAAGAAAGGAAGAGCTTGCTGTCCTTATGACACAAGAGATGGGAAAGGTGCTGCCTGAGACCAGGGGAGATGTACAGGAAGCCATTGATATCACAAATTATGCCGCAGGGGAAGGAAGGCGAATGTTCGGAGAAACAACGACTTCCGAACTCAAGGAAAAATTCTGCATGACCGTGCTCAGGCCGATAGGGGTTGTTGGCCTGATTACGCCCTGGAACTTCCCGATTGCGATCCCTGCCTGGAAGATTATGCCAGCCCTTGTAGCCGGAAACGCGATCGTATTCAAGCCTGCAAGTGATACGCCCCTGCTTGCCCTGAAGCTGGTAGAGGTGCTTATTGAAGCAGGCTTACCTCCGGGAGTAATAAACCTGGTAACAGGGCCAGGAGGGACTGCAGGGAAAGCCGTAGTCCAGCACCCGCGTATAAAAGCTATTTCCTTTACAGGCAGCCTTGATACCGGGAAATGGATAATGGAAGAATGTTCAAAAACCATGAAACGGGTTTCTCTGGAACTCGGAGGCAAAAACCCGGTAATTGTCATGGATGACGCCGACCTTGAACTTGCCCTTGAAGGTGTACTCTGGGGGGCTTTCGGGACTACAGGACAGCGCTGTACTGCTACGAGCAGACTGATTCTTCATGAGAAAATAAAGGACGAATTCATAACAAGACTGCTTGCAAAAGTTAAAGCTCTAAGGATTGGCAACGGGCTTTTGCCTGAGACGGATATCGGACCTGTAATAAGTAAAGCCCAGCTTGAGAAAATCGAAAGATATGTTAGAATCGGGAAAGAAGAAGGGGCAACTCTTCTTACAGGGGGAAACAGAGTAGATCCCGGACTTCCGGGTTATTTCTTCGAGCCCACAATATTTACGGATCTCAGGCAGGAAATGAGGATCGCACAGGAAGAGATTTTCGGGCCGGTACTCGGGATCCTCACGGTTTCAGGCCTTGAAGAGGCAATCAACGTTGCCAATAATACCAAATACGGGCTTTCTTCGGCAATTTACACCGGAAATGTAGGAAACGCTTTTAAGGCAATCGAGAAAATCGAAGCCGGAATCACATATGTTAATGCCCCTACAATAGGGGCCGAAGTTCATCTCCCCTTCGGGGGCGTGAAAGGGACAGGAAACGGTTTCCGGGAAGCCGGCACCGAAGCCGTCAAGGAGTTTTCCGAGGTAAAAGCCGTATATATAGACTATAGCGGAAAGCTGCAGAAAGCCCAGATCGATTCGGCGGAATGAAATTCGAGAGCATGGAGAAACCGGGGAGGAATGCGTTCTGGGTAAGGAGAAAACCGAAGAATTCGAAAAAGCTCAAAAGATGGAAAAGCCGGGAAAGAGTACAGCACAGGATGAGGCACAAGATCTTGATTTTCATGAGGAGATCGAACTGCTCGATATCGTCGGTCCGAAGGCCAGGGAGATTATAGGGCAGGATTGCAATATTATGTCGGCCTGTGCAGCCCGCCCTTATCCTCTGGTTGTGGACAGCGCAAAGGGTTCGATAATCAGGGATGTCGACGGAAGAGAGTATATTGACCTGGTTGCAGGGATTGCTGTCATGAATGCAGGCTACTCCAACCCTGAGGTTAAGGCTGCAATTTCAGCCCAGCTTGAGAAAATGACTCACTGCGGATACGGGGATTTTTTTGCCGAGCCCCCGGTGAAGCTTGCAAAAAAGTTAGAAGAGCTTTCAGGCTATTCAAAGGTCTTTTACTGCAACAGCGGGACAGAAGCCGTGGAAGCTGCAGTCAAGCTTGCCTTCTGGAAAACAAGGCGCCAGGGCCTTATCTCTTTTTATAATGCCTTTCATGGCCGGACTCTGGGTTCACTCTCCCTTACCTGCTCAAAAATCAGGCAAAAGGAGCATTTCCCTGCGATCCGCACAGCCCATTCCCATTATGCCTACTGTTACCGCTGTCCCCTAAGGCTCGAATACCCTTCCTGCGGGATTGAGTGTGCAAAAGAGCTCGAAAACCTCATTTTCAGGCGGGAATTGAGCCCGGAGGATACAGCTGCCGTTTTCGTGGAACCGATCCAGGGGGAAGGCGGGTATATCGTCCCTCCTCCCGAGTTTCATAAGGAAGTGAGGCGGATCTGTACCGACAATGATGTCCTCCTTGTAGCTGACGAAGTACAGGCAGGCTGCTTCAGGACAGGCCCCTTCCTTGCCCTGGAAAATTTTGGGGTAAGGGCTGAAATTTCCTGTCTTGCAAAAGCCCTTGGAGCAGGCCTTCCTGCAGGCGCAATGCTTGCAGACCGCGAGCTTATGGACTGGCCTCCAGGTGTCCATTCAAATACCTTCGGAGGAAATCTCCTGGCCTCAGCCGCTTCCCTTGCTTCCCTTGAATTTCTGGAAAAGGAAAACACGGAAACCCGGGTAAAAGAACTTGGTTCCTATATGAGGCAACGCCTGGGGGAACTTCAGGGAAACTTCCCCTGCATAGGGGATGTTCGCGGCCTCGGGCTGATGATCGGTGTCGAGATCGTAAAACCCGATAAATCCATAGACCCCGCCCAAAGAGACAAAATTCTCAGGGAGGCCTTTAAAGAAAGAATCCTGCTCCTTCCCTGCGGGGATTCGGTAATTCGTTTCTCTCCTCCCCTGGTGATAACATCTGAAGAGATTGACCTCGCGCTCGAAAAATTTGAAACGGCTATGAAGAAAGCAGGAACTTAAGTTTCCGAACAATGTAAGAAAATTAAAAGGGGTTGAAGGAATTAAAAAGTCTCAAAGGAATGAAGAGTTTCAAAATTTATATAAAAAATACTAAGAGTTTTTACATGAGTTTTGCGGTCTCTACGAATAAATTCGAGGCTTAGCCGAATGTTTCCGTGAAATAAATTTCGTAAGACTTGCAAAGGTTTTTAACCAATTATCGCTTATATAATAATATGGATTATAAGAACAATGCTCCGTTTGAGAACGATGGTTCGGCTTTGATTGTTTTTATAACTATTATTGCGATGGCAGTAAGTCTCCTGGGAATAATAGTATGCATCAAGTAAAAAAGATAATAGTATGCATCAAGTAACCGATCTCTAAAAAATCGGTAAAAACGACCACTTTTTTCCGTTAAACGATAACAATTCTTCCAGGCAGGTGAAGTACAAGTAAAAGATAGGGAATAAACTTTCCCTATTCTTCCAGCTCTCCCTTTATTTTCTCTCCTTATCGGCTCCCTTCAGCCCATTTTCGGCCTGCCTGAGCGTTACAAGCCTGCTTGCAAGAGGAGCCATAGGAAGGTCTGAGCTGAGAGTGCACATCCTTGCACCTACCAGTGTCCTTCCAGGCAGGTCAGGCAGGATCTCAAGCCCTTTTCCTGCAGGCGTCTTCAGGCTTTCGGGTACGGACTCCGGAAGAGCAGAAGATTTGATCCCGGAACAGGAGCTGGAAACAAGCCTGGGAAGAGTTTCCGGACTCAGGCGGAGATGTCCCGAAGAAGAAAGTCCCAGATCCCTGCCAGGCGAGAGTCGTTTATTGAAGTCGGGCATAAGGTCCCTGAACTGGTCAAGAACCGGGTTTGAAAAAGTAGCGGACTCGTAAATAGGATTAATCTTTCCGATAAGGGCCTTTTCACGGGCTGCACGGTCAGTTAAGTGAGAAGGTGAAGCTGAACTTTCGGATTTGCTGCTATTCATAGCATAAGGATTGTCACGATGGTATATCAATTATACTAGGGCTTTTTCTGATTTCTTTATTGTAGTCAAAAACGTAGAGAGACAGGGCTTTTGAGACCGATCCATTAAAAAATTTAAAAAATACGTAAAAGTCTGGGCTCACAGACCTGAAAGAGCTGAAAGAGCTGAAAGACCTGACAGTATGCAATATGTAACTTTTCCTGATCTTCCTGTAAGATCAATTATGTTCTTAATTGCTGGTTCTCTCTATACTCGGTATCTAATTCTTTGTCGTATATAACCGGGTTTTTGATGGTCGCTTTATTTTACATTGCAATTTATTTGTTGCATTTTCATTTTAACAATGCCATGAGATTCACCTTTCGGATAAATCATGGCCTGGAACCTGCACCGGCTTTAATAAGCAAATCAACAATTTCGTTAAACTCCATTTCTGCTGCAAGCTCCAGAGCAGTATTGCTATTTTCGTCCTGAATTGTAAGGTCGGCACCACCTTTAATTAGCAATTCAACAACATCTTTATTCCCCGTTTGTGCCGAAACCATCAAAGCGGTAAGCCCGTTTTCGTCCTGAATATTGAGATCGGCACCACCTTCAATAAGCAGGTCTGCAATATCTCTGTATCCTCTATCTGCTGCATAAATCAAAGCCGTTTTACCGGTTTTGTCCTGAACATTAAGATCGGCGCCGGCGTTAACAAGTAACTCAACAATGCCTTTATGCCCGATTTTTGCTGCGGCATTCAAAGCCGTATTACGATTTTTGTCCTGAATATCAAGCTCGGCACCAGCTTGAATGAGCCGCTCAACAATATCCCTGTGCCCCCTGGACGCAGCCGAAACCAGAGCCGTTTCGCCATTCCTGTCCTGAATATTGAGATCGGCACCGCTGCTTATAAGCAAATCAACAATATTCCTGAATCCTACTTTTACCGCAAACTTCAAAGCAGTCTCGCCGTTTTCGTCCTGAGTATTGAGGTCGGCACCGTTTTTAATGAGCAAATCAACAATATCAGCACGTTCTATCTTTGCCGCAGAAGTTAAAGCAGTATCGCCGTTCTGGTCCTGATGATTGAGATTGGCACCACCTTCAATAAACAATTCTACAATATCCCTGTATCCATTACTTGCCGCATAAATCAAACCAGTTTTACCGTATGCGTCCTGCGAGTTAACCTCAACTTTTTTGCTTTTCAAAAGTCTCTCTACATTTTCTGTCTGCCCTGATTTGCAAGCCTCTAAAAAATTTTGGGTTTTGTCTTTACCAAATAAATTAGATATAAAGTCCATTGATTCTCTCCTCAAATCTCTAATATTTTATTATCTGTCGGAATGCAGCCATCTTTGCATTTTTGATTGATGCATAGAATCAGAAAATATAAATTTATCACTCAGCATCATGAAATGTATACAATTATAAGTCTGCCTTGGTTATCAATTATTCTTTTTGGAATCGGAAAGTGGGCACCTCAATAATAAGATATTCAACGATGCCCAATGCGCTGCCGAGTACAATGATTTCACACCAGGGAAATTCCAAAAAGACAATATTACTATAATACAAGTAAATATAAATGGCCTGGGTATAAATGGCCTGGAAAGTTATATTCTACTGTTTCAAAGAGCCTGTTTCATAACAACTTCAAATCATAGGAACCGGTTTAACAGGAAATAAGTGACGGTTAACTGAACCGAATGAAATACAGGTTTGCTATAAAAATATCCGGATCTGGAGTTTTTGAAACAGGTGAGTTAACAATTACTCATTAATTTTCGCTTCACAAAGTTCCCTTCCTTTGCTGGCAGCCTCATTTCCCGGACTGAGTTTCAGGGCCCGTACATAGCACTTGAAAGCCTCTCCGTATTCGGCAAATTCGCAAAGCAAGTTTCCTCCGATAAGAAGAGAACCTAGATGATCAGAATCGCTTTCAAGAGCCATTTTGAAGGCGTCGAGGGCTTTTTCCCTTTCGCCGAGTTCAAGAAACACATTGCCTTTCCAGTACCAGGTCTCGGCATTGTCAGGCCTCATAATGGGAGCTTTGTTCCGGGAAAAGAAACCGAACCTGGGAATTTTGCAGGCCCAATCCGATGCTTTCCTGGGTTCGGCTGCCAGAGCGCAATCGAAAGTATCGAGAGCCTTTTTCAGGAGTCCCATTCTGAAATACACTATGCCCTTGCTGGTCAGGATTTTGGGAGATTCCGGATCAATCGTTAGCGCTTTTTCGAAAGCTTCCAGGGCTTCTTCGTTCCTATCCAGGGCTGAAAGCACAAAACCCCGGTTGGACCACTCGGTAGGGCTTTCAGGCTTAGTCTCAAGGGCGGCATCAACAATCTCCAGAGATTCCTCATACCTCCCAAGTTTGAAAAGCGCCATCCCGTAACACGACCTGGCATCTCTGGATTTCTCCAGAAACTCTTTTCCACTTGCCTCTTTTCCTTTTTCAAAAAACAGGCCTGCAACTTCTTTCCAGGCGTCAACTGCCTCACCATAGGCAGCAAGCGCTTCTTCGAACCTCCCCGTCTGAAAAGAAATCCTGCCTTTTTTGTAAGCTTCCCCGGCCGACCTGTCAATTTCCTTAAATATGTTTTCCATTTTTGCCATTTTTGCCATTTTCTGCCTCTTACCTGCCATTTTCTGCCTCATATCCACCCTTATTTGAAAAAGCAGTTACTTGATGACCGTTTTTTGAGAAACGATGTTGAACGGGCAACTCTCAGATAAATATTGCTTAGAGTATCAGTAATAGAAAATCAGTTACTAATTATGAATATCAATTTAAAGTGGACAAAAGCTTACAAAATATCTTGAGTTTTATAATATATAACAGTTATACTACCCCAGTCCCACAAACCACAAGCCTTTTGAAAAAAAGTTTGATCAAAAACCCTGGCAACGGCGTGATCAAACGGCGAAATGGTTATGTTTGAGAAATATTTCTAATCCCCAAGCCCTATCCGGCGTGATAAACCGGCGCAACGGTTTCGGCTCAACATTTGCGCTCAAAGGGGCTAATTGTAAAATAATGTAGAAATATTATAGAACATTGGCAGGCGAGAATACAGAATTCGAAAAGTGCTAAATCCGAGAAATGTGAAATCCGATAGATGCAGAATTAAAAAAGCAAGGACACAATTTTTCTGCATTTTCTTTTTCTGCATTTTCCGTGCTTATTAAAGATAGACAAAGCTTTTCCCTTTTCAAGTATAATTCCTTTTTGATACTTCCGCCCCGAGTTTGCTGCCGGATCAGTTGATTAAATGTGGCTGCCAGGGTTTTCGGGGTTTCCCTTAAAACGAGCCTGGAAAAGTCCATTCTGCCGCGCCAAATCTCCTTTGCAGCAAGAATATTGTCAGTCGCGGCAAAGATTCTGAGCGCTTTTGCGTTACCTGAAGATGGTCAGTTTTCGAACAGTTCCAAATTTAGAGAGCTCTTGTTTTACGAAAAAAGTTGTTAAACAGAATGAAGGGGCATGTTTATCCTGCATAGACTTTAATTGAAAGATTTATATATTAAAAGACTTAAGAAATAACTTCAATTAAGGGAATCGAGAAATTCATCGCAACACTTATACATGTCTTATGACATTTACTCGCAGGTTCAGATGATGAAAGCAGTACTAGGCTTAGAAGACGGAACAGTTATTAAGGGCACCGGTTTTGGTGCCGAAGGCACAGCTTGCGGCGAACTTGTTTTTACCACTCAATTCACGGGATATGAGGAGGCTCTGACAGATCCTTCTTACAAGGGTCAGATTTTAATGTTCACTTACCCCCTTATCGGAAACTACGGGGTCAGCGGGGAGCGCGTCCAGTCCGATAACATTCATGCAGAAGGGCTTGTTGTCAGGGAAGCCTGTAAAAAGCCCTATCATTACAAATCATCCCGTTCTATCCACAAATTTTTAGAGGATGAGGGAAAGCCAGGAATTGAAGGCGTGGACACCCGGATGCTCACCATAGGAGCAAGGGAGCGCGGAACCATGCGGGCAGCCCTTATCACTGGCAGTGACGACGGGGAAGAGGCTGTCAATGTGGCAAGGAACTTTCCGCAGATTACGGACGAGGAACTTATCTCCCTTGTAACCTGCAAAGAACCGCGTTTTATTCCCGGAGCCGAGGGCGCCTGGAAAGGAATAAGCAAACGCAAACATGCGGTTGTAATCGACCTCGGGATAAAGCGCAATATCATAAATAACCTGCACAGGCGGGGAATTGATCTCACGCTGGTTCCTGCAACTGCAAAACCCTCGGAAATTGAAAGCTACGACCCGGATCTCCTTTTTATCTCAAACGGGCCAGGCGACCCGGAGAAAGCAAAGGATGCAATCAATGCCGTAAAGGCTTTTGCAGGCACGATTCCGGTCTGCGGGATCTGTTTCGGGCACCAGATTATCTCCCTTGCTATGGGAGCAAGGACTTACAAGTTGAAATTCGGGCACAGGGGAGGAAACCAGCCAGTAAAGGATATGATTGAAAACAGGATTTTCATAACCTCCCAGAACCACGGGTATGCCGTTGATGCGAACTCCCTTGAGGGCACGGGACTCTATGTGAAGTACCTGAACGCAAACGACAAAACCGTAGAAGGGGTTTCCCATAAAGATCTGGACATTTTCAGTGTGCAGTTCCATCCTGAAGCCCAGGCGGGGCCAATGGATACCGAGGAAACGTTCTTTGGCAGGGTTGTAAAGGTCCTCGGAGGTGAAATTTAATGCCTAAACGCGAGGACATTAAGAAGGTTTTGCTTATAGGCTCAGGGCCGATCACTATCGGACAGGCTGCAGAATTCGACTTCTCAGGCAGCCAGGCCTGCAGGTCCTTAAAAGAAGAAGGGGTAAAGGTTGTACTTGTAAACTCAAACCCTGCAACCATAATGACCGATCCTGAAATGGCGGATTCGGTCTATATCGAGCCCCTTGATGCCAGAATCGTAGAGAAAATTGTTGAAAAAGAACGCCCTGACGGCATCATTGCAGGCATTGGAGGACAGACCGGCCTTAATATTACCAGTGAACTTGCAGAAATGGGCGTTTTTGAGAAATATGGGGTTCAGATCCTCGGGACTCCTGTTGAAGCCATTAAAAATACTGAAGACAGGGAACTCTTTAAAGAGACCATGCTCAGGATAGGGGAAAAGGTTCCCTTAAGCCGGGCCGTCAATTCTTTAAAAGAAGCCGAAGAGGTTGTTGAAGAACTTGGCCTTCCTCTCATTGTTCGCCCGGCTTACACCCTTGGCGGGGCAGGAGGCGGAATTGCCCGCACAAAGGAAGAGCTGCTTGAAATCACGGAACGCGGGCTCAGGCGCAGCCGCATTTCCCAGGTGCTCATAGAGGAAAGCGTACTCGGCTGGGCAGAGGTCGAGTACGAGGTCATGAGGGATGCAAACGATACCTGCATCGTAATCTGTAACATGGAAAATATTGACCCCATGGGTGTACATACCGGCGAATCCGCAGTTGTCGCTCCTTCCCAGACTTTAAGCGATGCCGAGCACCAGATGCTCAGGAGCGCCTCAATCAAGATTATCCGTGCCCTCAAGATCGAAGGTGGGTGCAATATCCAGTACGCCTTAAAAGAAGGCGATTACCGTATTGTCGAGGTAAACCCCAGGGTTTCGAGGTCGTCAGCCCTTGCATCAAAGGCTACGGGTTACCCGATTGCCCGCGTAACCGCAAAGATTGCAATCGGAATGACGCTTGATGAGATCATAAACAACGTTACCAAGAGTACTCCTGCTTCTTTTGAGCCGGCTCTGGACTATGTAATTACCAAAATACCCAGGTGGCCTTTTGACAAGTTCGTAACCGCAGACAAGACCCTGACCACAGCCATGAAAAGTACGGGAGAAGTCATGGCAATTGGCAGGACAATTGAAGAGTCCCTGCTGAAGGCTTTCAAGTCACTCGATATCGACTCCCAGTTAGGGATAAAAAGCTGGGAAGAGCCTGAAATCAAAACTCTCCTCAAGACCCCTACAAGCGAACGCCTTTTTGTGATCTTCCATGCGCTTGAGCGGGGCATGTCGGTAAAGGAAATTGCCGAACTTTCAAGCATCAATCCCTTCTTCATCTCGAAGATGAAAAGGATCGTAGACATGGAAAAACGCATCAGGGCAGAAGAATTCACTCCTGAACTTCTGCGCGAGGCAAAAAGGATGGGCTTTCCGGACACCCGCCTTGCAGAACTGACTGGCAGGACAGGGCCGGAAATAAGCGACATCAGGCACGCAGCCGGAATTGTGGCTACTTTCAAGATGGTGGATACCTGTGCAGCCGAGTTCGAGGCAGCTACTCCCTATTACTATTCAACTTACGAGGATGTCTGCGAGACAAACCCCACAGACAGGAAGAAGATTCTCATCCTTGGGGCAGGCCCGATCAGGATTGGACAGGGAATCGAATTCGACTACTGTACCGTTCATGCAGTTACTGCGCTTCGGGAAGAAGGAATCGAGACTCACATCATTAACAATAATCCCGAAACCGTGTCCACAGACTTCGATACCTCGGACAAGCTCTTTTTCGAGCCTCTGACCCTGGAATATGTGATGAATGTAATCGAGCGTGAAAGGCCTGATGGAGTCCTTGTGCAGTTCGGAGGGCAGACCTCGGTGAACCTTGCGATTCCTCTCAAGCAGGAATTGAAGCGCAGAACCGACCTTGATACCGTAATTATGGGCACGGATCCGGATGATATGGATCTTGCCGAAGACAGGGAAAAGTTCTATCTTCTTATGCAGAAACTGGGCATTCCGCAGCCTGAAGGCGGATATGCAACTTCCCAGAAGGAAGCAATCGAGGTTGCAAAACGGATCGGTTTCCCTGTACTTGTGCGCCCCTCCTACGTGCTCGGCGGGCGGGCAATGGAAATCGTATATGACGAAATCGACCTTGAACGCTATATGAAAGAGGCGGTCAGGGTTTCTCCCGAACACCCGATCCTCATTGACGACTTCCTTGAGGCAGCCTGTGAAATCGATGTCGATGCGGTCTGCGACCAGGAAGATGTGCTTATAGGTGCAATCATGGAGCACATCGAGGAAGCAGGCGTACATTCCGGGGATTCAGCCTGTGTAATTCCGCCCCAGACGCTCTCGCCTGAAGTGCTTTCCCAGGTCAGGGACTATACCCGCAAGGTAGCCCTTGCCCTCAGGGTCAAAGGCCTGATCAACCTTCAGATGGCCGAAAAAGGCGGAAAGGTTTTTGTGCTTGAAGCAAATCCCCGTTCAAGCAGGACAATTCCCTTTGTCTCAAAAGCCGTGGGAATCCCGCTTGCAAAGATTGCAGCCAAAGTTATTGCAGGGCACAGCTTAAAGAGCCTGGGCTACACGGACGAACCGAAGCCCAGGCATGTTTCGATTAAAGAAGTCCTCCTGCCCTTCGATAAACTGCCAGGCGCAGACCCTGTCCTTGGCCCGGAAATGAAAAGCACGGGTGAGGTCATGGGTATTGACTACGATTTCGGAAGGGCATATTATAAAGCCGAACTTGCAGCCGATAACGTCCTGCCCCTTACGGGAAAAGTTTTCCTCTCCATAAGGAATGCCGATAAAACCGACCTTGTCGAGGTTGCAAGGAAACTGCAGGCAGCGGGGCTTGAACTTATGGGCACGCAGGGTACTGTTAACTATCTTGCACAGCACGGGGTCTTCATGGACGTGGTAAAGAAAGTCCACGACGGAAGCCCGAATGTGATAGATATGATGCGCAGGGACGAGGTTGACCTTATCATCAACACCCCGACAAGCAAACAGTCCCGCAGGGACGGCTCAAGGATCAGGCGGGCAGCCGTGGATTTCAAGGTCCCCTACATCACCACAATGCAGGCAGCAATTGCCGCAGCCGATGCCATAGAAACCATGAAGAAAGGGCAGGAACTTACGATTAAATCCATCAACGAGTACCACAGAGAGATGGAACAGGAAAACAAAATCGAACCGGCAAAAATCGAGTAAAAATTGGTGAAAGCCAGCAAGAATATAGTAAAGTGAGTAAAAGTCGGAAAGTTCCAAGCCGAAGTTCTGCTCAGATGCTCTGAACCAAAAAGGATGGCAAACCAGCCATCTTTACATATTTATTTTAACTTTCAATCTTATTCATTCCTATTGAATCTTACTGGATCTTACTGGATCTTACTGGATCTTATTCAATCTTATTCAATCTTATTCAATCTTATTAGATCTGTTTCAAGTTACTCATCACTCTTATTTGTCTTAATCCATAAGTTAAAGGGGTAGTAAAAGCATGGCAAAGAAAGTTGCACTTGCATATTCAGGAGGGCTTGACACCTCGGTGTGCATACCCATCCTCAAGGAAAAGTACGGGTACGACGAAGTAATTACAATCTCGGTCGATGTCGGCCAGCCTGAAGAAGAAATCAGGCGGGCTGACGTAAAAGCCGAGAAGATCAGCAACAAGCATTACACAATCGATGCAAAGGAAGAGTTCGTAAGAGACTACATCTTCCCCCTGATCAAAGCCAACGGAAACTACGAAGGCTATGTTATGGGCACGTCGGTTGCCCGCCCCCTGATCGCGAAAAAAGTGGTCGAGGCTGCCAAAAAAGAAGGTGCAGTTGCCCTTGCCCACGGCTGCACAGGAAAAGGCAATGACCAGCTCCGTTTCGAAGCCGTTTTCCGCCAGACCGATATGGACGTTATCGCCCCTATGCGGGAGATGAACCTGACCCGCGAGTGGGAAATCGAGTACGCAAAAGAGCACGGAATCCCGGTAGAAGCCACAAAATCCAGGCCCTGGAGCGTTGACGAAAACATCTGGAGCCGCAGCATCGAAGGCGGCAGGCTTGAAGATCCCTCTTTTGTCCCGCCGGAAGAGATCTACGAGTGGACAACCTCTCCTGAAAAAGCCCCTGACCAGCCCAGGATTCTTGACATCGGCTTCGAAGCAGGAGTCCCGGTCTCCCTTGACGGTGAAAAGCTAGGCGGCTATGACCTCATCAAGAAACTGAATGCCATCGCAGGCGAAAACGGCGTTGGCAGAACCGACATGATCGAAGATCGTGTCCTCGGCTTAAAAGCCCGCGAGAACTACGAGCACCCGGCTGCAACCGTCCTCCTCGCAGCCCACGCCGACCTTGAAAAACTCATCCTCACCCGCGGCGAACTCAAGTTCAAGAAAATCGTTGAAGAACAGTGGTCCGAAATGGCATACGCCGGCCTGGTGGACGACCCCCTCTTTGCCGACCTCAACGCCTTTATCGACAAGTCCCAGGAAAGGGTCACAGGCACAGTGAAAGTGAAGCTCTACAAAGGCGCCCTCATGATCCTTGCCCGCAGTTCACCGAACGCCCTGTATTCTGAGGATCTGGTTTCTTTTGACAGCCAGACCATTGACCAGAAGGATGCAGAAGGGTTTGCGAAGTATCACGGGTTCCAGGCGAGGATGTACAGGAAAGTTATGGAAAAATAAAGTTAAGGTTTGTCTGTTCCTAGAAGAACAGACTTCTCCTCTTTCTATTTTAATACTTTTGTCTTTTAACTGATTTCTTTTTTAGACGAATTCTGAAGCCGATAGTTAATCTACTATCTTTGAGCTTATTCGAAAAGTGGTTAACGGTGTAACTTTTGCAATGTATTAATGCAAAACTGGAACGGATATTCTTATATTATATACCTATTTAGGACTTACGCACTTGAAGTACAAAATCAAGCACATTCGGCGTTGTGACTGATTTAGTGTTTCAAACAGTTAGAGGTTTAATGCCGTTGATTTTTCAGTTCAACCGCGTAAGTCCTACTATTATGACTTTTCAACATGCCGTTATCGACTTTTCGGATAGGCTCTAAGCTTATGTAGCTAATATACTCATTGACTTTCCATTTGTTCTGATAAATATTCTGTCATTCCCAGAAGCACAAATGCCCTCGTTACCAATCCGAAGAATGCACTGTAGAATATTAAAAAAAAGATGTCAACAAATACATAAATAGGATTATCGCTTTCCCAGCCAAAGAGGGGGTAAAAGTCCAAGTGGGTAATAGAAAAATATACAAGGAGGGCTAAAATTCCCAAGAAGAAGGAATTAACCGAATTTTGTTGCATTCGCTTCTCAGTTGAAACACCTTTGAAGTCCTTTTGATTCATTTCCCATTCCGCTTTCAGGAGGCGGCGTTTGCAAAATATATGGAACATTACAAACAAGCAAATCAGCATGGTTATAACGGTAACCTGCTCGGGAGAGAAATACTTCAAAGCACCTTCATCAGGCCATTTTCCCAGAGGAATTATCTTTATTAAAGCATTGGAAAGAGGAAACAGAACGGACACTCCTGCAAGGATGCCCCATAAAGTTTGAAGAAAAGAAATGAATTCTTTAAGCTCCGTTATAACTTTCGAAGTCCCCATATTTCCCATCCCTTTCAATTCTTTTTCTCTTTTGTTGTATTGTTAATTTTTACCTATCCCAGGATGTTTTCCTCCTTTTAATTATATATATTATAATAGATAATATTTACTAACGGGAAATTTATTTTCGCTTTCAAGTGCATAGGTCCTACAAATTTATACATCAGCCCCATAATGATGAACGACCATTTATTTGAATGGATCAAAAAGCTTCAACACCCTTCAAAATAAAAGATCATTTCAACTAAAAGATAGCCCTGTAAAGCATTCTTTCTCCTAAATTTGCAAAATCACGGGCTCTTTGTTCTTTAACTTCTCATTCTTAACAAACGCATTCAGGGAAGATTGAGGCAGAAAGTAGGCAGGAGAAATATATTTCAAATGAATTCTCGACAAGTCCCAGGAAAGGGTCACAGGCACAGTGAAAGTCAGGCTCTGCAAAGGGGCACTTACTATCCTTGCCCGTAGCTCGCCAAATGCCCTGTATTCCGAAGACTTGGTCTCTGTTCGTTTTTTCTAGAGATACGTTTAATGCTGAATAATCTGCTTAGCAATAACAGGCTCCTTAAAGTATATCCTATTATTTGGCGATATTGTTAGACAGTTGTCTTGTACTAGAGACTCAATTATATCATTAATTTTATCTTTAGCATTCTTTCGTACAACTTTAATCCCAAGGACTCGGGCTGTCTGGACTATGAGACCCTCCTGAGCAGTGGAATATTGGTTATTAAGGACAGAAAACACAGCTTGGATAATTTCTTCATCACAAATCCATTCAATTTTTACTGATGTATTTCCGCAACGTTTTCTTAATATATTTTCAGGCTCAGAATCTGGCCAAAGAAAATCACCTCTAACCAATATCTTTTTTGATTGCTCCGCAGATTTAATTGCACTCAGAATCGTGCCTTTTATTATGTTTCCAGCACGTGCAATTCCAAACTGCATTTTAATGCGTTGAATTAGCTCATCTGAATGGACAGGTCCTTCAAAATTAACAATTTTTATAACTATTTGTTCTAACTGAAACCCTGACAATTCGGAAAAATCTTTTGTAGGAATGTCAGATAGTGAACAAATTTTATATTCTTGAATTTCATTTTGAAGTTTTTCCAATGTTTCTGTTTGTGGTGTGAACCGATTAGTTACATCCATTTTTTCATCATCTTCGAAGTCATCTTCACAAATCTCTGAATTACTTTTAGGACTAATTTCTTCTGCTATTTTGTTTAATTTTGTGTTTTCTATAGCTTCCAATAACTTTTTCCCACTTTCTATCGGATGACGATACCAATCTGTTGACCATATCCTGTAAATTTTCCATCCAAGTTCTTCCAATCTTTGTTGACGCAATCTATCGCGATCACGAGCAACAGGAGAGGAATGATACTGTGCACCATCACATTCAATTCCAATGAGATAACATCCACGATTACGCTGATCTACAATTGCAAGGTCGATTCTGTAGCCAGCACATCCAACCTGCTTATGAACTTCATATCCAATGTCTCTCAGGAATTCATAAACGGAATCCTCAAATGGAGAGTCACTATCTTCGCTAGGTCCAGATATTGAAATAAGATTTTTAGTTTCTGCATATTCAAGAAAAGTTTTTAGGGCTTTCAAACCAACTGACGCACTTCCGTCAATACTTAGATCTTTTGCTGTAAAATTCGAGAAAACAATACATTTCTCACGTGCTCTGCTAATCAAAACATTTAGTCTTCTTTCCCCGCCATCCTGATTAAGAGCACCAAAGCTGCGAGATAACTTATGATTAGAATCAAATCCGAAACCTATACTTATTAAAATAATATCTCTTTCATCTCCCTGAATAGTCTCAATATTTTTAACAAAGAAATTTTCTCCTTTTTCATTTGTGAAGTATTTTTCCATTTCAGGATTCTGACGTAAGAGCAGGTCTATTTGCTCTCGTATCGCTTGCTGTTGTTTTGTATTGAATGTTCCCACTCCAATACTTTTAGACGGGAAACGCCTGTAGTGATTGAGAACTGATTTTGCAACTGCACGCGCTTCTCCAAGGTTTGTACTGGTTTTACCTCGGTCGTATACAGTCTCAGGAAGATGTACAAATTTCAATCCGAGATTTTCACTATCATGCATGGGAGAAGGATAAACGTATAGACGATTATCATAAAATTCGTGATTAGAAACTGCAATTAAAGACTCATGTCTACTCCGATAGTGCCAGAGTAGGGACTTTGAAGGAAAACTTCTCTTACACATATTCAGAATGCTTTCCATATCTTTATAATCCGAATCATCATCAAGGTCAGGATCTAAAACTTCGGTAATATGATCAAAAAAGTTTGTTGGGGGAAGTTGACGAGAATCTCCCATCACAACAGCGTGGTTTCCGCGCAGTAAAGCTCCAATTGCGTCTTCAGGCTTAACCTGACTGGCTTCATCAAAAATAATTACATCAAATTTTGTTGTGCTTGGATCAAGGTACTGAGCGACTGAGAGAGGACTCATCATAAAACAGGGCTTTATTTTTTGAATTAAGCCTCCTGCTCTGGTCATGAGTTTTCTAATTGGTAGGTGCCCACGTTTTCGGGTAAATTCTTTTAAGAGAATTCCAGCTTCAGAATCTCCTGAAGCTCCAGAAGATAAATTAGGTCTGTGACAGTATGCTTCATATGCAATACGTTGACGATTTAAGGAAATAACTCTTTTATCAAGCTCTTTGAATTTGTTGATCTTATTATCTTGAAGTTCTTTAACAAATTCTGGAAGGAACTTTTTTTCTCTAAAAATAATTCTCAATAAACTGTCTACGTAGTTACCTTTGAACGTAAACATAAGATCTTCTGCGATAATTTTATCGTTATCAATTAAATGGATTAAAGGTGCTGCAACGGTATGCAAACATTTGTTTCTGTGATTGATGAAATGACTCCATGTGATAAGCGATGACTTTTCGTACTTCCACAAATTTAATTTATTTTTTAGCTCTTCAAATGTAATGTTATCAAAATTCCTCCCAAAGACGGTTTCAAAGTCTGGCTTGGTTAATTTAAACAATGAATTTTGCTGATCTATAAATTTAGCATTTATCTGTTGTATTTTATTAATAGCCAAATTCAAATCTTCTTTGTTAGAGCCTTTGCTTATAATCTCACAAGCATTTTCTGAAAGTGTGCCTTTTAATACACATCTTCTAAAAGAAATAATCTCTTTACTGAGATTTCCAATGATCTGGGATCAGTTTTTTCATTATTCCAATAAATTCCAAAGAGTTTTTTCCCTCTTGGTTGTAAGCTTTTAAAGTTCTCGGTTATCAACTTCAAGTCAGATACATAATCTAAGTCTTCTAAGATTTTTGTATCATCAGAAGGAGGCTTTGAATTATAATAACTTTGAATTTCACGTTTAGTCTTTTTATATTTTGGACTTAAAAACTTTAGAAACTTTGAAGATGATGATTTAAAAGAAGAAACATCGTATTCTAAGATAGAAATTTTAAATCTTCCTTGGACAATTGAGTTTAGCTCTTGATATTTACTTAATTCTGAGATAAGCTCCTCTGCGTTTTTATTTGGAGAGTTCCATTCTGGATTTTTTAGAACTTCTTCATCTATCTGATGCATGGAGACAATAATTTTAGCAGCATCAATTAAAGAAATAAGTTGAGATTCTGACAAAGGAGTGTCAGTTCCAGTAAGATTCACCATTTTTTTAATTAGATATTCTAGATCTGTGACCGACTGCAAAGTCTCATCAATTAATTTAATTAATTCCTCAATGTCAGGAGGCAAAAGATCGTCAGGTTCACAACCTCTCCAAGGGTTAGACAATACTGTATTTATAGAAGGTAAGAATTCGGCCAATTTCTCAAGTGTTGAAATTGCCTTATCCCATTGATCGTTATCCCATTTATCCGGATCGGAAAACTCAATTCTTGGCATTGATCTACTTATTTTAACAAAATAGAGTCGAATTTCTTCTCTTAAACCATATAAATTATATAAAGAAATACCACGTTTTCCAATAGGTTCATGAAGAGCTCTTGCATACTCATTTAATTCTGACTTTAACTGCTCAAGTTTATTAATCTCTTGATCAATATTTACCTGTTTTATTGGAGGTCTGTTTAAAGTGCGTTCAAGTTCAGCCAGTACCTCTTTCTTCTTTGCTTTATTACTGTGAATCTCCAGACACAAATCGCCCAGACCTGTATTATCAATACGAGTTTTCACAACTTGTAAAGCTGCCATTTTTTCACTAACAAACAGTACACTTTTTCCCTGTACCAGTAATTCTGCAATAATATTAGAGATTGTTTGGGATTTCCCAGTTCCTGGAGGTCCTTCTACAACCAGATTCTTTCCAGCTTTTACATCTTCAATAACTGCGATTTGAGAAGAATCCGCATCCATAATATGATAAGTATCTTTTGCAGAAAGTTTTATATCGACATCGTTTTCTGAAAAGCTCTGTAGATTCCTTGGATCTGACTTGGGGTTAAAAATTTGTTCCATAAGAGGATGATTTGCAGGAGATAAATCTCCAGGCCACGCAGAAGGATCCAAGTCCTTATACATAACGAATTTTTTAAAGTTAAAAAAATCAAGTGAAATCTCACTAAGCACGTTCCACTCTTTCTTTTCTGATATAGAATCCACAACGGACTGAAAATATACATCAATACCAGTTTTTTCATCAGGCATTTCAAACTCTGGGAGTTCAACACCTTGTTCAGCAAGCTTTGCCTGCAAGGTGATCGATGTAAAAATGTCATCTCCAGTCCATTGTAGCGTAAATTTACGTCCCACTCCAGGACGTTTAAGTTCGACGGGAACAAGAATTAGGGGAGCTTTATGTACGATATTTGAATCTTGGCTCTCTGTCCAATTTAGAAAACCAAGGGCAAGATACAGTACTGGGTATCCTTGTTCTTCAAATACTGAATTAGCCTTGTTAGCGATGTAGAATAGACGTTTTTCAAGCTCTTCAGGTTCATAAGGAGTATTAAGGTAGTTGTCAAAATAATTCTCTGGCTCTTCATCCTCATTAATTATTGGAGCCCATTTAACATCTGCGTTATCAACTGCTTCAGAGTCAGATTCTAAAGTACTAGAACCCTGATTTTTAGCTGGTAAAAACTTCATCGGCTTTTCTTGAAGGACAAATATGTTGTAAATTTCACGAGGATGTTCGTCTATTATCGATAAAGTTTGACTTTTTGATACTCTATAGTTAATTAAGTTATTTCTTAGAGAAAGATCTAAAAGATTTTGACGCAAGAGATCTAATTCTTTTTCTATATTTGCCATACGAACACTGCCTAATATCTAAATTTGAAAATCAATGATGAGAAAGAAAGAATTATTACCACATTTGTCTTTTTCATACAATTTCTTATAATAAAAATCTTTTTAATCGCAATAAAAATTAGAAATACCTCCCCCACAGGAAAAAGAATCGCTTAATCTAAAGGAGCCCTGCAAAGTACCCCTTCTAAAGCTGCAAAATCGCAGGTTTTTAATTTCTCTTAAATTTACAAACGTGTTCGGGAAAAATTCAGCAGACCGCCGGCAGGAAAAATATATTTCAACTTGCTTATTCCGCAAATCGGGACAGATATGGAGTCATTTTTAGACCCCTGGCTCTCAAAGGCCGACGAAGGAAGCCGGCTTTCTCTTAATAAACGCTGAAAATTGACTTGTATAATATTACGATTATGAGGCAATTAATTGAACCCTCAGAAGTGCTCATAGTACTTTGTTCTAACCTTCTCAGAAATAGTGTAAAATCGTGAAGTTTGTTGAAGAAACTCTTGGAAGAATTCATTACCTCTTCCCCAGGTTACTTGTTTGAAAATTTAGGCTCTTTCTAAATAACTTGCGCCTAGTTTAATATGCTAAACAACACAGATATATGAAAAATGCGATGCCTATAACTTCTAGTGAATCCAAAAAAATCTAAAAAAGTTATTCTAAGCTTTGATATGCCAGCGGTAGTAAAATTGCAAGGCAAACAGAAGAGTGGCTCCATGCAAAACCATTTTTGGTTCTTATATCAGATTTATTTGACATTCTTTTCTTTAAGTAGTGTTAACGATTTATAACATTATACAAATTAAGGTAAAATTTCAAGTATTCCTCGTACTCTATTTGGTCGGCTTTTATTTCTGCAGTTATACGTTCAACTTTACTATTGATTCTTTGGGAGTGAGTAAGGATAAGTTTACAATTCTTCCAATCCAGTTTTATGTTAACGTATTGTACGCCCATGTTAAGATCTAGCACTTCATCGTATGTTTCCCCACGCAATTCCCTATCTAATAATTCGCAATGGACAAGTGCTGGAGATAGATACTTATCTGTATATTCCACGAAAAGTTCAGCTACGTCTAATGCGTCTTCAACCTCTTCTTCGATTGGGTTTTTATATTCATGTTCTAAGAGATTTCTCTTCTTGTTAATTTTATTCAAAATTTTTGGTGAAATTATCCCCATATCGTTTAAGAATTCTATTTTCTTCGGAAATCTCCATCTTTCTTTCTTTGATTTTTTAAACAGTCCGAGTCCAATTAATAGAGAATCTAATTGAGAATCAATAGCTCTTTTAGTATTTGTCAAAGAGTTCAATAGATGGTTATCATATGAAGCTGTTAAGTCAGACTTAGCAAGTCTAAGAAATTCATCTGGTGTTATGCCAAAACCTGTTTTTACAGTTTCATATTCAGAATCTACAGTGACGCCGTTAGTAATATAGAGATTAAGAGACTCCAAATCAAATTCTTTCATATACACCACTGTTGGAAGTTAAATAATAAGATAAATGAAAGTAATAGTTAGGTCTTCAAAATTACTTATGAAACGTAATTATCTTTAGATTTCCAGAGATTAAAAACTACCGAAATCTAGCTTGGATAATACTTTCTTTGCATTCATTTTCTTTTTTGTTGTAATTATAAAGGCTTATACGGATACTATTCTTCTTAGTATATACTCACAATAAACTTGCGTATCCTTTTGTGATTGTATAAAATGAAAAGGTTTTTACATCTGTTTGTAAATTATCCTTTAAGTGCGAATCTCCAAGTATCGACTAAAGAATAAGTAGTTCTTTTGGTTTGAACATGATATTTTCATTTCGTAGCTTCGATTTGAAAAGAGGTGAAAACCATAACGAAAACAGATGTAGAAGGGCTACGTTACATAGCAGTGATCTGTTACTTCATTTCTGTTATTGTTTCGACAATACACGGATAAAGTTACATTCACTGAACGGAGGTTTGCACTTTACTCTTACACATAGAGACACAATTAATCCTAATGCTTCTTTTGATCCATAATTCACTTGAAAAAATCAAGTAGTCGAAAAGCCCTCCCAGCAAAAAAATCACTTCGATCAAAAAAGGCCCTACAAAGTGCCCCTTCTCAAACTTTAAAGGTTTAAGTTTTCAACTTCACTTTGATTCTACAAACGTATTCGGGGAAGATTCCAGCAGACCGCCGGCAGGAAAAATATATTAAAACTGAGTTGAACGTGAAGAAGGGTCCACTTGAATCCGAAAAATCCCTCCTAGTGAAAAAGATCACTTCAATCAAAAAAGGCCCTGCAAAGGGCTCCTTATAAATCTGCAAAAATCGCGGGTTTTCAAGTTCTCTTTATATTGAGGCAGACCGCTGGCAGGAAAAATATATTTCAAATGAATTGGAATTATGAGAAGAGTTTTCATTCCATATTCAGCGGTCCAGTTTCGGATACTTCTGAATACTTAAAACTGGGGAAATGTTTAAAAAATGTTAGAGGAAAGACACTAAATTTTAGTTTCTAATGAGTTCATGCTTATTTATCTGAATTTTAAATTGCCATGTATCTGTCTCAGAATTAGGAGTTTATAACAGGTAATACCCATTTTACCAAAATTGTGAGAATAGCAAATATAATAATAAGCCAAATTACCCAAGCGGGTAAATTTTCGGGTGTGTCAACCATAATAACAGATATTTCAGAATCATATAAAAAGACGTATAGATGGATGACTCCAACTTACCTTTTTAGAATCAATTTTGAGTTACTTGGAAAGGATAATGAGAAATTTTCACCTCTTATTAAGCGATCCATTTTCTGGCTACTTTCTTTAGTCTATAGTTAACTTGAAAAAATCCCTTAAATCAAAAAATCTCTCCCAGAGGGAAAAAATCGCTTAATCTAAAAAAGCCCCGCAAAGTGCCCCTTATAAAGCTGCAAAAATCACGAGTTTTTCAATTTCACTTTTCTTAACATTATCTTAACAAATGTACTCAGGGAAGATTTCAGCAGACCGCCGGCAGGAAAAATATATTCAAACTGAACTGGAAACAGGGAAGATAATCATTTCAAATTCGGCGGTCCAGTTTCGACAGCTTTTCTTGATCCATAATTCACTTGAAAAATGTCACTTCAATCAGAAAAATCCCTCCCCAAAGGGAAAAGATCACTTCGAGCAAAAAGGCCCTGCAAAGTACTCCTTTTAAAACTGCAAAAATCACGGGTTTTTAATTTCTCTTTTCTTACTCTTTTTCTCAAAAAACGTTTTCGGGGAAGATTTAAGCAGACCGCCGGCAGGAAAAATATATTAAAAAATGAATTGAAATGAGTCAAAAAAGCTTCACTAGCCCTCCAAACAAAAGAATCACTTCGAATCTATGCGAAAAATGTTACTATCTACTGTATCTTTTTTGACTTTTCGAATGGCTTAACTCTTCTAGAGTTAGCGATTTAAAAGACTTATAAATAATAAAGCATCGCAGTATACATATGGCTGATTCAATAATTAATCCAAAAAGGATTCGGGATAATGCCCCTCCTCGTAAGTCCATTTCATTAACTGAAGAGGACCTCCTAAGGGTTGCTTACTTGGAGAAAATCTATACAGAACGTTACCCTATGGATGCTCCTTTCAGCTTTTCTAATACGATTTCAAAGGCTATAGAGATTGCCTTTGCTAATGCTTCAAATCCTGAATGGGGTGATTTAGCACAAAAACGGCTGAATGACCTGGATGAGGTGGAAAGGAGATCGTCAAGAATCGGGAAACCCAAACGAAAAAAGAATTAAATGCTCACGGGTATTTTATTTCTCATTCTTAACAAACGTATTCAGGTAAGATTTCAGCAGACCGCCGGCAGGAAAAATATATTTAAACTGAATTTCTTTGAGGACAGATTTTCATTTCGTGTTCAACGGTCCGTTTCTGACGGCTTTTCCTGGCCCATAATTCCCTTGAGAAATGTTGTTTGAATCAGAAAAATCCCCCAAATAAAAAGAATTGCTTAATCTAAAGAAGCCCTGCAAAGTGCCCCTTCTTAAGCTGCAAAAATCACGGGTTTTTGGTTCTCTTTTCTTAACTTTATCTTCAAAAACATATTCGGGGAAGATTTCAGCAGACCGCCGGCAGGAAAAATATATTAAAACTGAACTGAAAACAGGGAAGATTTTCTTTTCGATTTTGGCGGTCCAGTTTCGACAGCTTTTCTTGATCCATAATCCACTAGAAAAATGTCACTTGAATCCGAGAAATCCCCCCCCAAAGGGAAAGATCACTTCGAGCAAAAAAGGCCCTGCAAAGTGCTCCTTTTAAATCTGCAAAAATCACAGATTTTTTGGTTCTTTTTTCCCAATTATTTTTTAACAAACCTATTCGGGGTAGATTTAAGCAGACCGCCGGCAGGAAAAATATATTAAAACTTAATTGGATAAATTGACAAGGAAGATATACCTTCACAAATGGACTTATACGACAAAATGGTTAAACACACAAAGATTTTACTTCAAAAGAGCCTCAAATTCTTCCACTGTCAGTCCTGAAGCTTTAATCAAATTTCTTAAAAGGCCCGGCTTCAATTCCTTGTGCTTCGGGACGGTCAACGTAACTTTCGAACCCTCTTTTCTCAGGACAACGTGACTGCCCACCTGCCGGTGAGGGAGCCAGCCAGCTTTAGAAAAGGCTTTAATTGCCTGCATCCCGGAAATTACAGGAAGTCCAGACATTTAAGCAACCACGTCAACTACTCTGCAGGAGGATTTTCCAATGCATTCTTGCAGTTCATCTTCTGCGAGGGATTCCAGACAAGCCTGAATTGCTTCCTTAATATTTTCAATAGCTTCTTCAACCGTATCTCCCTGCGAAAAACAGCCAGGCAAACCTGGGCAGCTGGCAATAAACCCTCCGGCTTCTTCATCTTCCTCAAGGATAATTTTGAACCGCATAAAACCGATTATGAGGTTTTTACTTAAATTTGTATGGGTAAGGATTTGATGTTTATATTTTTTGACCCATAATCCATTTAAAAAAACGTCGCTTGAATCCTAAAACTTCCCAGAGAAAAAGAATCGCTTAATCTAAAGAAGCCCTGCAAAGTGTCCCTTCTAAATTTGCAAAAATACAGGTTTTTCCATTTCACTTTTCTTATCTCAATAAACGTATTCGGGATAGATTTAAGCAGACCGTCGGGGGGAAATATATTTTAAAGTTACCTAAATAAGTTTAAAATAAAAAATTTAATTCAAACAACTTCAGAACTGGTAGAGGGTTTTTCAGCAATAGCCACATACTCTGCAAAGGATTCTGATTTTGGAATAGGCAAATTATCCTCAAGAAGTCCCTGCACGTGCATTTCAATGGCTTCATATATATTTTTCTCTGCTTCTTCACGAGTAGAACCTGTGGCCACACAGCCCGGAAGATCAGGTGAATATGCTGAATAGTTGTTATTTGCTTTTTCGATTACAACGAGGAAACGATGCATAATTAGTCCTCCATTTTTAACTGCGCTTGTTTTAATACACTATTCAATGTCCCTGGAGCAAGATCATCTCCACTATGGCCTGCAATTGTTACTCTGCCTGGTTTAGTAGGGTGCTTATATTGTCGATGGCTACCTCTTGTTGCAACCAGATGCCAACCATCGGCTTCAAGAAGTTTTATGACCTCACGTACTTTCATTTCAATCTGTCTTCATGGATATTTAAATGTAATTCGAAAACTTGCAGAATTAAGGCAGGTGGAGTTCATTTCCTGATCTGATGACAATCCATTCATCAATAACTTCTTCCAGGTTTCTGCGGCATTCTTCCAGAGTCTTGCCTGTAGTCCATACACCCTCAAGTTCGGGAACTTCTCCATAATAAGGTTCTTCGTCATCTATTATTTCATATTTTGCCTTTTCAAGGGCTGCCTGGATATATTGTATAAGCATAATAAGACTCCTTCATGCCTGAACTCTTACGTATTTAGTTTTATGCTGTCTAGATCTTATATAGATTCTACGGATCGGTTGATTAAGTTTTGGATTCTTGGCACTAAATGGAGGAAGAAATAAGTTAAACTTATCAGCCCTGCAAAGTGTCCCTTATAAAGCTGCAAAAATCACGGGTTTTCAATTTCACTTTTCTCACTATCTCTTACAAACGTACTCGGGGAAGATTTCAGCAGACCGCCGGCAGGAAAAATATATTTAAACTGAACTGATAAAATGAGTGAAATTGCTCACAAGGAAGATCAAAAGAAGATAACTCAGACCTGGGCCTTTCTAAAATGGATTTCTAGTGTAACTAATGAAAAATGATGAGAATCATGGATTTGAACTCAGTAGTTTCTTCACCTCACGGAGAACGTCTTCATAAATACTTCGGGAGATTCTCTGGGTGCTGCTTCATTTCCTTTATGGACATGATAAGGGAACGTTTTTAGATTTTTCCAGTGTGGAGAATTATCCCAACGCTTTATCATTGCATCCTCTTTTTGCAGGTGATAAGAATATCGTCTGAAATAGGGGCCCACACTCTCACTAATCTCCAATAGGTAGCCATCTTGAGAGTTGCTCTTGCTTTTAAAGTCTGGACAGGAGGTTCAACTATTGCTTTGAGAACTTTTAATTCAAGTACAATCTCACTGGATGAAAGAGCAGAAACGATTTTGCTTATAGTCATAAGAACTTTTCCCAATATCGTGATGCTGTGACATAGCTTTCCCAGATTATGAAATCATCCCACTCTTCAAAGTCTTCTTCCTCTACTCTCGATTGGATTCTTTTTTCAAAAGCAGAAAAATCCATACCGTATTTCTGCTCCATTTCAGCTACCTTTTTACCATAGTAATCGATCTTTTGTTCAGCCTGGTCATGCACAAGCCGCTGCAAAGCTTCCTGCTCGTCTTTGTACAGGCTTGCTTTTACCATATCAGTGATAGGCTCAAAGATTTTTCGTGGGATTTTTACATACTCAATAGCATCGCCCAAAAGAACCACCTAATTATGACTTTGTCTTCCATTTCTTAAATATATCTGTTACTCCTACACACTTCTACTTTTAGTTTTCACTATTGATCTGTCCCAATATTGCGATAGAAGTAGTTTTAAGAAGAATTAAGAGAAAATGTGTTTTTTAAATTATCCTGTCAATTTAAAAATATATTTTAATTGAAATGAGCGTAATTGCGGTTTCATCAATTTTGCTTTTCTTAACTTTATCTTAACATACGTGTTCGGGGGAGATTTAAGCAGATTGCGAACAGAAAAAATATATTTCAAATGAATGGGAGGACAAAATAAGAAATCTTCTTTCTTGTTCAACATCCCGATATTTAAAGCTTCAAACCTAACTTCATTTATATAATCGTCATTGTAATGACGATATTTATGGCTGGAATCATCATTGTAATGAAAGATATAAATACCCAACACACAAATATTCCCTTATGAAGCAGCTCATGAAAATGTGGAATCCCTGGTGGACAGAAAGAAAAGTTCCCGCTTCCAAAAAGAGGATCTCACGCCCAGAGACCCTTGAAACAATCCTGAAGCTTCTGGATATAAGGGAGGTTATATGCATTACCGGGGTTAGGAGATGTGGGAAGTCAACTATAATGTACCAGGCAATAGACTACCTACTCGGAAAAGGAGTGGAACCTGAGAATATCCTTTACTTCAACCTCGATGAACCTTTTGAAGACAAAAGCAGAGGGCTGCTCGACAGAATATTTGGGGAATACATAGAGCTTCATGTGCCGAAAGGGAGAAAATATATCTTCTTTGATGAAATCCAGAATATAAAAGGTTGGGAACAGTGGGTCAAAAAGTTCTATGATCTTTATGGGGAAGAAATCAAGTTTGTGCTTACGGGTTCGAACAGCAGCATGCTTTCTGACCAGCTCTCTACCCTTTTGACAGGGAGAATGATCACGCAACATGTGTTTCCCCTTTCTTTTAAAGAGTATCTGGACTTTGAGGGTTTCGAACTAAAAGACCCTGACATTCAGAGAAGCGAAATTCTGCACTATTTTAATAAATATCTCTTTAAAGGAGGTTTTCCCGAAGTTGTCCTTGAAGAGGATATGGACATCAACCACCTAAGGCTAACTGAATACTTCAATAGCATCCTCCTTCGGGACATAGTGGTGGGTCGTAATATCCGGGAAAGTGCAAAACTGATCGAACTTGCAAATTATTCCCTATCAAATGTCTCCACTCTCCTGAGTTATTCAAAAATCTCGAGTGCCACCGGGCTCTCGGTCAACAGCTTGAAAGAATACCTGCTTTATCTGGAACAGGCCTACCTGATATACCAGTTGAACTTCTTCTCATATTCGGTCAAAGATTCAATCTCAATCAAAATGCCCAAAAAGGTTTACTGCATTGATAATGGGCTTCGAAATTCAGCGGCATTCACCTTTTCTGCTGATGAAGGAAGGCTTGCAGAGAACCTGGCTTTTGTAGAGTTGAAGCGGAGAAAAGTAGAATTCTTTTACTGGAAAGAAAAAAGAGAAGTGGATTTTGTCATCAAAGGCAAAGACGGAGCGCTTACAGGTATAAACTGCACCTGTACAGATCATATAAGACACGGAGAAATTAATGCTCTTCTGGAATTCAAGGAGTATTTTGGGGAGAAAGTTTCCAGGTTAATCTTGCTTACAAAGAATCTAGAAAAAAAGGAAAGTGATATCAGCTACGTTCCTCTCTGGAAATGGGTTCTTGGAATCAGATGATTGAAATGGCTTAGATTCTTGCTGAGGATAGGCGGTTAGGAAGATGATTTAGAGTTACCTGAAAAGGATAAGGAGAAGTTTTCACCTCTTTTTAAGCGGTCCATTTTCCGGCTACTTTCTTTAGTTTATGGTTAACTTGAGAGAATCCCTTAAATCAGAAAAACCTCCCCCAGGGGAAAAGAATCTCTTAATCTAAAGAAGTCATGCAAATTGGCCCTTATAAAGTTATAAAAATCACGGGTTTTTCAATTTCACTTTTCTTAACTTTATCTCAACAAATGTATTCGGGTAAATTTCAGCAGACCGCCGGCAGGAAAAATATATTTTTATTCAATTGAAGGTAAATACAGTAAAATTCCGTTCTCCTTCTTTAGTAATTATAAATACTACAATCGCAGATACTATAACGCATTAAAAGGAACCAAACAGAGCCTGAAAAAATGCCAGAAAATCGAAAAGAAGCTGACATCTATATTAGGAAACTCCATGAGATGCTTCCCGAGCTTAAAGAAAAATACCACGTTAGTTACCTGGGGATTTTTGGGTCCTACGTTAGGGGAGAACAGGAACCCGGAAGCGATTTAGATATACTCGTTGAGTTTTCCAGGACTCCTACTATTTTTAAATTTGTCAACCTTGAAAACTACCTTTCGGAAGCTCTGGGCGTTAAGGTAGATCTGGTTATGAAAGACGCGTTAAAGCCAAACATAGGCAAGCATATTCTGAGTGAAGTTGAAGCTGTCTGAAGAGGGATCTAAAATTCGTGAAGTAAAAGATTGTATTCAGGATATCTATGATGCAATGGAAGCAGCAGAGGAATTTGTCAGCGGCTGGACATTTG
>NZ_JBNAKP010000005.1:0-170363 GCF_049706645.1 Methanosarcina sp. | reverse complement strand
TTCTTTTTAGATTTGAACTTAGGAAAGCCGTTCTTCTCTCTGAAAAATCTGACAAAAGCAGCATCTACATGTTTTGTCATACCTTGAAGGGATTGAGAATTAGTTTCTTTCAGAAAAGGTTTTTCAGTTTTCAGTGCTGGAAGAAGCTTATCTAAGCCCATATGATTTATAGATCTACCAGTCTGCTCATAAGTCTTAATTTTCTGTTCCAAAGCCCAATTATAGACAAGTCTACAGCTGCCGATATGTTTATTGATTAAGGACTCTTGTTTATTAGTAGGTTTAAGTCTATACTTATAGGCTTTTAACATTAGTAGTTATATTAACTTTACCCGCATTATAAGTAACGAATAAACTTTAAAAACGTAATACGGTTAAGTTGACGGCATTCATCCCAACCCTAAAGGGAGAGGGCTTTCTGCCTTCTTACTGTAAAGCCACTTTCACGAAGGTAAATATTTTCATTTACTCGTGCCTGAGCGAGTCCACAGGTTTCATTCTTGCGGCTTTTCTTGCCGGGTAGACTCCTGAGACAAAGCCTACGAATACAGCCACAAAGAATCCGGCTGCTATGAGGCTGGAAGGAAATACTACAGGCAGTTTAAGGAGGGTTTCAACGCTGTAGGCGCCTGCAATTCCTACTGTACTTCCGAGAATGCCTCCGAAAACTCCGAGCAGGATTGACTCGATCATGAAAAGGAAAAGAATATCAAAGCCTGTGAATCCGAGGGATTTGAGCACTCCGATCTCTCTTGTCCTTTCAGTCACGCTTACGAGCATAATATTCATTATCCCGATCGAGCCGACCAGCAGGGAGATCAGCGCAACGGTCGTCAGGAAAGAGCTGAGAGCTGCCGCCATCATATCCGTTTGTTTTAAAATCTCAGCCTGATTGATGAGGACATAAGGGCGGGCCTCTTTATCTGCAAGCGCCCTCTCGGAAATTCCGAAGCTTCGGGCAAGGCGCTCGTCTACTTCATCCGAGGTCTTCTGAATTGCTGCGGGGTCTTCAGCCATTGCAAAAACCCCGCCGTAGTCTTTTTCGCCGAGAATCTCGTTCATAACGTCGATCGGGATAAGCACGGCCTCGTTATCATCGTACGCCTGGACAACAGTATTTTCCGGGTTCTGGATTATTGACTTGACTTTAAAGGTCTTTGTAATTTTTTCGTCTTCCCCTACCCTGAAGGTTATGTTTATGGAGTTCCGGGCCGAAATATTCCGGTCGAACTTCTCGTTTGCGACTTTGTGCCCGATAATTGCCACGTACCCGTCATTGTCATTGATAAAGGTCCCCTTTTGAAGCTTTGTATTTGCCACCTCATCATAAGATTTCCCGACGCCGCTAACCATGATATTTTTGGTTTCGGACATGTACGTGACTTCCGCCGTTTGTGACTTCAAAGGTGAAACTCCCGAGATTCCGGGAGTGTTCTCAACGAGCTTCAGCTCATTGTCGTAAAAAAGTTTGGGCTGCATTCCCTGAATGAAGATGAAGTTCGACCCCAAATTGGTCACTTCATTCGTAAAATGCTGGTTGAAACTTGCCCCGAGGGATACATTTGCGATTACGGCTGCAACTCCTATGACGATTCCAAGTATGGTAAGGGTTGAACGCAGCTTTGCACTTCTAATGCTTCCAAGCGCGATTTTTCCTGCACTGAAAAGGGGGATCATAACTGGGCTCCGTTTTACAGATTTTATAGGGAAAGGCTGGGGGAAGGATAGAATTAAGAATTAAGAGAATTGATTTTTCTTAAACTTTCTTTAAATGAATACATTAGACATATAAATTCTGCGAGGAGGAGAATATCGCTCCCTAACTAGACAAAAGATTTTCAGAATTGTTTAGAGTTTTTTAGAGTCTTAGATTAAGATACTTCTTGCTGTAGAACAAAAAATATCCGTTTTTTTAGATAGATAAAAATATCCATATTTTTTAGGTAGATAAAAGGAATAAATAAATGGTTGATCATAAGAAATTACAGGAAGAAAAGCTTGCTTAAAAAATACGCAGGAAGATATATAGATGGTCCTTAAAATTCGCCCCGAAAACCCTTCAGACTACCTGGCCATAACCGAAGTAAATGACCTTGCCTTCGGGCAGCCTGCCGAAGGAAAACTTGTTGAAAGCCTCAGGAAAAACCCGAAGTTTATTCCCGAACTTTCGCTTGTGGCTGAACTTGACGGGAGAATAGCTGGCCATATTCTCTTTTTCCCTGTAGTAATCAAATCAGGAAATGGAGAAGAAAAAGAAACGATTTCACTTGCCCCGGTTGCAGTTTTGCCTGAGTTCCAGAAGCAGGGTATAGGAGGCGAACTTATAAAGGAAGGGCTCAAAGCCTGCCAGCAGCTGGGATACGATTCTGTTATTGTCCTCGGGCACCCTGAATATTATCCGAAATTCGGGTTTAAGCCGGCAAATAAGTGGGGAATAAGAGATCCTTTCGGCGCACCTGTTGAAGCGTTTATGGCGCTGGAGTTAAAGAAAGGGGCGCTTGAGGGAACAGGCGGAATTGTAGAATACCCGGATGAATTTAATGACGTGTAAATTCAAGATGGTCGTGATCCCTGGATTCGAAAAAGATTAGAGTTTTTTCCCGAGCTCTTTTGCTCTTTCGAATATTTCGGAATGATGGTAGATATCATCGAGGGCTGTTGTGCCCGAAACCCAGATGCTTTCCTGAACATCGAAGCCTAAGAAGCTGAAGAGGCCTTCCATATACTTGAAGTAATGGTCAAAGTTGTTGGGGTTTGGGTTCCCGTATGTGTAAGCAAGGACGAGTTTAGTCTTTACTTTCAGGAGACGGGAAAATTCGGGCTTTGCACAGGGCTGCCAGCAGGTTAATGCTATAAGGCGGTCAACAATTGTTTTAGTCTGGGCAGTCATCTGCCACATGTAGATCGGAGAGCCTATTACAATGGCATCAGAGGACATTATTTCCTTATAGAGTTCCTGCATATCGTCATCAATGATGCATTTTCCGTCAAGACTGCAGGACATGCAGCCTTTACAGGGTTTCAAGTCCATTCTGGCAAGATGATAGACTTTTGTCTTAGCACCGTTTTCAGCGGCACCTTCAAGGATTGTATTCACAAGTGTAGCAGTATTCCCGTTTTCACGCGGGCTTCCGATCAGTCCGAGTATTTTCATGCAAAGACCTTCCTGGTAATAAATATCTCATCGTCGAAATATAATAGCTTATTAAAAAATGAGCATAAAGCTAATAAGTATTTGTAAGAATAAAATATGTGTTTTTATATATTTTTGATGTTAATAAATATAATTTAGATTTAGTATTTTTCATCGAACATCTCCTATTTCTCGAATAATAAGTAAAAAAGGTAACTTCTCAGCCTGGGGAAACAGTATCAATAGCTGTTTTTGGTAAGAATTAACGAGCAAATTTCATTTAATTTATTATCTCTAATTGTTAGCTATTCATCATGTTTTTTCTTTTCTCATCAGCTAATATTCAGAAGTATCTATTAAGTCAAAAGTAAGTCAATATTAGAAGTAAGTCAATATTAGAAGTCAATATTAAGGCAAGAGAAAAACAGGAAAAATGTTTAGAAAAACTATAAGTGTTAAAAAATTAGAAGATGAAAGAAAAAGATGAAAGGAAAAAAAGAAAATTTAGAGCGATGGCGTCAGGCTTGACTCGGCTCTTCCGAACTCAGGGCTAGACAGATTAGGAGTCGAGACCAATTTTCCGAGCTCTCTTGCTTTTTCAAGCAGACTGGGCCTGAAGGAAACTTCAAGCTTATCCGTGCCTGCCGCAATGACGGTTTCCAGAACATCAAAGCCGAGATAGTAGAGAAGGCCGGCTGTATATTCAAAGTACGGCTTGAAGGCATCCCTGTCCGAACTGCCCTGGGAAAAGACAAGGATCAGTTTCTTATTATCAAGCCTGCTCGAAAAATCAGGTTTTAAGAAGGCTGTCAGGCGGTCAATTAAGAGTTTAGTCTGGGCAGTCATCTGCCACATATAAACAGGAGAGCCGAGTACAACAGTGTCTGCAGCCTGGATTTCCTCGTAAAGTTCCTGCATATCATCGTCTATAAGACAGCAGCCTGATTCCTGGCATCTGCAGCATGCATCGCAGCCTTTAATATTTAAAGAATCCAGATTATAAATTACGTTTTCTGCGCCGTTTTCGGCAGCTCCGTCAAGAATTGCATTTACAAGCTTTGCAGTATTTCCATCGATATTAGGACTACCCACCAATCCAAGAATTTTAATGCTAGAACCCCCGTTAAAACGTTTAAAAATTTAGAATTTCAAACAAAAGTAAACAAAAGTATAAACGAGCAATCAGCATAAAAATGTTTCTCTTATTCAAGAAATTAACCAAGTTTGCCCAAGAAGTTCGAACGTGAAAGGAAAAAACAGGAAGAAAAAAGAGAAAGGGAGAGGGGAGGGAAAAAAGAAAAGGGAAAGAAAAGGAAAAGGGAAATAGAGGATTATTCTTTTTTCAGCTTTCCCACGTTCTTTTTCTCAGCTTTGATTTATTCCTATTCAATTTATTTCTCTTTTTTCTTTCTGTTAATTCAATTTCTTTCTAATTTAATTTCTATTTAATTTCTTTCTAATTTGATTTCTATTTAATTTACTTCTTTTCTAATTTAATTTTTCTTTACTTTCAAAAGGGCGAAGGCTCCAAGCCCTACAAGAAGTACCGGGAGAGCCTTGAATCCGGAGATCGGAGATCCCTTCTCGTCGGGCTCTGTTCGAGGCAATGCCATATAAGTATCGTAATTGAAAATCGAGACTCCCAGGAAAGCCGAATCACCTGAATAATAATCTGCAAGGCCGGCAAAAAGTTCCTGTACTGAAAATTTATCTTTAAAACCCTCTTCCACAGAGATTTCGATTATTCCTTTTGAACCTGCGCCTCTTATCTCCCCCATCTCAAGGGCAACGGCATCAACAATGCCTGGCACAGAGTTAAGCCCTTCAGTTCCCGATGGGTAAGCCCTGATAATGAAGGAATCGATAAAAGGAGCAATTTCTTCGATTTCCGATGCGGTATAATTAAGTGGGAGGCTTGCTGAGACGGATACGTTTTCTTCGGCCTCTTTATTAGCCGTTTCAAACAACGTTCTGTAATCGATTGCACTTTTCTCAGAGCCTTCCCTGGCAGAGGAGTTTACGTAGATAGCGATGCCGTCAAAGGGGGCAAGAGATTTTTCGTTATAACCAAGTACCGTATTGAGGGAATCCTGGCAGGTGTCTTCAGCTCCTTTTTCTGTGCAGTTTACGTCTTCCAGGAGCACGGCATGCACCGAAATTCCTTCTTCATGGGCCATTTTTACAAAACGCTCGTATTGCCATACGTCCCTGCTGTCCACTGTGAGGAAAATCGTATCCGTACCAGAGGATTTAAGCTCCTTTACAATGTCAGGGAAATCAAAGTTGTATGGGGAAGAAAGCCTGATTCCGGAAATCCCGACATCGTACTCAGGGAATGAGATTTCCGGGGCACCTGTGTCATTCTGGCTAAGGTTTTCCTGCGCCTGTGCAGCTTCCTCTGGGGTGGAAGTTTCGGAACTCAGCTCCGATCCGGGCATAGTTTGAGGCTCAGAAAGAGCTCCCGATTGAGAATTAGTCCCGGACCCGGAAAGATTTCCAGAATTATTTTCAGAGACGCTTTCTGGAGAAACTTTATTTTCCCCCTGAGCCGAAACAATCCTGACCGTGGGTTCGGTTCCGACAAACTTCCGAACCAGTACGTAATCGACTGACATATAGCCTGTATTCTTCGAGGAGTCCTTATAGGAAGCGGCATAGAGATAAACATGCATTGGGAAATTGGTAATGTAATCATTTGAGGCGAAATCCATTTTCAAGTCCTTCACACCGTTTTTAAACCAGGACACTTTGCGAGTATCGTTCTCCTCATACCAGGCAATTCCTGAGACATACCATTCCCCTTCAGGAACATTAACGTCAGTGAGATCATAGAGATTATTCTTTTGCTTCCTGTAAGTTGTTTCCAGGCCTACACGGCTTTCATTGGCAAGCTCGGTCTCATGCTTGATTTCGTTTTTTCTGCTGTCTATCTGGTCTACGAAACCCTGCCGCAGCACAGGCCCTCTGCTGTCCGCACCTGTGGTTACTTTCATCCTTTTGACCACAAACATAGAATTGATTTCAAAACGGTCTTTGCTGTAGATCGTAGAGGAGTCGTAAGCATGAACCTTTGGAGCTGCAACATTACAGATCCCGTTTTTAACCTCAACCAGTCCTCCTCCTGCACTCTCAGCATTCCAATCAAGCTCGTTGAGGTTACTGCCCTCGAAGTTATCGAAAAAGTCAAATGTTCTTTCTCCACTGCTCACGGCTTCAACCCCGGGGTTCCCGTACCTCATGAGGATTTTGCCGGTCTTGTTCGCAGGGAGGGCTGGAAGCCTGACCCAGATAAGGGCTTCCTCATTTTCAGGGTCCCAGGTCTCAATCCAGTAATTGAGGGTTCTATCGCCTGAGGAGAATCGAATGTCTGAGCCATCACTTTTTGCTTCTGAAAAATTAAAATTAGAAGAGTTCAGACCCACAGGGACAGGGTATCCTTGCAGGGTCTTGCCGGCGTTCTCAGTAACTAAGATTTCCTGGGAGCAATTCCATGAATTCTCTTTTGTGGATAGATCCCACGTGTTGCCCGTGGCAGCCAGGGCACAGCCTGTTAACAGAAATATGAAAAACACAGAGACAATCCCGCATACGGTAGATCTTTTTGCCATCATTAGAAGCCTCTCGTAAGCCCTTTATTAAATACAATTGAGAATTAATACGAAAATCTTGACAGGTAATGGTTACTTACCTGAAAACAATAAACCTTTTCATAAATACTTGTCTAAAATAATAAAGATAATGATATTAGAAGTTGTAATAAAAAGGAAGGTCAAAAAATGATTAAGTCCGGGGAATGGAATCCGAAACTGTAATAAAGAATCTTTGCAATTACAGTTTCAATGACGCTTTTATCCAGCACTGAACTGAGAAAACTTATACAGGCAAAGCCTCCTTTGCTTGAAAATGCCGTTGATATAGAAACCCAGATCCAGCCTAACGGGCTTGAACTCACCCTGAAAGAGATAAAAACAATAGAAGGTCCTGGAGCTGTGGATTTTGATAATTCGGAGAGAAAGCTCCCGAACGGGAAAAATCTTGAATTCGGGAGTGATGGCTGGATACACCTGCCAGAGGGAATTTATAAGGTACTTTTCAATGAGATCGTAAATATTCCGATGAACCTGGCTGCAATCGCAAAGCCGCGGTCAACCCTTATTCGTTGTGGAGCTACCCTTGAAACCGCAGTATGGGATGCCGGATACAGGGGACGCAGCGAGTCAATGCTGGTAGTTTACAATGCGTCAGGCTTTAGACTGAAAAAAGATGCACGAATTATGCAGCTTTTGTTTTACACCCTGGACGCAGAAGTAGAAAAAGGGTATTCAGGGGTATATCAGAATGAAAATACAAAGTGAGTTCTTAAAAAAGCTTTTTTAAGCTTTTTCTAAATTCTTTTAAATTATTTAAATTTTTCTAACTGTTTTAAACTCTTTTTAAGCTTTTTAGCTGCCGGTTCACGAAAACCGGATTCCTTCGGAACAAATAAAACACTGATCAGGTGTCCTCAGGAAAATATACCGATAAAGTATATATCATCTAATTTGCAATATGACAGCCTATGAACACTATAGGTAAATCCATAAGGATGGAGCGGATTTTCAATCGAAATACAGGTAATGCGATTATTATTCCTATGGACCACGGAGTTGGTGCAGGTCCGATTGATGGGCTTAAAAACCTTCAGGAGGCTGTAAACAGGGTCGCGGAAGGTGGGGCAAACGCTGTGCTCGGACATATGGGGCTTGCCAAACACGGACACCGGGGATACGGGCATGATGTGGGTCTTATAATCCACCTGTCAGCTTCAACTTCCCTTTCCGTTGATCCGAATCATAAAGTTCTGGTAACAACCGTGGAAGAAGCTATAAAAGTCGGAGCCGATGCAGTATCAGTTCATATAAATATCGGGGCTGAAGACGAGTACGAGATGTTGCAGGGGCTGGGCTATGTTGCAGGAAAGTGCGACGAATGGGGAATGCCACTTCTTGCCATGATGTACCCGCGAGGAAAAAAAGTTCGCTCTGAATATGACGTGGATGTTGTAAAACATGCAGCCCGAATCGGAGCCGAACTTGGGGCCGATATAATCAAGACAAACTATACCGGAAGCCCTGAAACATTTAAAGAAGTAGTTGACGGATGCCCTGTTCCTGTAATCATAGCAGGCGGCCCGAAAATGGAGTCCGAACAGGAACTGCTGGAAATGATCGAAGGATCTCTCGAATGCGGAGGACGGGGCGTTGCCATAGGAAGAAATGTTTTCCAGGCTCAAGATCCCATAGGCCTTGTCCGGAGAATTTCAAAGGTAGTTCACGAAGGCATAAGTGCGGAAGAATTGTTGAAATTAGGCAGGTAAGCTTTAAGGTTAAAAAGCCTGATATGAAAAATTAAAAACGAAATTTGAAATCGGGCGAAAAAAGCCGGGTTTAAAGCCGGATAGAAAAAATAAGGCCAGAGATAGTCGATTTAAGTTTTTCCAGTGGAAACGAAATGGTTGGAATTTTTTTAGATTGACAGGATATTTAATAAATATAAAGAAGGAATAAGAAGCATAAAGAATAAGATACTGGCCTGAGTAAATCTTAAGTTTCAGAAAAAAGAAACAGCTTCAGGCCAAAAGCCTTAAATTCAAGGTTCCGAATTCGCTCAGATTCATTTAAAATCTCTTATTCTGTCAATATTTTTCAGAATTCTACTTTCATCTCTGATTTGTTTTCCTTATTATTTTTTACTGAATTTTTTTCTTTATATTCTTTACTGAATTTTTTTCTTTATATTTTTTATTATCTTATTTCTTTATATTCTTTATTTTCTTTTTTTTCTTTGTTTCCTTGTTTTGAAACTGTTAACCTTGGAGTATCTCATAATTTATTCTTCTTTTCTAAAATCAATATCTTTACAGTTTCCGTTTAAAGTCTTTAAGGATCAGTCTTACTTTTGGAGTTATCTTTCTTAATTCGCAGTTCATATTTTATTCTTTAATCATACGGCTTTAAAAGCCGTAATTTCAATAAAGAGCCTTCAAAAAGCATTACTTTAAGGGGAAGTCACTTCAAAAACCCTTGAGGCACGATATGCAGATGTATGAGAGAAAGAAGATAAAAGAATAAGAGAATAAAATAAAGAAAATGAAGAAAATGAAGAAAACAGAGAGAATAAAAAAATATAGAAAATGAAGAAAACAAAGAAAATATAGAAAACATAGAATCGGAGTAAGTGTTTTCTTAAACAACATGAACCTTTTTTGAAATATTTTCGGTATTTGCTGGAAAAACCTTGGGTAAAACTGAGATTTATGTATATATTCCATGGAAAACAGACTGTTAACCCGTAGATTCCAGTGGAAATAAGGGGGTACTGAAGCTCTCAGGGAAGAAAATAAAAAGATGAGAGTGAAATGCGACTAAGAGAACAAATATTGAGTACAGTTAGAGGGTTATAAGCAAACAATAAACAGATTATAAGCAGACAATGAACAATTTAGAAGTAGATTGCAGAACGTATAATTGGTGTGAAAAAATACTTGAGAAACTATAACAATAGCATCAAAACGGGAAAGAGAAAACTCCTGGCATAAAGATAAAAATTTAAGAAATAAATTGAAGGATAATTGAAGAATAGTTGATCAATTGCTGATCGGCAATTGATAAAGAGTTAAAGGTTAGATGAAGATTAAGTGAAGAGTATATAGAAAGGAAGCAAAGAAAAGAGAAAGGAAAGAAACACCAATAGTAAAAAAAATTAATCCGAAGAAGTTTCCAGTGGAAATAAAGGGGTCCCTCTTCGGGGAAAATCAAACGGATTCAAAAAATGAAAAGAAATATTAGAAGCTTCTGAGAAAGATGATGTACGTAAAATAGTCCCACATAAATAATTCTATACAATAATTTAGTATGAACAAACCAACTTTTTGAATTAAAGTTAAAAATCAAAAATTAAAAAGTACCCTCGAAATAGCGAAAACTGAAGCTAAAAATGGGGAAATCTTTAAAGAAAATAAAGTTTTATAAGAAAAATAAGATGAAAGTTCGGAGTTAGAAGTCAATAAAGGGAACAAGATCACAGCCCGTACATTTTATGCACATGGTTTTTGCAAGCCCCGGATCGAGCCCGTACTCCTTGAGGATACTGGCTTCAAGCTTTGCGAGCTTCAAGAGGCGCTCAGGAGACGGACGTTCCGTAAAACAGTCTCCAGCCCTGAGAGGGTGCGGGTTTACCGGCCGCAGGACAGGAATTACCCCTATTTTTGCAAGAGTTTCGATTCCATCCCTGACAGAATCGTCACTTTCTCCAAGCCCTATTATAAAATTACTGAAAACCCGGTTTTTTCCGAAAACATCCACAGCTTCCTTCAGTCTATCCAGAATAAAGTCAATAGAAAGATCCCCGCAAACTTTTTTGAAGATTTCCCTGTCCATAGTTTCGACATTGTACTTGACTTCGGAAACCCCGGCTTCATAAAATATTCTGGAACAGCCTTCGGTAGGATAAACCGAAACTCCAACAGGAACATCGTACTTTTTGAGAGCGGGAAGCAATTTGAGCACACGCTCCACCTCTCCTTCGATTGAGGTTTCAACACCTGAGGTAAGAGAAATAGCTTTTAGATTTCCTGTCCGCAAAACCTCATCAATTATTTCCAGGACTTCCTCCTCACTCTTAACGTGCCCCTGCAATTTGGGCACAGGACAGTATTTGCAGTCGAATATGCACCTCTCGCAAAGAGTTATAAAAGCCTGGTCAGGGCAGTGGGCAGGGGCAGGCTCAAGTTTCCCCCGCACAAGTTCTTCTCCCTCATAGAAAAGCGCAACATTTCCTTCGCCTTCAACCTTCAGAACTGAAAGCGGAGAGTCTTTTTTTATGCTGAGCCTTACCCGCCTTTCTCCCGACCTGAAGAAAACCGAACCTGTACCTGCCCCAGGACCCGCAGTGGAACCCCGAGCCTGCGGGATAAGTGAAGGATCTATGGAAACTGAACCTATGGAAATAAGGAAAGCTTTCATTTCCGGCGTTATTGGTTTACTTTGCATGCAAATGCTCCTGAGAGTGATTACAAAGTGACTATCACTTGACTATTAAGGGATATATAAATTATTCTGTTGATATAATTTAGGTTGTTCACCAATTCAGAACCGGAAGAAAAAGTTTCCCTGCCTCGCCTTAAATTTGTCCCCTCAAGCCTGGAAAGATAAAAAGGGAGCAAGAGCCCGGCTTATACAGGTATGAGATAATGTTATAGCAATGATATAATGTTAAAATAGTGGACTAATGTTGTAATGATATGTTAACATACTGAAGATAAAATAACATTAGCTGTTGAAAATATTATATACTGTGAGTGCGTAGTATGAATTGCGTTCTCATCCCTTTAACACCCCACTAGTTAATATCTACTCCATAATAAAGGGATAAAACGGAAAGAGAAAAATCAAAACTCGCAACCCGTGAGTCCTGTACCTCAGTATCTCTTCCCAGATAAATAAAATCTCTTAAAGCCGTTCGGAACTTCCAGGTTCTTGGATGAGAACGCAATCTATTTTCAGAAGTTTTACCGAAAAAAAGAGTTTTTTTTGGTCGCGTTCTGGCTAATTATCAGTATTTTTCAAAATTACTGCAAAAGTTATTTTCCTTTTTTCCATACCCGGAGCTACACTTGAACGTACCTGCTTATAGTAGAATAAAAAATGAAATCTCCAAAGGCAAAAATTATTTCCCTGATTACCGATTAAAAGGATCGCCTTTAAAAAATTCCGTGTATTTAAACCGGGAGTTCTAAAACAAAAACAAAATAATTATATATTTACCCCTCCGAATTTCAAAGAATAGTTTTTACGGCACAGGAAGTTACTAACGATGGAAGAAATAGATGAAATTGACCTTTTTCTGGATTCACAGGTAAAAACCGAAAAAGAACTGATGCAGAAAAAATGTGAAAAGACTTACTATGCAGCATCCAGTCAGATTCGCAGGGATATAATGCGAACGGTTTGCTTTCTCGGAAAAAGGAAAGAAGAACTTCTCAAAGAGACCGACCTTGAGGAAGCTACTTTAAAGTTCCACACTGAAATTCTGACAGATGCTGATTTTCTTTTCCAGGATGAAAACGGTGTTTACAGGCTGACTGAAATCGGGCTACAGGTGCTTCCCAAACTGTGAAAGTTTTCAGCCTGCATATAAATTACTTCAGGATTTATTCTGGATGTTATCGGTTTTCACCTTTTCAAGAAAAATCTCTGTTCAGAGCTTCCTTTTCAGCACTGGAAATACATTTTTCCCTGCTGCAGTTCCCTGGAAAGCCTTGTAAGAAATATCGAAGCTTCCCCCCATAAGGGAAAATTTTTTCAGGAAAGCCCCATAAAGTAATACCCGGATAGATGGCTTTGCCAATTTTATATATATAAGTAGATATATTATATTTATCAGCCCTACTGAGAATCTTTTTTCAGGACAATGAGGACAGGAAAAAACATGAAAGTGATGATCATAGGAGGTTTTCTCGGAAGCGGGAAAACAACCACTATACTGAGAATCAGCAGGCGGCTCAGTAATGCAGGAAAAAGGACTGCGATTATCGTAAATGAGATAGGGGAAATCGGGCTTGATGGGGATATTCTTACAAGCCCTGGCATTGTAACTGAGGAACTTACAAGCGGCTGCATCTGCTGCACACTCAGGATAAGCATGCAATATACCCTTCAGACTCTTGAGGAAGAGTTTGCACCTGATATTGTTATTATCGAGCCGACAGGAATCGCCTTCCCGGGGCAGATACGGGAAGAAATAGAAACAATGGGACTCTCCGAGCTATCCTTTGCCCCTGTAGTAACGCTTGTAGATCCTGGCCGTTTCGGGACCGAAGCAAAAGAGATTCCAAGGTTTATTGAGAATCAGATCAAGGAAGCCGAAATCCTCTGCATAAACAAAATCGACATAACGCCTGCAGAAACTGTTCTGGCCGCTGAGAAAATGCTCCATGAGATAAATCCTGAAGCCCGGATCCTGAAATTCTCGGCAAAACATGAAGATGAACAGTTTGAAAGGCTGCTTCTGCATCTCGCTGTGCCAGGGTTTAAAAAGCCTTCCAAAGAAAAGAAAAATTCCATTGAACTTTCTGAAGTTTCGGCTTACTCAGCTCTCTATACCCTCGGACTGCGGAATCTCAGTCCTGAAGAAAGCGTACACTTTGTAGAAGAGAGCCTCCAGACCATTCAGGGCAGGGTTCGGGAAATTAATCCTGAATTTATAGGGCACGTGAAGCTTTCCATAAAACTCCCGGAATTTACGGTCAAAGGCAGTGTGACTTCTTCTAAAGAAATGCCTCAGGCAGAGCTTATTCCGGGCCGCAACAGTGAGAAAGCCGAACTCAGGCTGCTTTCCGCAATTACAAAGGTTCCGAAAAATAAGCTTATAGAAATCGTTGAGAGTACTGTTGAAGAGAACCTCTGGAACTCAGGAATAACTTTTGAAAAAGAAGTTCACGAGCATGGGCATGATACTGAAAATCATAGTGAACACGAAAACGAGCAAATATGCAGGGTTAATATATACAGGGAAAACGAATGAAAATAACATAAAATTCGATCTAAAGTAAGTCAAAGAGCATTTGCGCGGATCAAACGAGCGAACGTTTGCAGTGTAAAACTTAACTTAAAGCTGAAACGAAAACCTGAGACTTAACTGAAAGAGTTACAATCACACTTATCCTTTTCGGAACTATATAAAAAAGGGTAGATTTCAACCAATAAAAAAGGAAAGGAGTTTTGATATGAACGAGGAAATAGATGAACTTGATGCTTACTTCGACAAAAAAGGTGAACCTACCGAAGGCGAAGCTGTCAAACTGGAACATATGATGATGGAAAAAGTTTCCATAAATCCTGCAAGAAGAAAGCTTCTCCGGACTGTTGGAATCTTTGGGAAGACTGAAAACCAGCTAAAGGAAGATTCCGGATTAAGCGATTTCTTCTTTAAGTTCAATATGGATTTCCTCCTAAAGGAAGGCTTCCTGAAATTTGAAGAAGGAATGTACCGCTTGACGGATGCCGGAATTGCTATGCATGACTCGGTGTGTTGAATAAACTTTTTTAATAAACTTTTTTAATTTCCCTTTTATTTATAAATTTTAATATAATATTTAGTCACCGGCTGGTTAACTCCATCCTGATTTTTGGAGGCTGCCTTTTGCTAAAAAGCGATAAGTTTTTATGGTTATCTTGTTAATGGCGTTATGACCAAACTTTTCGATAACCTATGGAAGTTTCAAAAACGCCCTATCTAATTTCCAGGTATATATCGAGCAATAAAAAGGAGTGTGAAAAAATATGCCAGCAATAGTTAATGTAGATGAATGTTCAGGATGCGGAAGCTGTGTCGATGAGTGCCCCTCTGAAGCAATTACCCTTGACGAAGAAAAGGGTTGCGCAGTAGTCGACCAGGACGAATGCGTAGAGTGCGGCGCATGTGAAGAAGCATGCCCGAACCAGGCAATTAAAGTAGAAGAGTAAAACAGCAATCAGTTGGAATAATTTCTTTATTCCACTTTTCTTTTTCCTTTTTATCAATCATTTTTTCTCTCCGGAGGTAGCTTTTTAGATGGTAGCAATTAAAGCGGGTATTTTAGGCGCCACAGGCGCTGTAGGGCAGAGATTTGTAGAAGCACTTGCAAACCACCCCTGGTTTGAGATTACAGCCCTTGCAGCATCCGAGAGAAGCGCCGGCAAAACGTATAAAGAAGCCGCAGGCTGGAGATTAGACACAGCTATGCCGGAAAGCGTCGAAAACATCGAAGTTGTCCCGGTAGACCCAAAAGCCGTAGATGCTGACGTGGTTTTCTCAGCCCTTCCTGCAGACCTTGCCCTGACAGTAGAACCCGAATTTGCGAAAGCCGGATTTGCAGTGGCAAGCAATGCCTCATCTTACAGGATGGAAAAGGATATTCCTCTCGTAATCCCCGAGGTAAATCCAGAACATCTCGGGCTTCTCGAAGTCCAGCAGGATGCAAGGGGATGGGGCGGATATATCATTACAAACCCCAATTGCTCCACAATTGTCATGACCCTTACCTTAAAGCCTCTTATGCAGTTTGGGCTCGAAACCATACAGGTAGCTACAATGCAGGCGATCTCAGGGGCAGGATTTTCCGGAGTTGCCGCAATGGCAATCTATGACAATGTAATTCCGTACATCGGAAGCGAAGAAAAGAAGATGGAGACTGAAACTTTAAAGCTCCTTGGAGAGTTCAACGGCTCTGAAATCGTACCTGCGGATATGAGAGTCAGTGCTTCCTGCCACAGAGTGCCTGTTATCGACGGGCATACCGAAGCCATCTGGGCCGGAATGAGGGATAAGCCGACGCCTGAAGAAGTAAGGGAAGCCTTTCTGAAATTCGACCCCAAGCTGGGAGAACTTCCTTCCGAACCTGCGAGAGCCCTGATAGTAAGAGACGAAATCGACAGGCCCCAGCCACGCCTTGACCGCAATATGGGGAAAGGCATGAGCGTCTCAGTGGGACGTATAAGAGAAGGAATCCGCTACATCGCAATGGGACATAACACCATTCGTGGGGCAGCCGGGGCAAGTGTACTGAATGCAGAACTCCTGCATTCCATGGGTAAACTCTGATCTGAATACAGAATAATGGAAAATAGAAGTAAAAGCCTCAGAGATTCAGGCTTTTGCTTTCCAGCTTTATTCTCAATTTTACTTCTCCAATTTGCGTTTTGACTCTACATTCCCGTTTCATTTTTACTATCACTTTTGTTTTTCAGTTTTACTGTCCTTCTCAATAGAATCCTTTTCAATTCTCCGGCACTTTACAGGGATATAAAGCCGTGCAATTCTTCGGTTTCTACTTATCTCACGTTCTTTTGAGAATTTCAGGAGAAAAGCTTTCTTGCGGCTTCCTCTGCCCTTCTCATAACCTCCTTTACAGGAATGCCGCTCGTTTTTGCGATTTTTTTGCAGTCCTCAAACTCGGCAGAGATATTGAGCAGAACACCTTCAGAGTCCCTGGCAATCTTGACCGCAGTTTCATATACCTGCCCTTCGACCTCAAATTTAACTGGCTCAATTCGCCTGGCAGCCATTAATCTGTGTCGGGTAGGAATAACTCTTACTCCCAGGGACCCGGTCTCGATAATTATTTTTCGGGCGAGCTTTGCGGTGTCTTCGGGTTTTGCAATTACTTTGATAATATGAGCCGGACGGCCTTTTTTCATTGTTGCCGGGAGAATTGCAACATCCCTTGCCCCCATAGCAAGCAATTCCTCGAACAGGTTGCCCAGGACTTCTCCGCTCACGTCGTCAGCGTTCGTTTCGAGCACCTCAATAATATCAGGAATGAGGCAGGAATCAAGTTCGGACAACACCCCCTGGAGCACATTGGGCCCGGCAAGCTCGGAATCTCCGGCCCCGTAACCTATCGAAATTACCCTCCCTTGAGGAAAAGTTTCCAGAGGTCTTGCAAAATGGGCAAGAATAGCAGCCCCTGTAGGAGTAAGAAGCTCCTTTTGTTCAGTACCTCCCCTGAAATAGAATTTTCCTTTCCTGAGAAGCTCAAGGGTAGCAGGCGCTGGCACAGGCAGAACTCCATGTGCGCATGCTATTGTTCCACTGCCCACGTTTACAGGAGTACAGTAAACGGAATCACAGTTAAGGGAATGGATAGCTGCTGAAGAACCGATTATGTCGGCAAGGGCATCACTCTGCCCAACCTCATGGAAATGCAGTTTCTCAAGGTCAGACTGCCCATGAACTGAAGCTTCGGCCTCAGCCAGCTTCAAAAAAATATCAAGAACACTTGCTTTCACATTGTGAGGCAATCCTGCAGCTTTTACCACATCCACAAGTTCCGGATATGTGCGGACTGGCTCTTTTTCAGGCACATTTATCCGGACGTCCAGGGCTTTTATTCCCTTTTTTATAACTTCTTTTATCTCCACGGATACGTTGACAGAAGCTTCTATTAATTCTTTAACCGTTTTCCGATCAGCCCCGAGATCAAGAGTGCATCCAAGGATCATATCTCCTGCTGCGCCTGAAAAAGGATTGAATACAAGTGCTTTCATAAAACTCCTTCCTCCATTTCGGTTTATTCCCTTTTTATTCCCCTGTTACTCCCCTTCCGGGTCTGTCCTTTCTTCCTTGCCGAAGGTGTAGGCAGCAGCAATCATATTTGCGATCCTGGCCGCATACGCTCCCGCAACAAAACCTGCGTCAATATTTACAACTGCGAGTGTAGAACAGGATTGGAGCATTGCCAGCAGGGCAGCTTTTCCTCCGCCGCCTGCTCCGTAGCCTGTCGAAACCGGAAGCCCGATTACGGGCACGTCAACTAATCCTGAGACTATTGTGGGAAGCGTTCCTTCCCTCCCGGCTGCAACTACGATTGCTCCGGGCTTTGTAGCTTTTAATTTATGCAGGGCCGGAATCAGCCTGTGAATACCTGCAACCCCCACATCATAAACCGTAACCGTTTCACAGCCCATTTCGGAGGCTACAACCCTGGCTTCTTCCGCAGCCGGAATGTCGGCCGTGCCTGCCGAAACGATTCCCACGACCCCGCCGGTTCTGGGGGCAGGCGTGCCGTCATGGATAACAACTGTACGGGCCCTGCTGTTCCATTCAAGTTTATCCTGGCCGAAAGCCTGCTTTAAGGCTTCAACATGCCGTGGCGAGACCCGCGTAATAAGGGCTCTTTTGCTCTCCGCAACCATGACCCTGGCAATCTCCACAACGTCTTCAGGGTCCTTACAATCGGCAAGAACAGCTTCGATTACTCCTGTCCTGCTTTTCCTGTGAGAATCAAGTTTTGCTATATCCGTATAGGAGACAAAACCCAGGCCTCGGGCCTGCTGCTCCGCAGTCTCAAGATCCATTTTTCCGTCTTTGACAGCCCTAAGTATATCAGTAAGATCCATGTACCACCCTTCGCCTAGAAGAATTAGATACTTTATCAATAAACAGTTTAAATACCAAGTTGTTGGATAACAATTTATTCGTTTGGAGGCTCTTTAGAGTTTCGCGCATACTCATACAGTTTGATTTTCAGAATTATTTGGTTATTGCTTTTCAATTTGGGGTAAAAATTCAAAATTCTAAAGCTGGATGAGTATAGTCTGAACTTGAGGATAAGCAGTGGAAGAATGGAGATATTGTTTAATCTTTCAATAAAGTCAGCTTAAACAATATCTTCATTTGTCTTTTCGGGAATAAAAATAATTCTCGCTTTTAAGTCCGCTTGAACATCTCCCTTGCCATGGCAACTCTCTGCTCAAAGTCGGGTCCTTCAAGTTCTTCCACAACGGATTCGAGAACCGCAGGTATGTCAATGTGCTGGGGACATTTCTCAACGCACTGTCCGCACTTGACGCACAGGGATGCAAACTCGGGTTCCCCGAGAGCGACAGCCCCACCCAGCCGTGCCGCATACATGAACCGTTCCTCGTCGGGATTGTCGACCAGGTACAGGTTGTTATACTCCTCGAAACAGAGTGGAATATTCACACCCGCAGGGCAGGGCATGCAGTACTGGCAGCCGGTACAGCCCACTTTCATCAGTTCACGATACTTGCTCTCCACTCTTTTTACCAGCTGCAGTTCCGCTTCTGTCAGCGAATCCGGGTATGCCTGCTCTGCAATCCTGAGGTTTTCCTGAATATGCTCCTCCTCATTCATGCCGGAAAGGACGACCGTGACCTCGGGGTGGTTCCATACCCAGCGGAGTGCCCATTCCGCAGAGGACCTCTTTATCGGGGCTTCCTCCCAGATCTCTTTCACGGCTTGAGGCACGGTTTTTGTCAGGTTCCCTCCGCGAAGGGGCTCCATGATGATAACGCCAAGCCCTCTGGAGGCAGCGTATTTTAGACCGGCGGTACCTGCCTGATTCTTTTCGTCCAGGAAGTTATACTGGATCTGGCAAAAGTCCCAGTCATAAGCGTCCACTATCCGGTTGAAATCCTCCCCCGAACCGTGGAAGGAAAAACCTGCGTTAATTATGCGGCCGTCAGCTTTGGCTTTGTCAAGGAAATCAGCTACACCCAGCTTTTCAATATTGTCCCACAGATCACCAACGAGAGCGTGGATGAGGTAATAATCGATGTGGCCTGTTTTGAGTTTCTCCAGCTGAGCATTCAGAAACTTATCCATATCCTCCCGGCTCTCTATAAGCCAGGAAGGAAGTTTTGTTGCGAGTTTCACTTTTTCGCGGTACCCGTCGGCAAGGGCACGACCTAAGAAAGGCTCGCTCTGTCCCATGTGATAGGGCCAGGCCGTATCAACATAGTTTACTCCCTGGTCAATTGCATAGCGTACCTGCCTGGTGGCTCTTTCTTCATCTATACTACCGTCTTCTTTTACCGGAAGGCGCATGCATCCGAATCCAAGTATCGAAAGCTCGTCTCCGTTCTTTGGAACTTTTCTGTACAGCATTTTTCTTTCTCCTGATTTTTTGAATTATTTAGCCGCATTGTGATTGACTAATCACTCGAGAGAGGGGTCAAAAATAAGTCTCCTGCCTGCAATCTCCATAATTGTTCAAATTTCGGTTCGTAGAATACTGCTCTGATCATTTTTTTAACTTAAATATTTTGCAAAGAATGATTCTAATTTGTCAAACGGGATCATGTCGGTCCTGTCGTACAGATCAATATGTCTTGCTCCCGGAACAATGTAGAGTTCTTTAGGTTGAGCAGCCATTTCATAGGCCTCTTCACTGAAATACCTGGAGTGAGCATTTTCACCTATGATGAACAAAACTGGTCGTGGTGAAATGGTATCAATATAGTTCATCAATGGGAAATTCATAAATGGCATGTCACTTGTTATTGTAAATGCGCCTATGGAATTTGGGTGGTGTCCGCGCGGAGCTACGTAATATTCCATGAATTCACTTGAGACGGGGTCAATATCTTCTTCGGGGATTTCATCAGGGAAAGAAGGAGTCATCTCTGGATAGCCGTCTTCAAAATCTTTCCAGCGCTGCTCGCCAAGATGGTCGAGGTATTCGTTACGCTGTTCATCGGTCATTCCATCTTCCCATCCTTTGCGTTTTACACGGCTCATATCGTACATACTTACAGTGGCAACGGCTTTGATACGGCGGTCTACCTGTGCTGCAGTAACGGCAAATCCACCACTCCCACAGATGCCGATAGCGCCGATTCTATTTCTGTCCACAAAAGGGCGTGTTCCCAAAAAGTCTACTCCTGCACTAAAATCTTCAACAAATATGTCTGGAGAAGAAACATGTCTTGGTTCACCACTGCTTTCGCCATTAAAAGATTCATCGAACGCAATGGCAACGAATCCTCGTTCTGCCATATTCTGTGCGTAAATACCAGCACCTTGCTCTTTTACACCTCCATAAGGTGTTCCTATAACAATTGCTGGATATTTTTTGGACTTATCTATGTCCTTTGACAGGTACATGTCTGCTACAACGGTAATTCCGTACCTGTTATTATAGGATACTTTTTCTACAGTTACTTTTTCACTGAGTTCAAAAGTTTTCATACTTGATTCATTTTTAGATTCCATATTTCCCGACATTTTTAGTTCTCCTTTTATATTATAACTCATATCAAATTCTCAATTTTCCTTTTCTGAAAAGATTATATAGTCAACAGGCACACCTGGTTGAGTAATCAGTCACCTGCCCGGCAAATTTTTAACTAATTAATAGTAATTCATGAGTGACTAATCAGTCAATCATATGATACCTATAATAGTATATAAGGCTAAGCATTACAAGGGTCTGATAACTTTTGCTGGTACACCTGCCACGACAGTGTTAGAAGGAACATCTTTTGTAACAACTGCACCTGCTGCTATCACTGCATTGTCTCCAATAGTAACTCCCGGAACTACTATAGAACCAGAGCCAATCCATACATTCTTACCAATAATGATGGGCTTAGGATACGTGATATTTCTTTTATCTGGACTCATTCCATGATTTAAAGTTGCGAGAATTACATTCTGCCCAATCTGCGTTCCATCTCCAATAGTAATACCGCCTCTGTCCTGAAAAGAACAGCCTGTGTTAAAAAACACATTTTTTCCAATAGAAATATTCTTACCAAAATCCGTATAAAAGGGTGGAAAGCAGAAAAAAGAATCATCTACTTTCTTTCCAGTTAATTCAGAAAACAGTCTTCTTACTTCTTCCGGTTCGTGATAATGGTTGTTCAGTTCGAAAGTAATTTTCATAGCTTCATTACTGTACATTACAAGTATTTCATGTTCTTTTGTACCCGCTGCTATGGGTTCACCACGTGTTACCAGTTCCATAAATTCATCCATTATTTTTTCCTCCGGCACAGATTTTAAACATTTTTCCCCATTTCATAAGCCTTATTCAGTTTCTCAGTAAGATTTCTAATTTCGCCCTTTTTATCCGCTCCTGCACCTAGTATCGTTCCAACAGACTCCTTATTTCATCCTTATCATAAAATGAAGAATTTAATTTGGAGGTTAGTTCCACAGCACGATGAATCTTTTTCTCTAATTTGGGATATTCAGGGTCATCTATAAAAATCGGTTCTCCGGATTTATCACGTTCAAAAATGTCTCTCTTGTTTCAAGGGCTTCTCATCTTGGTTATTTGATTTTCCATGACAATCTATTTATTCTGCCTCATATTTTCTATTTATATAATCTTTTATTTTCTAAATCTCTCAGTCTATTTCAAAGAGGCCTCCACAAATGTTTTCGTGGATTTGATTGGCAATTACGCACGTGTTGCCGAAATATGATAAATAAGCCACAAGAATTTTTTGCGCTTTCACTGGGCGTGTTGGATTGCGTCAATACTTTTTTTACTCATTTAAACTACCCTGCATATTCGGAGTTATCTTAACTTATCAAAATAATTTTTTGATTCCAGCATTCTGCCACGGATATCAACATGGAACGGGCAGTTCTCTTCGCAAACACCGCATTCAATGCAGTCCTTTGCGTTTTTGCTTAATTTCATATAATGGTCTTTTGCGAGTTCGTCACCCGCTTTTGCCAGATCCAGATATTTGTTTACGGAACCGATATCGATTCCGGACGGGCATGGCTGACAGTGGTTGCAGTAAATGCAGGTACCCTGTATATCTCGTTGCGGTAAGCTGCCGATAAATGAATAGTCCCGTTCTTCTCCGGAAGCGGAGTAATATTTGAGTACATCCTCCAAATCGGCTCTTGAGCGTACTCCCGGCAGACATGAGAGAACAGCCGGGCGGTCCAGCGCATACTGTATGCACTGAGGGATCGTCATGTTACGGCGGAAAGGAGATGTCTTTGCGTTCAGCAGCTGTCCGCCGCCATAAGGCTTCATGACCGTGATGCCAATACCGCGTTTTTCACATTCCCGATAAAGGTTCATGCGTTCGTGTGATAAAGCCAGTTTGCCCCGTGAAGGTTCAAAATCATAGGCGGCGTTGAGGCTGAACATGAAGATGTCGATCTCTCCGGTCTCGATAAATAGTCTGCAAATATCCGCAGAATGTGAGGAAAAACCGAGATAGCGAATGGTTCCTTCCTGCTTTAGCTTCCGGACATAGTCGAAAATGCCGTCGGACATAATCTTTTCAAAATCACGAACTTCGTCAACACAATGGATAATGCCGATGTCAGCATAGTCCGTCCCGTATTTTTTCAGCTCCTGATCAAACCCTCTCTGAAGTTTTGAAAGAACCCTTGTCCTCGAATATGTTTCCTTGGGGTAGACAGCACCCAGATGCATCTGCATGATCATTTCGTCCCGCTGTCCTTTCAACGCCTGTGCAATGGATTCCGCTGCACTGGTATCAGACATGACCGTATCGATCAGATTTATGTCCTGTTCCATGCCACAACTGATGATGTCTTTGATTTCTTGCGATGTGGCTTCCTTCAGGCTTCCAGCTCCAATGCCAATAGTGCTGATCTTGCCACCACCACGCGGTAAACTTCTGTACTCCATAGATTCCCCTCACTTTCCAGGGCTACTTCATTGCTTCATAAAAAAACTGAATTACAAATAATTCTGCTATTCATCCAGTTTTTGTTCTGAAGCAGATATTCTTAACTTGTGGGCATCACCAACAATTTTTTGGATTTATAGCTGGTGAAAAAATAAGATCTTTAAACTACACCTCAAGCTATAGTTCATTATTTTAACTTGTCATATTCCTCATCCGTTAAAGGTTCCAGCCATTCTGCTGGGCCTGCGTTAGCATTTGTCTCCACGGAAAGGTGTACAAACCAGCTGTCGGGTGCCGCTCCATGCCAGTGTTTCACGTTAGGATGAATTTTCACTACGTCGCCTGGATTAAGCTCCTGTGCTGGTTTTCCTTCCTCTTGATAGTAACCACGTCCACCTGTTACTAACAGAATCTGTCCGCCCGGATGCTTATGCCAGTTATTCCTACAGCCTGGTTCAAAAGTTACATTGCCTATTGGACAATTAAATTCATTATCACGTGGCACAAGCATATTAAGCCATGCGTTACCTGAAAAATACTTACTGAATTGTTCCGGAAGTTTCTCTCCTTTTGGAAAAATTACGCTTTCACTTAAATTGTTTGATTTGTCCATATTTTGCTTCCCCTTGAGATTTTTCATGATTTACTTTCTTAATCGATTATTCGACCAGGGAGTATTGTTGACTGATTAGTCAGTCTGTAAGATTTAATGTTATATAAAAGTAATCCCTACAAAGATAGAATGCAAAAAATTGAAAAATAATTTTCCAATATGCCTATTATTCTTCTCCTTCGATAAAACAGCTTTTCGCATTTCATATACCATTTCCATAACTTTGCTTCCTCTGATATCTCCTGTATTCCAGCCACAATCTCAATATACAATACACTTTCAAAAATCCCACCACGAAGTCGGAGGCATGTGCAGGTCTGAATCTAATAGAACAGCTTCACCAATTTTTGGCACAATTATATTTACTTTTCTTATTTTTGCCTCTTTTAGTGCTCTTTCTATTGGTTCATTCCAACCATGATTAGCTAATGTGAATGCTCCCCAATGCATCAACATCATAGTCTTACCATTTACATCCAAATTGGCCTGGACAGATTGTTCCGGTACCATATGAATATCCGGCCAACTCTGGTCATATTGGGCACCTTCAATTAAGGTGAGATCAAAAGGTCCGTATTTCTTCCCAATTTCCTTAAAATGGCTGTCATATCCGGTATCTCCGCTAGCATATAAGCGAGTTTTAGTTCCCATAATGACCCATCCACCCCATAGTGTTGTATCGATATTAAATGGCTCTCTTCCAGAATAATGTCTGGCTGGCGTCAAAGCAACGGTTAAGCCCTGATACTTCGTTTTTTCCCACCAATTGAGTTCCGTGATTTTTTCTTTTGGAATACCCCACCGAATTAAATGAGCACTAACCCCAAGAGGAACAAAGAAATGTGATACTTTGCTGTTTAGTTTTATAATTGATTGATAATCCAGGTGGTCATAGTGGTCATGTGTGATAAAAACTGCATCAATAGGCGGCATTTCATCAATAAGATGCAGCATAATATCTTCACGATAGTTATATCTTTTAATTCCCACAAATGAAACCGGTGAGGCAATAGGACTCAGCATAGGGTATACCAATAACTTTTTATTATCAATGCTAAGCAGAAAAGCAGAGTGTCCAAACCAGGTCAAACTATCATTTTCACTTTTAATTTTGTTCCAGTCAATGGCAGAAACAGGAATTAGACCATCTGAATTGCGGTATTTAGCCTCTGAAGCAGAATCCTCATTCTTTGATGAAGCGTCTGAGGAATTTATAACCAACTCTGTAGGATCCTCATTAATAAATTTCCCATCAACATAATTATTTAAATGTTGATACATTTCTTTTTGTTCTTTTGTTGGATTCCCACCGAAAGCTGGGTCTATGATTATAAACAAGAATAACAACGCCCAATAGAAGCAAAAAACTGAATAAATATAACACCATCTTTTTAAGTTTCTTCATATTTTCACTTCTGTAATTCCAATTTTATGTAGTCACCCGCATACCTCATTCTGCTCATTTCTTACATCTCTACCCCAGATTGCACGACCGTTCAGAATAGAGTCGGACAACCCTGAGTTACTGTATGCACTAAGGAATCATCATGGTACGCCGGAAAGGAGATGCCTTTGATTTCCTGTTTATTTTTTAGGTAGTGAATACCTTAATTGGTATGTGACTGACTAATCACTCGTAGATTAATGAAAAAATATTATTTAGATAAACCTTTCCAGAGAATCTGAAATCCTTCCTCTAAAACCTTATTTTGATCCTGTGACGAATCTGAATCAAGGATAAAATTCACTATCGTCCTGCTACCCTGATAAAACATTGCAATGATCAGCTCCGCAGAAAAATCTCTGATCTCTCCCGTTTTTATCCCTTCATTTACAAGATTATGGAGGAAAACATACTCTTTCATTACTTCTTCACGCGTAAATTTAGTTATATAAGGAGAAGAGCAGAACTGCCCGACAAAAAGAAATTCGTCCTGATTGTCAACACCCCAATTGATTAAATTTGACCAGAGTTTTTTCAACTTTTCCTGGAAAGTGCTTTCTGTCTCGATCCCTTTTCCCATACTGCGGCTTAACCTGCCCTTGACCTCAAAATACAGGCTATTGATAAGATCTTCTTTCGTAGGAAAGTAGTTGAAAAGGGTGCCTGTGGCTACACCTGCTTCTTTCGAAATCTGAGCAGTGGATGTACCGTGGAAGCCTCTTTCAGTGAAAAGCTTCAGGGCTGCTTCCAGAATGGCTGCTCTTTTGTCTTTGACCTGTTCTTTCATGTATTATCTCTACAATTGACTGATTAGTCAGTTATACTGCAATATTACCTTGTTAGATAAATACTTTATGATGCTTTTTTATGACTTTCAGCTAAATATTGTATATTATATAAGGATTTATGGTGACTTAAGGAAAAAATACTCAGCGATACATTTAAAAATCCGAATTGTTAATGTGTAGAGATCATCATGCTCATAGTACTCTCATTAGGCGGTTCAATTCTCGCAAAAAACCTTGACCCGGATCGTTTTTTAAAATATGCGGATATTCTCCGGAAGCTCTCGAAAAAGCATACCCTGCTTGTGGTAGCCGGAGGAGGGGAAGCGGCACGCAATTATATTGAAGCTGCAAGGGCAGTCGGTGCCGATGAAGTGACCTGCGATTATATAGGTATTGAAATTACTCGCCTCAATGCACGATTGCTTGCCGCAGCCCTCGGGCCCGATGCCTCTCCTGAAATCCCGACAAATTATCTGGAAGCTGCAAAGGCCATACGTCCCGGAAAGGTAGTTGTGATGGGAGGAGTTACCCCTGGCCAGACCACGGATGCTGTCGCTGCAATTCTTGCGGAATTCCTGCGGGCAGACCTGCTGACAATTGCAACTTCGATTGACGGAGTTTATTCCGCAGACCCCAATTGTGACCCCTCTGCAGTAAAATATGACAGAATCTCTCCTGAGAAACTCATAAACATAGTCATGGCGATCGAGATGAAGGCAGGCTCCAAATCCCCTGTTGACCCTGTAGCCGCAAAAATTATCGAACGCTGCAAACTCGATGCCCTTGTTATGGATGCCAGGGACCCTGCCCTGCTCGGGGAAGTTCTCGACGGAGAAGCCGTCAAAAAATCTCCGATATCCTGCGGAACCTGGGTTACAACAAAAATATAAGACTTAAGGCTCACACCAGTTTTTCGCTCAAGCACAACCGTTGCGCCGGTTGATCACGCCGTAACCAGGGGTTTTTCGATCAAACCTTTTCAAAAAAGGCTTGCGTTGAGCCGCTTGATCACGCCGAATAGGGTTGGGAATAAGGCTCCAAACTCAAACGTGAGCGGCAAGCCTTGAGCCGCTAAACCATGCCACAGATAAGGGTTTTCGCTCAAGCATTTTTTTAAAAGGCTTGCTTTACGAAAGACGAAAACTTAAACATAGGGGTTCCGCCATACATTCTAATTACAGGGAACAGACCGGAATGTCGGTTTCGGTTTTTTGAAGATTTTTCAGAAAGTTTCTGAAAAGGAGGAGGATAGGGGTTTGAACCTGCCTGAAAAAAAGATTTCTTTTAAACAGAAAGGGGTCATTTTGCGCTTTTTTTTAATGCTCCTATTCCTGACCATGGTTTGCTCTGAACTCAGTCCTGCTTTCGCAGCGGCAGATGGGACAGCTCCTCAAGAGGAAAGGCAGGAAGATGCGGTCATCGCGGATTTTTTCTCAGACCATGCGCTCTCGGACGCTACAGTCCGGTTTGAACAGCCTCTTGAAAATATCTCTCTTGTTTTCACTTTGAGTTCGGGAAATAAATTGCTGAAATCGGAAACTTTCTTCCTGGGCCCTGTGGAGAGAGGGAAGGAAGTTACAAAAGTCCTGTTCTGGGGAATTGAAGAGGATTTCGGAAAAGATAGGGACTCTTATAAAGCGCAGGTTTCTGTGGAAAACGGTAGCTTAAACCTTGATTCGAGAGAAGTTTCGTTTTCTTACCGAAATCCCACCCTCTCAAAGCTTAAACTTGTGGACTTTTCGGCAGATTCCGAGAAAGCTTCCGTTTTGATGAGTCTTACCAGCCCTACCGGCTTTGGGAGTGTACAGCTGCCTGAACCCGGTGTGGTAGACCTTGACCTGAAGCTTCTCTCGGGCACTAAGGTTGTGTATTCCGAAAAGCAGAAAAATATCCCTGTTACAAACACCTATTATAACGCAAGCTACTGGCCTTTCCTCCTCGAGAAGGATAAGAACTACACCGCCCTTCTGAAGGTCCATTCCCATTCTCCTGACATTACTACAGCCTACAGGTCGGATTTCAAAGCCGAGGAAGATATAGAAATTCTCGACCATGATGTCGATGTGGATGAATACGGAGCAAGTGTCACTGTGATTGGAAAATCCCAGGTGCCTTTTGACGGTTTTGTAAGGGTCGTGCTGACACCTGAAGAAGGAGAAGTGCAAGTTTTTGAAGAGACCGCAGATATCCTGACCGCGGGAAAAGAAGATACGGTAGGAATAATCTGGCAGGGGGTCCCGAAGGGGGATTACAACGTAAAGATCTATGTCCTGAACCTTGAAGGAGAAATACTGGACAGCCATGAGACAGTTCTCAGGGTCTTTGAGCCCGTAGCCGAAGAAAGCCCTGTCGAAGAATCCCCCTCAATTGCCTTTTTCGCAGTCCTTGGGATTTTGCTCTGCGCCGGAATCCTGTCCGGAAGGAAGCTAAAGTAAAAGTTTCTGAAAGCCTTGAAAGCCCTGAAAGCCTTGAAAGTCTTGAAAGTTTTAAAAGTTTTAAAGTTTTAAACCCGTGTAAAATTCAAACGCAGGATCATCATGTTTGACCTCATCATCCGGAATATAATGAACAGGAAGGTCAGGAGCGGACTGACAGTCTGCGGAATAGCTCTCGGGATTTTTGCAGTTATAGTTATGGGGGCGATGTCCGAAAATTTCCACCAGACCTTTGAGCGTTCCATGAGCGTGACCAGCGACAAAATCCGTGTTTTTGCCGAAAGCGGAGTCTTTGGAGGCGGACTCACGGACGATAAGGTGAGCGATGTACTCCGGGTGGCAGGGGTAAAGGATGCATACGGGCTTCTAATGACCACTTTTGATGAGGACAAAATGGGAATGACCGGAAAGCAGATCCTTGGTGTCCCTCCGGAAAAATCCAGTGTTGCTCTTAATCCTGTGGAACTGAAAGCAGGCCGCTTTCTCAATCCAGGGGATTCCTATAGTGTTGTTGTCGGAAGCAACATACAAAGGGAATATAAACTCCAGATAGGGAGCAAGTTTGAGATCCATGACAAATATTTTACCGTTGTAGGAATTCTGGACTATACCGGCTCGATTTTTGATAATGCGGTAATTATACCTCTTGAAACTGCACAGGACCTTTATAATGTGGGCGATTCGGTTTCCTATATCTTTGCAGTGCCTGACGAGCGGGTGGATGCAGAAATACTTTCCAAGCGCATAGAATTCAGCGTTAAAGGCACAAGCACCCTTTCTCCGGGAGAGCTTGAAGTGCAGGCAAAACAGTCCTTTATGATTTTCAGCGTAATTACTATCAGCTCAGGCCTCCTTGCAGCAATCATAGGCGGGCTTTGCGTGATGAATACAATGCTCATGTCCGTTGCCGAGAGGACAAGGGAATTTGGGATTTTAAAAGCCATTGGGGCCGAAACCAGGGATATTCTGCTCCTGACCCTTGGGGAAGCCTCTGTTATGGGTCTTTTCGGTGGAATTCTGGGAATTCTTATAGGTACCGGGGCTGTTTATATTATGAATGCCTGGCTTGCAAATACAAGGATAGTGCTTTTTCTGATAACTCCCAGGCTTCTTGTAATTGCCATGCTCTTCGCCTTATTGATAGGGGCTCTTTCAGGGCTTTATCCTGCGTACAGGGCTTCGAAAATGAGCCCGATGGAGGCTTTGAAGCATGCGTGAATCAACAGATCAATAAATATTAAATAACCATGTCTATCTGAAAAATTGGATTCGGACCGTCTCACGGTTCATCACATGATACCATACTCTAGGATATTCTATTCTAAGTCGACGTGACATCTCGCAACATATAACGCTTTGTCTTCCATTGGTCAAAAGTAGACTTGAACTCATTTTTTATAGGTTTTTCCTATTGCCATAGCAATTTGGCTAAAAGCTGCGTCAGTTGCTGTTAGGATTTTATAGGCTTTTAATTATACAATTTTTATTATCGAAAAGCATTGTAATCTATAAATTTATAATGGCTTTTTTAGTATCAAACTAAGGCTTGGTCGCTGAAGCGATCAAATGAAATTAACCGGGATCTTGGTCTTGTTCAAGATCTGCGAAGCTGCAATCCGATGATTTCCCTGTATTACCTTAAAGTGTATGCCGTCAGCCTCCATTCTGACTTCAATGGGACGCGTGGGATGTCCGGTGGCCTCATCTTTGATAATGGCCATAACCCGATCGTCGATCATATCGAGATCAGTGCGGAGGTTTGTTGCAAGTCTGATGACATCCAAAATGTTCATGACATGCCCGGTTAGCTTGGCCGGGTCATAGGAATAGGACTGTCCACCCGCATTCACCGTGCCTATCACATAGCGGTTGATATAAGCTAATGTACTACATATAGGGTCACTGAAATACTTTCCCTCGTCCCAGTAGAGTGTTAGTTCACCATCCAAGGTACTGTACACGTTCCACCCTAACTCCTCATGTTTAACTAGCGTAAAGCCGGGGATTTCTGTGTCGATACACAACGGAGAGTCCTCAGAAACAAGCTGCGGAAAACGTTGTATTGGAGTACCCATTGAAGAAGTGTTACTAACTTGTACATTTCCGAGAGCCACGGCCCTCAGGTCAGGCACATGGAGATCCGTATCCTGTGCATACGCCGACGCTTTTAACTGGGTAGGTTTGGAAGAATAATGGAGTAAGTTCATATTATCTGAAGAGTGTTCCAATCCAGTTATTGGATTATCAGGCAAGCAGTCTTTTTTCTCTTTTTGCTTCTCTACTCGCGCACACTGCTTTAGTGCCTTATGACCCATTACATCCGCCTCGTGCTCTAGACTCACGTCATCATTAATCGCCACGCCCTTAGCCTGCATAGTGGGCTTCACGCGCCCTTGAGCCTGTTGCACTACATGCCACGCCTCATGAGGCAAATGCCTCTCCTGCCCTGGAGCTACATGAATATTTGCCCCCTGTGTATACGCTAAAGCCCCTACCTCAGAAGGTTTTGACGAATTATAATGCACCCTCACATCGCCCATATCAATTCCAGATAAGTTCTCCACGCCAGCCTTGAGGTTATCAGGCATTCCTGTATTATTTTCACTCTTTTTCTGAAGCTGTTTTTCTTCTTCTGGGATTTCCTGACGCTGGATACTTTCAAACTTGCCTTGCAACGGTTCCTCTTCTTCTTCAGGAATCTCTTGGCGTTGGATGGTTTCAATCATTTTGCCTTGTAAAGGCTCTTCTTCCTCCGGTATCTCTTGTCGTTGGGCTGGTGGTGCCTGTTTAGCGTTGGAAGGAATCAGCCCGATTTCAGAGAACAACCTAACAACTGCCCTGTTTCCAATAGTACGCTGGAGCTGCATGACATCAGCGTGAGTGAGGGATTTCGGATTTATTCTGGCACGCTGGATGATAGCCATTGGATGTGAGCTAGGTGCCTGGATTCGGGGAGTTGCTTGCCTTTGAGAAGTAGTTTTTGATTCTGTGGATTGCTGCGTTTGCTGATGCTCTGGCATGATTAGACATCCCTGTGGAAGGTGACTGTATAATTCTTCAAAAAAATTGATAATATGAATTGTGTCATAGCATAAAATACTCTATATTTTAACTAAATTTCTTTGAATAGAATATCGAACTCGTGAAATAAAAGGAACGTATATATTCCGATGAAGCTTTAAAATTAATTACACTAAATAAAAGGGAAAAGGCATTAAACATTGAATTTTATCGTCGAAATTACATAAACTCGATAACCGCCAACATAGTTCTGAAAATGAGCCCTAAGGAGGCTTTGAAGCATGCCTGAAGAAAAAATGGAGGGCCTGATGTCGGCAGAAAAACCCGAAAATGACGGACATAATGACGGACAAAAAATCATCATGGGGGTTGAAAATCTCTCCAAAACCTATATGCAGGGCAAAATTCCTGTCCATGCTCTTCGCTGCGCCTGCATAACCGTAAGAAAAGGGGAATTGCTTGCAATCATGGGACCTTCGGGTTCCGGAAAATCGACTCTTCTCGCCCTGATTGGCTCACTTGAAAAAGCCACGGACGGAAAAATCATCCTTGATGGGACAGACCTCACTTCAGTGCCTGAAAAACTGCTTCCCCGCGTGAGAAGGGAGAAAATAGGTTTCATCTTCCAGCATTATAACCTTATTCCGACCCTTTCCGCCCTTGAGAATGTAGAACTTGCCATGCGCTTTTCCAGGGTGCCAAAAACGGAGAGGAAAGAAAGGGCAACCGCGCTGCTAGAAGAACTTGGCCTTGGTGACCGGCTTTCCCATAAGCCTTCTGAACTATCAGGAGGGGAACAGCAAAGAGTTTCTATTGCAAGGGCGCTTGCAAATAAACCTGCCGTTATCCTGGCTGACGAGCCTACAGGTGAAGTGGACAGCAAAACCAGGGATTCGATTGTGAGGGTCTTCAAAGAATTGAGTGGAAAAGGGCAGACGATTCTTGTTGTGACACATGATCCCGAGGTTGCAAAAGAATGTTCGAGGGTACTCAGGATTACGGACGGGGTTATTAAAGATTATTAAAAGATAGACTGTCAAATTCAGGGTTGAATAAAACTGCTAAAAATCGAAATACTAAAATAATGAAACGGAGAAACCACAATTAGGATTATTAAGCTAGCTATTTAATCGCCTTTAAGATTAATTCATAGCATCACTATTGAATACACCAAATGATAAACTACTCATAAATTTTGTGGTTTTACGAATGCAAGAATCTATAGAAATAATTCAAAAATTTGCTGCCAAATTAGAGAAACTCGAACAAGATGAGAAATATCTGTTTGAGCATTTGAATAATCTTGATATTGAAACTATCGAGAGGCTAATAAATGAATATAAATCAGAAGACTTTAAGCCTGTAAATTTTTTGCGTCTTGAAGTACTCAACAAGATAAAAGAAAAAAATACAGTAACATCTGAGTTAATTGAAGAAATTAAGAAGAAAATAATTGTAAAGGACGAAGAATATTTTTCGAAATCTAGTAAAAATCTAGTAGAAGGGCTAATAAACTATCAAACGGAGTCTTCTTTTAAAAGCTGGAAGAAGAATTTCAGCATATTCTATCGTTTTTTCTACCTCCCAGAAGACAGAAGGGAATCAGATACTGCCCTCGGCACAATAGCAAAAGAGCTGATAAAAGAATTACAATTAGGCGGATACAAGAATCATAATGTTTCGTTCGATGGATCTGCAAATTTTGGGAAATCATTTTGCTGGATCGCAATATTTCCCAAAAATGTTGGCTCTCACAAAGAATCTTATCAATTATTTTTACGTATCTATGCAAACAAAATAATGGCAGGGATTAAAGCAGGTTTTAATATAAAGGACAAATCAGCTGTAAAGTATAAATCAGACAAATATCTTGAAGACTGTCATACTGTTGAAGAAGTAATTGAAAAACTGAAAAGTTCAAAAGAGATAGTAGAAAGAAAAAACAATGAATTAAGTAAGCTACCACCAGAAACTTCAATAATCAAAGAAATATCACCTAAAATAACTACCGAGGAAGAAGAGAAAACGTCTCTTGGAGCGGAATACTCGATATATACTGATCCCGAAAAACCTTTCATTGATAAGTCTGAGATAAATGAAATAGTAGATTCTCTGAAAATTAAAAAAAATATTATATTGCAAGGGCCTCCGGGAGTTGGGAAAACTTTTGTTGCTAAAAAAATAGCTTATGAAATGATGAAGCAAACAGATGATACAAAAATCGGAATGGTACAGTTTCATCAATCTTATTCATATGAAGATTTTATTCAAGGAATTAGACCTTCGGAAGGATCATTTAAAGTAAAAAATGGCATATTTTACGACTTCTGCAAAAAGGCTGAAAATGACCCTGAAAGCAAGTATTTTTTCATAATTGACGAGATAAACAGGGGAAACCTCAGTAAAATATTTGGTGAGCTTATGATGCTTATTGAAACCGATAAACGGGGAAAATATAAAGTTCACTTAACCTATTCTGAAAAAGACGATGCCCCATTTTTTGTTCCCGAGAATCTCTATATAATTGGCACTATGAACACGGCTGATCGTTCATTAAGTATAGTTGATTACGCCTTACGTAGACGATTCAGATTTATTTCATTAAAACCCGAGTTTAATCAAAGATTTATCGAGTTTCTTGATTCACAGGGGTTCTCTTCAAGGTTTTTAGATGAGATTATCTCAAAAATTACCGATTTAAACGAAACTATAAAATTGGATAAAAATCTTGGTGAAGGTTTTGAAATAGGTCACAGTTTTTTCTGTAATCATAAAAATAACAAATCCGAAAAAGAATGGTTTACAGATATTATAAAACATGAGATCAAACCTCTTTTAGATGAATATTGGTTTGATGACAGAGATAAATGTGAGACCCAAGTAAACCTTTTATTAAACTGATGAAATATGCAACAAATTCCAATTCAAAACATATATTATCTTCTGTGCTATGCTTGGGACAAGCTTGACGAAAGCGACATTGTTGACGTTAAAGCTATCGGTACTACCGAGCTTATTGATTTATTTGCTAAAATCCTGATAAATTGTACATCCCGTTTATTAAAGCGGGGATTAGATCGCGATTATATTGAAAATGAGTACATTATAAATGGAGTAAAAGGGAAGTTAGATCTTTCTGCGTCGGTTAAAAAAAATACTTTTCCTTCAAATAAAACAATTTGCCAATATGATGAATTCGATTACGATATTCTACATAACCAGATTTTAAAAATGACTATTTCTAAACTTTTAAGGGCAAAAAACCTTGATAAAGAGTTAAAAGACGAATTGCACAGGCTTTTTATAAAAATGCCTCCAATTTCAGAAATTCAAATCCGAAACTCCCATTTTAAACAAGTTCGATTGCATAGAAATAATTACAACTACGAGTTTGTATTAAAGGTATGTCAAATAATTAATGAAAATCTGTTTATTGACGAATCATCGGGAAAATATAAGTTCAAAGATTTTCTTCAAGAAGAGAAAGCAATGGCAAGATTGTTTGAGTCGTTTGTAAGAAACTTTTACAAAATTGAGCAATCGGAATTTTTAGTAAAGAAGGAAAATATAAAATGGAAACTTGTATCCGAAAAAGAAACAGATTTGCTAATGTTGCCTATAATGCCGACTGATATATCACTGATCTCTTCTTCACGCAAAATAATAATTGATACAAAGTATTATAAAGAAGCATTTAAGGCTAGATATTCACAATCGCAGGATAAAATTAACTCAAATCATCTGTATCAGCTGTTTTCGTATTTAATGAATCAGGAGTCAAATATAGAAACAACAAAAAATTGCGAAGGGATTTTGTTATATCCTGCTGTTGGGGGCGACTTCAGGTTTTCTTACACCTATGAAAATCACAGAATTAGAGTATTATCGATAAATTTAGACCAGGACTGGTTTAATATAAAAAGAGATTTGTTAGAAATAATATCTGGTGAGTGAATCAAGATCTCACTGGCGCAACCTCTTTAAACTGCGAGACGGGTCATTAAGGATTCACTCTTATACATTACTAATCTTCTCAAATTTCTCCAAGCTCCCAGCCCAGGTGCTCTTTTATAACGGTATATGCCATTGCGGGCGGGATGATCCCGATATCGGTTACGATCATGTCGATGTATTCGGCAGGGGTGAAGTCAAAAGCCGGATTTCTTACCTGCACGTGAGAAAGCTCTTTCAGGATTGCAGGGTCTACAACTTCATCTATAGATCTTTCTTCGATTTCTATGGGATTTCCGACAATCGTGCTCGGGCTAAACTTGAAGGTCTCGGCAGCGACCATGAAACTTTTTCGGGCTTCATGGGCGGCAAGCGCAAGCTGGGAGGTCCCGATCTTATTTACCAAGGCGCCGTTAGCTGCAATAGCGTCAGCCCCGACGACGACCTTATCCACCTCTTTCATGTAGTAGCGTACCGCAGAATCCACGATCAGGGTTGTGGGAATCCCGAAATCATTAAGGTGGCGGATTGTCAATAAGCCCTGGCACCTGGGGCGGCTTTCGGTGGAAATTACCGAGATGTCTTTTCCGTCTTCAAAGGCTGTGGTGATTATAGAAAGAGCAGCATGGGAGTTGCAGTGAGTCATAATGACGTCCCCGTCCTGGATTCTTCTTGACCCGATTTTCCCGATTTTTCCAAGGGCCCGGTCGGCTCTCTCAATAAAAAGGTTAGCGTTTTCAATGATTTCCTGCCTTGCTTCCTCCACGTCTCCTGAAGAGTATCTTGAAGAGAGTTTTACGGCATTCGGAAGGGAAACGGCTGTCGGGCGGGTGCTGATTAGAAAATTCGAAACTTCTCTTATTCTGGCACTGAATTCTTCCATTGAAGCTGTATCAAGCCCTGCTGCATAATCCCTGATAGCTTCAGCAGCAGCTTTTGCAATCCTGCCTGCACCCCGGATTTCCATTGTCCGGATTTTTTCTGCGGTTTCCTGAACTTTTTGCATGGTATAAGGGATAGTGAGGGTGCAATTTATAACTATCTTCCGGCTGTTCCGGGGTCTGCCCTGACAGGAACTAAATTTCGGTTATTCTGTCAGAAATGTTCCTGTAGTAGGCAAAAAGGTCTTCTCCCCACTGGAGGGCAACCGGATCAAAGCACAGGACATCTTCTTTATGGTCGAAAGTGCCGTCCGAAAAAGGCAGGGTAAGAGAAAGGAACCTGTCAGTAACTACGTGAGAGAGTTCTATTTTGCCATTGCAGACGTAGAAACTGGCGTTTTCGAATTTAAGAAACTCGCCTAGCTCAGCTCCGTACTCTTCTTTTGTTCTTTCATAAACCGGGCGAGTTACAAGGATAGAAATTTCAGCTCCTTTTTTTGCAAAAGCAAGGAAAAGAGAAGGATAAAGAGGGTGAAAAATCGAGGCAATGCCTTTTATTTTATTTGATTTCATAAGGTTTTCCACAAATTCCCTGTGTGGCTCAAAGAGGCGCGTCCTGTCAGGAGGTTCGGAAAACGTGCAGTTTGCCAGTTCTCCTATCCTCTTCCGCAAAGGATCGGGTATGGACTCAACTGCGTGGTTTGCCCAGTATTCATATTTACTTCCGAAAACATTCAGGACATCTATTATTGGCTGCATTCTGCCAGCTACCGCTATCCCAAGAGGAGACAGGCTGTAAACGTCGCCGGTCTTTAAGATCAGGGAGTTTTCTCTCAGCTTTTTTAGTTGAGGAAGAATTGCCACCAGACCTACGTTCAAGCTTTCTCTAATCTCTGAGATCGATTTTGGTCCTTCCCTCAAAAATAAAAGAAGATCTTTCCTTTTTTCGGAGAGAAAAATCAATTCGAGAAGCTGGCTGTTCATGTTTTTGTAATATATGCAGCTACTTGATAAATATCTTCCTCATTTTGCAGCTTCATTTATTCTGAAAGCTTTAACAATTCGCAGGAACCTGGTAAAAGCTTAAAATAAATATTTAGCTATCGCTAAATATAAGTCCCTGACATGAGATCAAATCTTATGGGAGGTATAAAAGAAAATCAGAATGTTCAGGATGGCGATTCAGTCCAATGAATCGGATTTTGAGGCGGCTAAATAATTTAATGCGAAGCAAATTTCAAAGTCGTATAGGTTATATACGTCTATAACATAAAGAGGAAGTCAACGATTAAGAGTTAAGGGGTTTTTCTCTTAATCGTAGGGGTTGAATCACGCGATTGGGAGCCTATCAGAGGTGGCAAAAGGCTCCCAATTATTAATAATCATTTTTAAGGAATTTTGCGTATAGTAAGCTTTAGTTTAAAATCATTTTTACACTACATCGTTTTTACACTAACACATAAGGACAGGATGGATTATTCTTAATTTCTAATATATAAAGTGCACTGAATTAGGTTTGAGGATCTTAGTTAAGTAGTTGCAGATCTGATCTGCGTTTTTCCAGCAGCATCTGAACAGATATAAAAACTCTTAAGTAAGATTTGGACCAGGATTTGATTAGAATTTTAAATTAAGGTTCGGTTAGAGTTTTAAATTAAGATACTCAACCTAATTCAGTAAAGTTTTAAATTAAGATCCTTAAATTAAGACTCGGTTTTTTAAATTAGTGTTTGATGAAAATTGTTAAACCAGGTTTAATTAAACTCTTTAAACTAGAGCCTGATCAAAAATCTAAAACCAGGACTCGACCTTTCTGTGGCTTCAAAAGTGAAATTGTGATGCGGCAGAGATGGTGAACATCCGGAAATCTTACATCCCGAAGGCGAGCCTGCCCTTATTACGAGAGAACTTTTTTGTAACATTAATTGAATAAAAAATCTATAAATAGTATCCAGATAATATGGAATTATTTCGTCAAAGTTAACTACTTCTAACACGAGTCTAAAAAGAAAATTAATAGAAATAAGAGCCAAAAGATCAGGAGTTAAAAATTTGGATTTCGATACTGCAGTACAATTTCATGGACATGTCTGCCCAGGACTTTCCATTGGCTACAGGATAGCAGCACTTGCCGCCAACCACTTCAAAGACCGCAGCAAAGACGAGGAGCTTGTCGCAATTGTAGAAAACCGGTCCTGTGCCGTGGATGCAATTCAGGCAATAAACGGCTGCACCTGTGGGAAAGGAAACCTTATTTTCAAGGACCACGGGAAACACATTTATACGTACTTTAAAAGAGGCGAAAATAAAGCCCTGAGGATTTCCCTGAAACCCGATGCTCTTCCTCAGGACGAAAGGCACACCGCACTTTTTGCAAAATTGAGGGCAGGCACTGCAAGCCCTGACGAGGCACAGGAGTTTCGGGCTTCACACGAAGCAAAAAGCCGGAGAATCCTGGAAATGCCAGAAGAAGAGCTTTTCTGGGTTAAGGAAGTGGAAATTGAGCCGCCTGAAAAAGCCATAATTTACCCCACCCTGATCTGCAGTGAATGCGGGGAAGGTTTTATGGAGCCCCTAGGCAGGGTAAGAAATGGAAAAATTGTTTGCATTCCCTGCTTTGAGGCAAAAGATGAATAAAGATCCTGAGAAATTTCCCGAGAAGATCGAGTTTACCCCTATAGGTTATGTGGAGAATGACTACCTTGAACCGGAGTATAATGAAGAGATCTACGAGAAAGTTTCGAAAATCACCTTGAAAAACGAGCTGACAGATGGGCTTTACAGAATAGAAGAGCTTGAAAAACTCTACATACTTTTTTACTTTAGCCGGTCGAAAGGATATAAACTGATTAACCGTCGTCGTTATGACGGAGAAATAGCAGGAGTTTTTGCAAGCCGGAGTCCGTTCCGCCCTAACGGAATAGGGCTTACCCTTGTAGAGCTTGTGAAAGTAGAAGGTAACGTGCTTTATGTAAAAGGCCTCGACGCAATCAACGGGACACCTGTACTGGATATCAAGCCCTACTTAAAAGAGATTGAGGAAGAAACTAAAAACTAAGAAATTATTTTTTAAACCTTGCCAAAACCCCAAGGTGATCTTCATGATAGGGCATCAGGTCCTTTGCATTAAGAATCTCGAATCCTGGCTCAAAAGCCTGTTCGAGTTTTCTTACTTCTTCCTTAAACACCTCTCTGGGGTTTGCTGCAGTATCAATACTCCGCGCTTTTATGGAGAGCAGAAGGTATCCGTCCTTTTTCAAAAAGCGGACAGCGTTCCTTGCAGCTATTTCAGCCTGGTTGGGCTGTGCAACGTCCTGGAAAATAATGTCCACAGGCTCAACGAGATGAGAGTAACTGTCCGGTTTTCCCGCATCAGCCAGAATCGGGTGGATGTTTTTTCGCCTTGATGCGAGTCCTATAAGGTCTCTCATGCTTCTCGGGGCAAACTCAACGGCATAAACTGCACCTTCCGAAACGATATCAGAGACATGGCTGACCGTTGTGCCTGAAGCCGCCCCCAGGTAAAGCACCTTCGAATTCTCCGTAAGGGGAATATTGAATTTTTTCAGGATCATGGCTCCGAGTTTGCTCCTGCGAGGGTCCCATGTCCTGTACTCAATCCCTTCAACCGGGATCAGCTTTTCTCCATAAACGGTTTTGCCGGGATCAAAATTCTTTGTAGCAAGCTGTTTTTTATCTTTTATAACTTCAAAGATCCCATCTGACAGCTTTTTGACTTCAGGCATTCATTTCCTCCTCTTTTTCTTTGTCTTTGCCCCGCTTTCCTGTCTTTTTTGAGGAGGCCTCGGATTCAAAGTCCTGATCTGCAGGACCTTTGTTTCAAGTTTTTCCGTAAGAGAGGGATCTTTTTTCCCTGAATAGAAATCAATGCGCACAGCAAGGGAAAGCTTGGATGCAACGGCTCTTGCTATTTTTCCCCTTACCCACCAGGGAGCGGTATTTATTAAAGGATGGCTGTAGATGACCCCATGTTTCGGAGATGGGGCCCGAGCCCTGAGATGCTTGAAAAGAGCTTTGCTGGCTCCTATAACCTGAACGGTGCTTGAGGGAAATTCAGCAAGTTTTTCCAGGCTTCCTGCCAGGCTTATCAATCTTGCCCCGAGCATTGGGCCTGCAATAAGTTTCAGGTTGGGTGCGACCAGCTCCATGCTGTTCTCAATATAAGCTTCGGTCTGCCGCCTCCGCTCATAGAGGCTGCGTACGCTTTCTGCGAAACCTTTAAGAAGTACTTCATCTGCAGGTTCAAGCTTTGCACCCATTGAATTTCTGGCTTTTGAATAAAGCGGGCTTTCAGAACCGACATTTTCACGGGAACCGTATTTTACAATAAAAAGTGCAAGGTCTTCTCCGCCTAACCCGCTTTCCGGGAAATAGCCTCCATACCATTCAGAAAGCCTTTCCGAGAGGGAATTTGTTGTTTCATTGATATCGTCCAGGGCTTCTACAGCCTGAATAATTCGCTGGTCAGGAGTGAGAGCGCCTGAGACCTGAAGTTTTGCAGCCTCCAGAGTAACTTCGTGTAAAAGAGAGTAATATTCGGCAGGGGATTCTGTAAAACCACACTCTATAGCCGCGGCTTTGAGGTCAAAGCCTTCAGGAGGAAGGTTCGACCTGCTGTCCCTTAGAGAAAGAGAATTCAGGGCAAGTTCCCGAACGTCTTTTGAAAAAAGCCTGGATTCCAGAATTTCTCCGGCCCTGCCTGTCTCAAGAACGCCAAACCAGGTATTGATTTTCAATCCGGGCCCCCGAAGATCTCCGCACCCCGGTTCCTTGCCTTTGTGAGCAGGGCTTTCCCGCCAAGGGACTCATCAAGCATGCGCTGGACTTCTTGCTGGAGTTTTTTGCCTTCTCTGGCACTTCCGACAATTCCGTAAACTACCGGCCCGAAAGAACTGATACCTGAGCCGCTTGCGCCGTTGTCGCGCATGTAATTCATGATATCCAGAACCGGCTGCGATTGAAGTTCGACTTCCCTTCTCTTAAAGCCTACAGTCTGAAAGTGGTTAATCGCCCTGCCGAAACTTTCAAGGTCTTCCTCCACAAGTGCAGGGAGCAACTGCATAAGGATTACATGGCAAATTTCCTGAACTTCGGCAAGGGGAATTGGGCAAAACTTTTTAAAAAGATCTACTTCTTCAGCATCATGAGCCCCTTTACCGTTAGGAATTGCAAGGACAATAGGCCAATCAGGGAAGTTTTTTCTGAAAAGAACAGGGCCTGGAGGTACATGGCTGGCCGCAGAAGGGGAAAATGCACCTTTATCCTTGAATTTATGCCCCGCATCCAGAATAAAACCACCGTTTTCAAAAGCCGCAACTCCGATTCCGGAAGTGCCGCCCCTGCCGACCGCAACTGCAAGTTCCCGAACACTTTTTCCAAGTCCGTAGATTCTGTTTACGGCTGCTGCTGCTGACAGCGCAGCCTGAGTCCCGGAACCGAGCCCTACATGATCGGGAAGGCTATCATCTATATGGAGCTTTATTCCTTTTCCTGCCGGGAGAAGAGCCTGTGCAGCTTTTCGCATTTTGCCTGCGAGAAGAGGATCACCGATGACTTCGATAGTATCAGCTTCAGTTGCAGAAATTTCCAGGCCGGGAGATTCCAGGGTTATCCCTGCTCCCCCATCGACCCTGCCTAGCTCTGCATTGAGGTCTATCAGGGTAAGATGCAGTCTGGATGGAGACACTACTTTAATCATGTTTATCTGTATCCTCATTACCTATTCATAAAGCTTAGGAGTGAAACTTCCATTTCCCCCAAACTTTTTCCTTAATGATCGAATAAGTAAAAGATAAAGTTTTCCTGTTAAACATGAATTTAAGCATTGGAAAAACCAGAGAATATATCCTTACCCGGATCTCCATCTTCCCCCGGAAATCCAGAATCGGATTCATGAATACAGGGTTAATGGAAAAACTGCAGCGACTGCACCGGCTGTAGGCCAGTCCCGCAACCGAATGTATAAACCCACAAAGCACGCCCGTGTCTGCCGGATCGGAAAGGCCGAAAGTCACGCAGGATTCCAGACGCTTAATTTTGATTCCTTTCAGCAAATCGGAAAATAGACGATACAAAGGTTTTCTGAGGGATCGGTATGCTTCCAGACCCCAGTGAAGTTTTTCTCTGGTGGTCATCCCGGTTTCCGGAGCTTTTTCAGTTTCAGGCTCCTTTTTTCCCCTTATCCTTTCAATTATGCCTCTTTTTTCTTTACTCTCACTTATTTCTATTTCTTTTTCTTCTAGCCTTCTTTCTTCAATCTCTCTTTTTCTTTTCGCTTCAGCCCTATTCTGTACCTCTGCAGTGGTTCGTGTCTTTTCAGTTTCCTCCAGACCGATTTCACTTTGCTCTTCTTTTATTGTTTCACCCTTTTTCGGTTCCTCAGGTCCTTCAAGAGGGCTCTCTCCTTCCCCGGATCCCTCGACTGAAAAGGTATGGGAGAAGAGCAGCCATTTTACAGTGAATAGGCCTCTGAATTCTTTCTTATCTTCCAGACTTAGAGCCTTAAGCTTGAAAGTGAGGCCTATTGCTGTAGAAAGCAGAAATAAAATAAACAGAAAAACCAGCAGGAGAAGAGAGATTACCAACATATTAAACAGGTTTGGGAGAAAAGGATAGTCCTGACTATCCTGAAAGCCCAGATTTGTTAGTTCCGGTCCCTGGAAAAAATCCCTTGAAAGGGTTTAAATTCCAGAAAGTTTAGTGGAAGCATCCCCCTTCTTCAATCTTGACTTCGGTTCCTTCTACGGTTTCCTTTTCCGGAACTTCTTTTTCTTTAACTACCGTTTCCTGGAATTTTTCTTCTTTTTTCTTGCCTCTCATGCCTTTGAGCTTGTCCATAATTTCCGGCACAAGATCAGGAATCGCATTAAGGATTGATCCGGCATCGCCTCGCTCAGAGATTCGGAAGATTCTGGCTTCTTCTTCGGAAAGCATAATGAATGCCACAGGCTCTATCTTCGCACCTGCGCCGCCGCCGCCTCCGTATCCGGATTCAGTATCTTTCTTGCCCTCCCCTCCACCTGCTCCGAAACCCAAACTAATTCTTGAAATTGGAATAATTGTTTTCCCGGCAGCAGTAATAGGGTCTCCTACTACGGTTTTGGTAGTCGCGATTCTCTCAAGTTCGCATGCAATTTCTTTAATAGTGTCTTCTACACCCAACGTTCCATCCCCTTTTTTTGTATATTGTTTGTCTATAAGGATAATAAAGGTTTTCTATAATTTTTTATTTCCAATCTAATTTAAACAAATACTAGATAAATTAAGTTCGGAGTTAATCATATTTAACTAATCCTGCATCGACGGATTTAAAGGCAGTTTCAATTTCAGGAACGTATCTAATTCCTTTTAAAAGCTACTTTTTCTTTTTGAGGTCTGATTTTTCATTTTATTTGTGTACTCGGAGACTTTAAAGATATTTCAGAGAAATTTCATTTCTTGATCTTATATTTTATACTCGGTTTTTCTCATTATTTTCTTCCTTTTCCAATTGTCAGTTCAATTTCCGGAAACATAATGGAAATCGCTTTCCATCTATGCAGGCAGTTACTGCTGATTTTAAAGACGATCAGCAGTTAATTAACTAAGACGATTTCAGAAGTTGAAAAGGAAAGAAAGGAGTTAAATCAAGTTAATAACCTGAATTATCTGTTTACAGGCAAAATAACTTAAGAAATCAGTACATAATAATCGTGAGATTTGAGTATTATTTAAAATCAGCACATTTATATTGTTTTATATTTTAATTCTCAGTTCATTAAATTGATTTAGCTAAAGAATTTTACTACCTGCAAATAAATTCTTTGAATAAGCACATATCCTTACATTTGTGCATTCATATGGGCATCCGGTATAGGTTTTATTTAATAATAGTAGAAGTCTCGCCCAAAACTTCTTTTAATGGAGGAGGAATTTGAATAAATAAATTAACCACTTTACTAGTAGCTTTTCTCATTTTAGTATTAATATCGGGTATCGGAATGGCGGCTGAGATTATTGTCCAGCCAGGAAATTCGATACAAAACGCTGTTAATAATTCGGGTTCAGGCGACGTGATAACCGTAAAACCCGGAACATATACCGAAAGTCTCAAAGTAAGCAAAAGTAATCTTACAATCCGTTCAGAATCTGGAAACCCTGATGATACGATAATTAAAGCCAGGAGTAAAGGCACTAATGTGCTCCTTCTGCAAGGAAGTAATATAAAAATCAATGGATTCAAGATTATTGGAGCAAGCAGCAGCTATGCAGGAATTAATCTGTCCTCATGCAGTAACTGTATAATTGAGAACAATAAACTTTTGAATAACTCGCGTGGGATTTATCTCCTTAAGTCCAGTGGGATCACAATATCAAGGAATAATGCTGCCAATAGTGGAGAATACGGGATTGCGCTTCAAGGTTCCACAGGCAATACCATCTCTGGAAACACGGCTTCGGATAATCAGAGGGGAGTTTACTTAGGCACATCTGACGAGAACACTATCTCAAGTAACACTGTTCAAAGTAACAGTGTTTTCGGTTTCTTTATTTGCGGCCTGAGCGACAAAAACCGCATTTACGATAATTACTTCAATAACGTTAATATGACCATTCGAAGCGGGCAAGGAAACTCCTACAGCACTGCAAAAACAGCAGGTACTAATATTGTTGGTGGGCCATATATCGGAGGCAACTTCTGGGGAAAACCTGATGGCACAGGATTTTCACAAACTGCAGTGGACAGAGATGGAGACGGAATTTCCGATTCCGCTTATACTAGTATAACAGGCAGCATCTACTCGGATTACCTGCCTCTTGTAACTCCTGGATCTGCTCCAATACTCCCTGTTACAGACTTCAGCAGTAATGTCACCTCAGGAATTGCACCTTTGAATGCCGGTTTTACTGATAAAAGTACAGGCGCACCAACTTCATGGGTATGGAGTTTTGGAGACGGAACAAATTCTACACAACAGAATCCTGTACACACTTATTCAAGTGCAGGAAATTACACCGTGACCCTTACGGCAACGAATGCTCAGGGAAGTAACACGACAACAAAAGCCGAGTATATAAAAGTCCAGGGAACAACTTCGCAGGTCCCGGTTGCTGAGTTTTCGGCATCCCCTACTTCGGGAAACGTACCCCTAAGTGTGAGTTTTACTGATGCGAGTACAAACACACCTGCAGTATGGAACTGGAATTTCGGGGATGGGACTAGTTCAGCCGTCCAGAACCCTGCCCACACCTATTCGACAGCCGGGGATTACACTGTAGCGCTTACGGTAAGCAACTCTGCAGGTAATAACACGATAACGAAATCCGGGTACATAAAAGTGACAGCGAACAGTACAACGAATGCAACTATACCTGTTGTAAGCTTCTGGGGGTCACGAACCTCAGGAACGGCTCCTCTAACCATCACGTTTACCGACGCAAGTACAAACACACCTACTGCATGGAATTGGAACTTTGGGGACGGAACGTATTCAACAGTACAGAAACCAAGGCACACTTATTCAAATGCAGGAACCTATTCGGTAACACTTAGTGCAAGTAATGCGGCCGGCACTGCTACGAAGACAAGAGCCAATTATATAAAAGTGACAGCAGCGTCTTTGCAGACACCGACTGCTGCGTTTTCGGCATCCCCGACTTCTGGAAATACGCCTCTTAGTGTGACCTTTACTGACAGCAGTACAGGAACACCTAATGCGTGGAACTGGAATTTTGGAGACGGAACTAGTTCAGCCGTCCAGAACCCTGTCCATACTTATTCGACAGCCGGGGATTACACTGTAGCGCTTACGGTAAGCAACTCTGCAGGTAATAACACGACAACGAAATCCGGTTACATAAAAGTGACAGCAAACAGTACAACGAATGCAACTATACCTGTTGTAAGCTTCTGGGGGTCACGAACCTCAGGAACGGCTCCTCTAACCATCACTTTTACAGACGCAAGTACAAACACACCTACTGAATGGAACTGGAATTTTGGGGATGGAACGTATTCAACAGTACAGAAACCAAGACACACATATTCAAAAGCAGGAACCTATTCGGTAACGCTTAGTGCAAGTAATGCGGCCGGCACTGCTATGAAAACAAGAGCCAATTATATAAAAATAACATAAGTAAAAGCTTTATAAAACAAGGTTGCAAAAAATCTGTTTAATAAACAATTTAATGCCTGAAGTTCAAATATGAACGACAGGCAACTCTTTTTTATCCGATAACAATGTCAGTTTCCAGATTAACAGTCTACGTTTTAGAATATTCAGCTCAAAGGGTTTCAAAGCTTTTCAGCAAGGCTCCCGAGATCCACCCGACTTGAAGCCGGGGACTCAGGCTCCGTTTTTTCCGGATTACCTGTTACCTGTGCAAAAAACTCCTCCACGAGACTTCCCACATCCCTGGGCGCAATATCAATGAACTCTCTCTTTTCTTCAGGCGGGAAATAGTCAAAAACCGAAAATTTGCCGAGTCTACGCACCTGGGAACCCTGATAACGGGAATCGAGGAGAATCCTCACCCCAAAATCTTCCGGAGAACGTACTACCCTGCCCATTGCCTGTCTGACCTTCCGGATTGTCGGCACCTGAACCGCAAACTCCCAGCCTTCGCCACAGCCGAAAATCGTATCATATGCAGACTCGACAGCTTTGATACGGTCGTTTAGGGCCGGATATCCCACTCCAACCACAATTACTGTCCTGCCTCTCGAATCCCTGAAGTCAACGCCTTCACTCAATGTCCCCCAGATATAGGTTATAAGTACGGCTTTTCCTCCCTGCTCCCCTATTCTGAAAAACTCCTCCCGGATTTCCTGGGCTGAAACCCCTGTCTCATCAAGAAAAATAGGAATAGAAAGCTCAGGCTCAAGGAGTTTGGTATAGCGGAGCGCTTCAGCATAGCTCTGGAAATAGATAATTACGTTTCCGGCTGATGCTACAGTAGCTGCAAGCAGGGCTTCTTTCAGGTTCTCAAGCGTCTCGTGGCTGTCCCGATTTTTTGCAAAAAGGGGCGGGACCGAAACCGCAAGTGTAAGCCTTCTTTCCCTGGGAAAGGTCGTGCCGTAGGAAATTTCTTCCACTTCCCTTGAAACGCCAAGTGTGGATTTTATCATTTCAAAGGGCCGGAGTGTAGCCGACATAAGCACTGCCGTATAAACAGAATCAAGCAAAGGCTGGGTCACGTTTTTAGGGATGCACGTGAAGAGTTCAATCCTGCCGGCTACCCTATCGCTTTTGAAATCCCTGCGCACGTTGACGATCGGGTAATAATTCTGCCTGTCCGAAAGCACAAGGTAAGAGGATAGAAAATCGGCAACGTACCGGATCTGGGAACGTTTCGGAACGGAAAGAAGCCCTTTCTTGTAATTTTCCGCATAAATCTCTTCCAGCCTTCCTCCGAACTCGCCAATATCCCGCAGCCGGGTCAGCACCTTTTCCTCATCCCCAAAACCTTCCTTTATTGCGTCCCGCAAGAAGCGGGCTTTCAGGATGTCAAGGCGCTCATAAGGGTCACTTATCTGAATATCCTGCCAGTTCTTTCCAAGCCTGTTCTTTTCCCCGAATTTCAATTTTGAGTCATATGTATCCCTCAGGGAGCCCAGGAGGCAGGTAAACAGCTTTTTCGCATATAGCCGGGCCGCATAGTCCTGGTCAAGAGGAATGCCCCCTCCTGAGCTAGCTCCTGCCCTGAAGAGAGGGGAATTTTCAGGTTCGGGAGTCTCGCCTACTTCCGAAAGGGCTTTTTCAATAGTAAGTTCCGAGAGCATTATTGAAGAATGGGAACGGGCAGATGCTTCAATATTATGTGCCTCGTCAAAAATCAGGATAATATCTTCAGGGTCGCGTTCAAGCCATTTAAGCAGAGTCATGAAAATTTCGGCACTGAGTACGTGATGAAAATTGCAGATTAGAAGTTCGGTATTTTTGAGTTCTTTTTTAAGCAACTCATACCCGCACATATCCCGGTCTTCTGCATATTCCAGTACGTCTTCCGGACTTCTCACATCGGAAAAGAGCCAGGTGGAAAATTCATTTCCTTCAAACTTCAGGACTTCATAAAGCTTTGGGCAGGAATTGTTTCTCAAAGCCTGAGTTTTTTTCCTGGCTTCATTGAGTTCTTTTTCAAGCTCGTTTCTCAGGCCGTACAGGGAAGGATCTTTTGTCCTTTTGTATTTTTCATAGGCATCCTTGAGCTCTTTTTCTTTTGAAGAAACTTCCCGCTCAAGGTCAAGGAGATCGTAGGTGTTTTCCCCTTTGAGCTTGCATTCTTCGTAATCGAGGTTTTCAGGACACATCGACGTTTTGCCCTTAAATACGATTGTTTTTATATCGTTGCCCTGGGAGATTTCTCTTGCCTCGGTTATAAACTGAACCATCTGCTGATGGACATTGGTGACTATAATAACGACCTTATTGAGTTTTTTCCCCACACTCAATGCCGGAGCAAGTGCACTCAAAGTCTTGCCTGTCCCGCAAGCCCCCTCAAAGAGCACGATTTTCTCCTGCAGGAGAGCCGAATGAATTTTCTCCATGGCTTCTGCCTGGTTAGGATAGCAACTTTGTTTTGTAAAATACCGCATATATCCGTTCTTCTGCGTCATACGTTTAACCTGGTACTCTCCGATTTTCGATGTTCTCGGTGACTTTCTTACCTGTCCATCATTCAGGGATTGGACTGTCAAAATTTTTAAATGTTTCTGGATATTATCAAAGAAGTAATGTTAGAGAAGTGTTGTAAATATTCTAAATTCGCTTAGTGTGAGTATATTCGAATTTGTTATATATTCCGGATAAAAGCAGAATCCTATACTAACCTTGAGATACAGAAACAGGATTTACTTTTACTTGTTGCGTGGGCGTTTGTCACTTTAAAACTTTTCGGAGATTACCCCGAAAACCCACATGAACCCGGAGCAGAAAACTACCTGTTGAATAACTGGTGTTTATCGGGATCTACTCTTAATTATTAATCTACCTTTATTCTCAGTCTATTCTTATTCATGGATTATTTTTCTAATCGTTATTCATTTTCTGCCAGGGAGTTATAGCTTATCCAGTGCACATTCTCTTCCAAGGTACTCATTTCCCCATTTGCAAAGAGCGTCCAGGACCGGAAGCACGGTCTTTCCGAATTCGGTTAGAGAGTATTCAACTTTAGGTGGAATCTCGGGATAGACCTCCCTGAGAATAAGCCCATCTTCCTCAAGTTCCCTGAGCTGTTTCGTAAGCATTTTGGGGGAAATACCCTGCATGCTTTGCTGCAACCCTGAAAAACGCAGTTTTTCTGTCCTCAACTGCCAGAGGATAATAGGTTTCCATTTGCCTCCGATTACCTCCAGGGTTGCTTCCACAGGACACTGGTAGTGCTTATTGTTCCGTATCTCACTTGCCATATGCTCACATAGTATCCATTTTGTTAGTTAGTATCCGGATTGTATGTATAGTATATAAGTATAGTTGCTGCAAATTAGATATTAAATAAATACGTCTACTTAAAAAAGAAGAATCCGGCATAAGTTCAAAAATTAATCCGGTGTAAGTTCAAGAGAAACTAAACTCAGGTAAGATTCATTTTAAGAAATTAGAGGATGAATAAAATGAAAGTTATAGGTATTGTTGGAAGTCCCCGAAAGAATGGAAATACGAATATTCTTGTTCAGCAGGTCCTGGAAGGCGCAGCCGAAGCGGGTGCCGAAACCCGGACATTTATTCTCAACGAGATGAACTATAGAGGCTGCCAGGCCTGCGACTATTGTAAGAGCCACGACAGATGCAAGCTTGAAGATGACCTTATGGAAGTATTCGATGAGCTTGCATTAGCGGACGGAGTTATTTTCGGTTCTCCGATTTACTTTGGGCAGTTTACAGGCCAGATGCGGCTCTTCCTTGACCGCTGTTATTCCCTTATAAACGCGGACTTCTCACCCCGCCTCCCTGCCGGGAAGAAAGCCGTGATTATAGGAACTCAGGGAGCTCCTGATCCGGCAGCTTTCAAAGGGGTCTATGAGGAGTTCAAAGGGCAAATTTCCAGCTTCATGTGTATGGACGTAAAGGATACCCTTGTAGGGGTTGGCTATCACGCTCCTGGAGAAGTAAAAGAGAATATTGAGCTTATGGAAAAAGCGAAAAACACAGGCTTTAATCTGTTCACGTAAGGAAGAATAAAGAAAGAAATCCTGAAAGAAATACTGAGAACGAAGTCCACGGACTTCTACACCCATCTTTTTTCTAAAAAGAAGAAAGGAGGCACTCGTATGGATACTCTTGAAGCAATTCACACTCGGAGAAGCATTCGAAAATACACAGACCGGCCGGTTCCGCAAGAGCTTGTTACCGAAATGCTCCAGGCTGCCATGAGCGCTCCGTCTGCAGTCAATGCCCAGCCCTGGGTCTTCATTGTTATCGATGATAGGAGACTCCTTGATGAGATTCCCACGTTCAGTCCCTACGCGGGCATGTGCAGGGAAGCTCCTCTTGCAATCCTGGTCTGTGGAGATATAACGCTTGAAAAGGCTCCCGGATACTGGGTTCAGGACTGCTCAGCAGCTACCCAGAACCTCCTGCTTGCAGCTCATGCTGCCGGGCTTGGGGCAGTTTGGACCGGAATTTATCCTGTAAAGGACCGGGTTGAAGGTTTTCAAAAAGCCCTGGGACTGCCTGAACATGTAATTCCTCTGGCTTTTGTACCGGTAGGTTATCCTGACCAGAAACCCGAACCTGAGAACCGGTACAGAGAAGAGAAAGTTTATCACAACAGGTACGGCCTGAAGGGAGAATGAAGCCATATTTTGTTAAGAAGCTGGTGATTTATTGACAATAAGAGTGGTTGCAAAAAATTACGTCAAACCTGCGAAGGCTCAGGAATTCATGGGGTTGTGTAAAAACCTTATTGAAGCAACATTAAAAGAAGAAGGCTGCATAGAATATGGGCTATATCAGGAAATGGAGGATTCAGGAGTCCTGACGTTCTTAGAAGAGTGGAAAGATGAAAAAAGCTTGGACCAACACTTAAACTCCAATCATTTTAAGGAAATCTTTCCTTTGTTTTCAGAATATCTTGAAAAAGAAACTGAGGTTAATATATACAGAAAAACACTGTGATTTACCTGGTTTATCTAGCTATGATTTTCCAGTATGATTTATTCAGCTGTGGTTATTCAACTGTGAATTACAGATTGCGCTTTACCTGGCTCTGAGTTATCTGGCTACAATTTATCCGGGTGTGGTTTATCTGTTTCATTCCTTGAATTCTACTCCCGAGCACTTTTCAGAAAGAGCAGTATCAGGCTCGATACAATAGTGAATACGTAAGTCGGAAGGGGGAAAGTAGCCACGACAGAGAAAATCAAGATTAATAACAACATATTCGTCTATCCCATGCCAGTAACCCTTCTAGGGGCTAACGTTAAAGGAAAAGCTAATTTTATGGCCCTTGGCTGGGTCAGCCGCGTAAATGCAAACCCTCCCATGATTGGAGTGGGAGTCCACAAATCCCATTATACGCCGCATGGTATAAAGGAAAACAGGAGTTTCAGCCTCAATTTTCCCTGTGCTGAAATGGTTCGGGAAACCGATTACTGTGGGCTTGTTTCCGGAGAGAAGATTGACAAGTCAGAGCTGTTTGGGGTATTCTACGGGGAATTAGAAACAGCGCCTATGATCAAAGAGTGCACCCTGAACCTTGAGTGCAGGCTGGCCGAAAGCCTGGAATTTCCAACAAATTACTTTTTCGTGGGGGAAATTGTTGCCGCTTATTCCGAAGAAAGTTATCTCACCCAGGGGAAGCCCGACATCAAGAAAATGGAACCCCTGCTCCTTACCATGCCTGACAACAGTTATTGGACTGTGGGAGACTATGCCGGAGCTGCCTGGAATATAGGAAAAAGCCTGAAAGGGAATGAATGAGAAGAAATAAAAATAGTGCACGTGAGGAGTGTAGAAATGAAAGTTGTTGCGTTTAATGGAAGTCCTAGAAAGGAAGGGAATACGGCTGCTCTTATAAAGCACGTTCTCGCAGAACTTGAAAAGGAAGGAATAGAGACCGAAACCGTGCAGGTTGGAGGAAAGAGCATTCACGGCTGCATAGCCTGCGGGAAATGTCATGAGAGCAAAGACAAAAAATGCGTAATTGACAAAGATATAGTCAACGAATGCATTGAAAAGATGCTCGAAGCCGATGGGATAATCCTGGCTTCACCCACCTATTTTGCAGACCTGACTCCCGAACTTAAAGCCCTGATCGACAGGGCAGGTTTCGTTGCTAAAGCCAACAGTGAAATGTTCAGGTATAAAGTAGGAGCAGCAGTCGTTGCAGTAAGAAGGGCGGGATCGATTCATGTTTTTGACTCCATCAACCATTTTTTCACAATTTCCCAGATGATAATCCCGGGATCAAGCTACTGGAATATGGGAATCGGGCTTGTCGAAGGGGATGTTGAAAAAGACGAAGAAGGCATTCGGACAATGCAGACCCTGGGTCAGAATATGGCCTGGTTACTGAAGAAGCTAAACGCATAAGTTAGAGCCAGCCGCCCGAATCCCGTCTCGGGAGACGGGACCCTTCTTAAAAAGAGTTGGGATTTTCGGTCAAGCCTTTTTTGAAAAGGGTTGTGACCCGCCACTCGCTGGCGAAGATGAGCATTGATTCTTTTCTAAGCTGGCCTATAAGGCATATATTTGCTTTTTTTGCGGCTTCAACGCCTGAGTCGAAGGGCATGGCTTTGGTGGCGATAAGAGGTATTCCTGCCCTTGCTGCTTTTGTGACCATATAGGCGGGCTGCCTGCCTGTGGAGAGCATATAATGTTGTGAGAGGTCGAAGCCCTTGAGAAGGGCAGCTCCTATGGCTTTGTCTATGGCGTTGTGCCTCCCGATATCGACAATCTGGATTGCGAGTTTTCCTTTTCTGTCTATCAGGGCTGCCAGGTGGGTCCCTCTGGTTAGTTTGTAGGTTTCAGATTCAAGGTATTCTATACCTGCAAAGACGGCTTGCGACTCAAAAACGGAGCCAGAATCAACAAAAATTCCTCTGCTGGCCTTTTCTTCTTTTTCAGCTTCTCCGGCTTCCTCGGCGGTTCTGGTGCTGAGGGCCGGTTTATCCTTTCGGGTCAGGATATGAACTTCGCCGCCTTCTATCTCAACGTTTTCAATTTCCCTGAAACTTACAACTCCTTCTGTGATAAGGTGGCCGACTGCAAGCTCTTTCAGTTCGAGTGGAGAGGCGAAAAGGGTCGTAAAGAAATTTCCGTCGAGAAAAAGTTTAACAGGGCATTCCCTTGCGAGCAGCACTTTAACATCTTCGGCCCTGCCGTCAGAATGGATTCTTTTCGCAGGGTAAGAAATTGTGTATTTTTCAGGCATATGGATCTGTTTTCTCGCTTTTTCAGTGTATGGCGAACATATGTACCCATATGCCTTTTTCTTTTCCGTCAGCTAAGGTAGACTGCAAGGTAGTCGATGTTTATGTTTTTTCCATTTCCACTTGCCGAGTTAATTTTTAGATTGAATGTAAGGTTTGATGGATCGCTTATTGATATATTGGTAGTCTGGTTGTATAAATACCAGGTATTTTGACTATTACCGGTCATTATTGGAAGCGCTTTACCTGCGATAGTCATACTCTGATATGATGGACTATTAAATGTAGGTTGATAAATCATTATCAATGTAACTGAATTAGGTGGGTAAGGTTCGAGTTTTGTGGAGTTATTAAATCCAAATGTTAAGTTTAGTGGACTGTTAAGATTGTAGGGATAATAGTTAGAGAACGAATATGTACCAAAAGGTTCTCCTGTGCTTTGTGTTGAAATATTCACTCCTGAGCCATAGTCCATCAGTGCAGATAAGTTTACTCCTGTAACAGAAACTGTATTAAAATAATATAATTTCTTCATATTTCCAATCACATCTGTGCTGTGATCATAACTGAAATAGGACTTACGCACTTGAAGTACAATATCAAGCAACTTCGGGGTTGTGACTGGTTTAGTGTTTTAAACAGCTGGAGGTTTAATGCTATTGATTTCTCAGTTCAACTGCGTAAGTCCTGTGAAATTACTTACGGTTCCAAGTTCGGCACCTATTGTGGCTTTACTTATATAGAACCTTTCAAGGGTCTTGGTGCTATTGGGCAGGAAAGAGAATCGCACATGGCCGGAACCATTCAGATATTGGACAGTATAATCTTCTCCATCTGTGAGGTTTTTATCTTGCGCAATTTTATTGAAATATGCAATCCACGCGCCCGGATACCTTGTAGCAATTGTCAGGTTAAAGGCGTTGATACTTATACTTGAATTATTGCTATCGTACACAGATTCTGTTGTGTATCCTGTTAGTTTAAGTGGAATGATAGTATTTGAGGAAATAGAATCACGCTTGCCTGAAAGTTGAACTGCCTGAATTATGACTGTGCAATTGTTGTTAGTTTCGTTTTTTATTATAGTGAATGTAGGCGGCTGCCTTATCACCGAGCCTTTATCGTTAGCAAGAATCAAGGCTCCGTTTTCATACCTGAAGATCTGATCCGGATACTGCCTGTTTTCAGAGTAGCAGGTGACTCCTCCACACTCAAGAGTATAAGGCTTTATCGTTTGGGAAGGACTGCGCGGTACTATTGTCATTGCATACCTTTCGGTATTCACTTCAAATTTTCCATCCGATTTCGAAGGCTCTAAAAAAGGGATTTGCCCTCCCCCCATATCAACTGGCACATTTACCGAAATATTATGACTCGAATAATTGTTTAATTTCGTGAGCCTGGAAAGTATATCGATATTTGTTTTCACTCCCGCCATGTCATCCAATGTATTATACATATGGTCCCTTTCAGCGGCGTTTTTCCAATCAGGAACATATTCAAGCTTGACTACTGCAATCATTGTAAATACGAGAGCTAAGAGCAACACTGCTGCGAGAGCTGTTGCAGCAGCAGATTCAGACTTTGAAAAACGGGACATGCCACCCTCTTTCCTATCTCCAGTCTCTTTTCTTGTCATAATGATTTTAGGGAGCATTTTCCAGACCCTTGAGTTGTGACTTTTATTTATTCTTAAGTTTTTATTCTATTTTACCTTCAAATTTATCTCAGCTTAAGCCGATTCCGGGCTCGGCCTTGACCTCGGTCTCACTTACATACAGCCTCAGGATGTCAGGATTTGAAGGCTTTTTATCTTTTCCTGTGCTTGTTTCTGGTGTTACAGTGAAAGTAAAACGCACATTGTTACCAGTCAGCCTTTCAACGTTGTATTTTTCCGAGCCTATTTTTGAATCTTCCATCGTGTTATTAAAATACTGCATCCAAGTCTCTGGATAGTTTGAAGTAATTATCAGTATAAACTTGTCTACGCTCACCAATTCGCCAGTCTTACTATCATAGCCCAGGTCACCTCTCTCACTATCAAATAGTGATTTGTAATTAATTCCTGTAAGGCGGAGGGAGCCCTCGCTATTTGAAGAAATCATTTCAAGGGGAGCATGGGGATCCTGACAGACACTTACCGTGTTTATCGAAACATTATATTCGTGATGTCCACTGGTTGATACATTGGAGAAGTGGATCGAAGGATAGAGCATCATAACTGACTGCTCGTTCTGGTTAAGGATCACGGCTCCGTTTTCATAACTGAAAACCTGATCCACATAGTGATTATTCTGAGAAGTGTAAGTAACAGTGCCACAATCGAGAGATATGACTTTAGGAACGGTATCAGGATTTACTATTATGCTCATCACGCATTTACCCTTGTTTACAGCAAGAGTCCCACTGGACTTCATTGAGCCTATATATGGAATGTCTCCGCCGCCCATATGGAAAGACACACTCGTTACAAACTTGGGGACTGCATAATTTGAATATAGGGGATTAATAGGAGAGGAATTTGAATACATATCATCAAGAGGGGAGAAATATGAGTTTGAAGCCAGGACGATTGACATCACATCTATTCTTGACTTAAGTTCTGCCATATCTTCCCATACATCATCCATATGAGAGTATTCGGCATCGTTTTTCCAATCCGGGATACATTCTACCCATAGGATAGTTAATACCGAAAATATGATTCCTAGCAGCATTACTGCCCCAATAACAGTTGCTGTTGCAGATTCAGAATTGGAAAAAATCTTTTTTCCTGATCTGGACCTGCTTTCATCGTAATTTCTCATTTATCTCAACCCCCTGGCTTTAACTCCTTATCGAGTTAGCTCTCCACGTGAATACCAATAAAATCAACCCAGCCAATTTTATTGTCACTGGCTGCCTTACCAAATGCTGAAAATCTGACTGTAAGATTTCTAAGTTCTTCGACTGTACCTACATGACTTGTAATATCGATTGGATACAACTCCTCATCGCAAGTAGTCGTGTCTTTATATAGAGGCATGCCAGGCCCAGCAACAATTATCCATTGATCCGGGTTTTTATCGTTAATTTCAAGCGTCAAGTCTTTTTGGCTGAAGTCGTGTGCTGTATATACTATTTTTAAAAGGACTTTTGTTAACGGATTTTTAAGGTCCAATCCATATTCATCTATACCAAAAGTGAAATTTTCACTAGACCATTGGTCTTTATACATCTGACAATCCGTCTGTATGTTGTCACCGATTCCGTCAACCAGCTCGGTGGGCAGCCATTCTTTTGTAGAGTTATCATATATACTCCCATAAGGGTGAGGAGTAATCCAGTAAGGGAAGTTACTTTCCCTGTTACCGTTCTGAAGCACTGCTTTCTGGATCACCTGCTGAGATGGTATGTCCACAAAGAACATGTCTATGTCTTGACTACTCTTGAGGTCGTAACCAGTATCAATTGCAATGCAATCCCCAAGCATGAAAATATTTTTACTGGAATCAGGGGCATTAGGATCCAATTTTTTGACTGTGAAGGTAGAACTGTCAAACGGAGACTTAGGAATCGGCTGTCCTTCGACGTAGATTGCTATTTTGATTGCTGACAGATCAATGGTTTCTCCTCCGCTATGTGTGATATACACGTAGTTGGTAGTTATATTGAGATTTTCACGCAGGTCTGTATTCGGAGTATGTTCCGGCTTCACAGCTCCCCCATCGGAAAAAACGGCCATGGCTACTCCAGAAAGGGCTATAACGACTATACTTATCATGAGTAGTTGCCCATATACCTCTGAAACTGCCTGGCAGTTCTTGCCAAGTGCCCTGAACTTTTTACCCTGCACGATAAAAATCACCTTCTAAAAATTTAATTATCAACTTTCTAAACTGTTTCTAATTGAATATTAACCTGACTGTCTGAGAAAAATTATTAAAGTAGAACTGCTAATAGATATCTTGCTGAAATAAATCAATAAGTCAGAGTAAACAATCCTATATCACATTCAGCAAAAATTTATATACTTATGAAAAGTAGGATGATATGAAGTAAAAAATTAAAGAATGTTAACTATGCATTTCAGGTGTTAAAGGTATCTGGCAGGCTGTCCTGTCCGAATACATTTAACCAGGAGGGAGAAACATATGGATTTTAAGAAATTGTTTATGAATAATAAAGCAGTTTCCCCGGTTATCGGTGTTATCCTGATGGTTGCAATAACCGTCATCCTCGCCGCAGCAATCGGATCTTCCGTCTTTGGACAGGGAACTGCCGAATCCGCACCACAGGCGAATCTAGATATTCAACAAGCCGGTATCGGCGCTGCTACTAGTTATACTGGTAATGTAGCATCTATAAAAATCGAGCACCTTGGCGGAGACACAATTAATTTTGCATCCGGAACAAAAGTTGTGGCATCTGTTAATGATGGAAATTCTAAAACGCTTGACGTTAGTAGTCTTACTGATCCCTTAGATGTTGGTGATGTTCAGACACTCAAGTTGGTTACATCGTCTAGTGCTCAGCTTACGGATACTGGTACTACTGATTACATTAGTTCTGGTGATACTGTCAATATCAAAATTATCGATGTAAAAACCAATCAGCTCATCTGTGACAAAAATGTAAGGTTCTAAACAGGAATTTAAGCACCTCAATAAGGTGCTTTCCTCTTTCTTTTATTCAGTTGCTTTTTTCAGGAATTTTCTTGTTATCTTCAGGCACGGACTTTTACAGAATTACTTCTATAGTAAACTCAAGTAATTACACTTTTAAAAACTAATTATAGTTTAAAAAGTAAATATTTACACTTAAATCACTACATGTTTTATAACTACGAAAAACACAGACGTGCAGGAAAAATCCAATCAGACCCTATAACCATGGAAAACAGGGAAAGCACGGAAATCTCTGTGCCCTCATTTCCTTTATTCTGTGTTTCCTGTGCTTTCAGTGGTTCTAACTCACTCTAGATTTAACCACGAAGGGCATAGAAGAACTCAATCAGGACACATTAACCACGGAAAATACGGGAAGCACAAAAGTTTCTGCGCCAATACCTCCTTTCTTCCGTGTTTTCCGGGCTGTAGGTTGTTCAACTTTTGTCTGGGATTATAGGCAACTCAATAATTAACCGCACTTTCAAGCGTCATTCACAGTTATCTTTCTTGTTTATGTGCAAATATTTTCTGCGTTGACTGCGGTTAAGTTTTTTATCTTCATTTAATCGAAGCCGATTGGCTCCAGCCGTGCATCTGCCCGGGAAAAGAACGAGCGAAAGATGCTATTCAGGTTACTCGGGAATGATATCAACCGTTTAGCTGCAGAACATGTTTTTTGGAAAAGGGAAAATACTGTATGGTGTTGTCTGGGATTGTAGTCTTTGCCTTTATGGAGATTAATAAATATGGCTGAGTTTTTGAATATTAATACAATGTACAAAAATTATTAAAGCCCGACTGCGACTAAATGCCTTGATGAAAAAAGTCAATCAGTAGGCACAAACAATATTTTAAAACATTGAGCAAAAATTTAAATAGAAACGAAGAATAAGATAGCATAACGTTAAAAAATTAAAAATAGTTTGATTATGCATTTTAGTGTTTAAAGTATCTGGCAGGCTTTCCTGTCCAAATACCTTTGATCTGGAGGGAGAAATATATGGATTTCAAGAAATTGATTATGAATAATAAAGCAGTTTCCCCGGTTATCGGTGTCATTCTGATGGTTGCAATAACCGTCATCCTCGCTGCCGCAATTGGATCTGCCGTCTTTGGACAGGGAACTGCACAATCCGCACCGCAGACAAACCTCGATATTAAATCAGCTAGTACTACTACTGCTACTCCTGCTCCAGTATCTGTAAAAATAGAGCATCTTGGCGGAGATTCTATTCATTTCGAGACAGACAAACAAACAAAAGTTATGGCTTCCCTTGAAGGTGCTGACGCTGTTGAGATTGGTGCTACGAGCCTTAATACTATGAGCGTTGGTGATGTAAAGACACTGCCGTTGACAGCCATGGATTCGACTAAGACTCCTAACGTTAAGTCTGGTGATACTGTCAATATCAAATTCATCGATGTAGCAACCAGTCAGCTTATTTGCGACAAGGATGTAAGATTCTAAAAACAAATTTAAGCACCTGATTAAGGTGCTTTTTCTCTTTCTTTACTCAATTTGCTTCTATCTTGAATTTTTTTCCCTATTTAGTCTCTTTGTATGGTTTTTATTAATATTATATGGATTATGTCACCCAAAAAATGTATCAAGAATTAAAACTCTCAAGCATAGACTTTTACAGAACTATTATCACTATTAAAAGCTCTAATGAATCCAATTTTAAGATCAAGTTTTCATGTATTTTTTTTTACTGGAATATCCAAACTAATTAATTTAAATTTTGGTTTTATGAGCTTTTGTGAATACTGTTTTGAAAATGACGATTTTTTTCGGCGGTTTTGCAGCGTCAATGTAAAAACTTTTGCTTTTTGTGTTGTCCACTATAAAGAGTTGATATTTTGATCTTCGATATCTCCAGCGCGGCTGGGGTTTCTATCTCCATTTAATAGAAGCTGCCTAGTTCCAGCCGGGCAAAGGCGCGGGAAAAGAAACGCCCTAAATGCTATTTAGCCCCTCGGGAATAATATCAACCGTTAGCCTCAGAACCCCGTTTTAGAAAAAGGAAATACTGTACAGGGATCGGCTGAGGTTAGTCTTTGCCTTCATGGGGATCATAAAAGTGGCCGGAATTTCTAAACAATTCGCAGGCTTTTGTATATTTTATGCAGGTTTATACTTCGATTAGGGGCGCTTTTGAACTATTTATCCCTTCAAGTCAAAAAGAAGAATGAAATCGAGGGCTTCTTCGGATCGATCCCTCAATTTCTCTACAAGACTCAAACAAACATTGTGAAAACCACGTAAGCTATTATCATCATGCTGACACTGTACTTCAGGCCCAGATACGCAGAACCCTGTCCCATCTTTCCGGCAACAATTCCGCACGTAAAAGCCTGTACAAGGGATGAATGGAACATGAGCATGGTGTACTCTTCTACATTAAAATATCCGCCGATTCCAGCCATTCCCTGTGAAGAAGTTGAGAACGCAGCCGTTTGCGGGAAGAAGTTTGTAGCCAGGACATAGACTATGAACAGGAAGGTGAAAAAGGATACATAGATCGTAACAACGTAGACCACCATTGCTGATGAGCGCTCTACTTTCATGTCCTCGTCATTTCTAACCTGTTTAGCAGTAATCGAGAGTACGCTTTTGAGGTCACTTGTAGACTCATTTGCTTTTACGAGAATATGGAGAATTCGGCTTGAAGAAGGTGTTCTGATGCTTCTCTCAAGATTCATAAGGGCTCTGGATGTGGAAGTGCCCCAGGAAATGTCTTCTTTTACCTTTTTAAGTTCTTTACTGAGGACTCCCATTTTGGATTCAGCTATTATTTTTAACGAGTTTGCAAGATTGATCCCGGATTCATTCATGCTGGAAAGGCTTTTCAAAAGGTCAGGCATTTTCTCGTCAATTTTCCGCATCCGCCAACCCTTGATTTCATAAAAAATTATAAACGGAATAAGGGCAACGACAATAAAGATCACAAAATAATCATCAACAGCCGTGATCAGCGTTATAGCACTGTCCGTAACATGGTCAAAACTTATGTGCAGGTGATGGAAATTAGAAAGGAGTCTGTTTCTAAAGTTTTCTGGAAGTTGGAAAAGATAATACAGACCAAGCGGGACTCCAAAGAAAAACGTGTATCTAGGCTCGTCCCGAATAGTCCTGTAAGGATTAAGCATCATGTCTCTGAGCCTGTTAAGCTCTCTGTATAGCAGGTAAGTTTTTCTCCTTTTCTGCTCCTTCTCTTCACTGAGTCCGGAATCGATCTCCGGGATATCAGCAAGGTTTATCATAAAACTGCGAATTTCGCCTTTTTTCGGATCAATGGAAAGTTCGCCCACGGTATCGAGAAGTACTAAATAAAGCAGGGTTGCAAGAGGTAGTATCACGTAAATAAGCATGTAAAGGATCTGAGCTGAAGCCGGCTGGAAAAATTGCATCACAACGATGGTAACCATTACGAAAAGAGGGCCTGCAACCAGTGCGGTCACGTAGATCTCGGCAAGCACGTCAAGCCTCTGCAATAGGTTTCGGTTTGCCAGCACAGCCGTACCCTGATATTGCTCGGACTTGTTTCTTATGTACTCGGTTATAGTTCCACTGCTTGAAACAATGATTAATCCGTCAACAAAATCTTTAAAAATCTCGGAAGGAGTACGTTCCTTGGCAGCTTTAAGGGCACCAATGAAATCTTTTCCCAGGTAGTCCATATCTCTTACAACGTAAGAAATTTCTTCCGCAGTTGCGCCAAATATATATGTATACCTGCTCAAAGATCGGAACACGTCATAAATCGACATGCCTCCTTTCGTCAGGGCATACATGTAAGTTATTGAGGGAAGCATGGATTTATCTATAGAGGCTTTCCGGTTATTTGCCTGGAAATAAGGATAGATATATGCCGTGAGAAATACGGCAAAAAAACTTACAAGAAACAGTACAAGACTAGCTAGAATCGCAAGAGGATATACATATTTGCCTGCAACGTCGGCACGTACAGGGTCCACGAAAAAGCTAAGTCGGGAAACCGGATCCCCGAAAATTTTCAGTCCCAGCCATAACCCAAAAACTCCTCCGGTAACTCCCACAATTACTGAGTACAAGAAAGCGGAAGCCAGGTACTGATCCACAGACATAGAGATATGGGAATAGCGTATTTTTACCTTCAAATCTTGGAAGCTTCGTTTATTTTTGAAAAAGTAACCCCCATAAAACCTGTACGCCAGTTCATCCAGAATAGTATAAGTCATGCTCTCCCTCTTTTAAGCAGCCATACTCTGTATCATATCCTGCAGGGTATCACTTTCTACAGCTTCCATAACCATCTTCGGATGAGTCTGGTATGCCTGGACTACAATGGAGACCTGAACGTAATTTCTTATGTTTTTTTGGTACATATAATCCAGGATTTTTCCCCGATTCTCCATCTCAGTTCTTAACTGACCTGAATCCCATCCTCTTACATTCATAATCTCCTGTAGAATGTGAGAATCTCCGACCCTAATGAAGCAATCCTCTGAAGGTTCCCAGTTGAAAAGCTCATTTATGCCGAGATCTCCTGTTTCAGGATCGACATTCAGGACTTCCACAAGGCTCCGAGTTCTTCTAACTCTTTTTCCGTCTATGTACACCTGCTCCTGAATACAGAGCACATTCAGAGACTGCAGCATGACATTAGGCACATTTATTGGCTGGTGGGTGAGCCTGTTTACAACGGTCTGTACATCTCCTGCATGCATTGTTGAACTTGTTGCATGCCCTGTTGACATTGCCTGGAAAAGAGTAAGGGCTTCACTGCCTCTTACTTCACCCACAATGATATAGTCTGGGCGCTGTCTGAGAGCAGCTCTCAAAAGGTCGTACATAGTAATTTCTCCTGAAGAGTCTGCCGCAAAACCCTCTCTTGCAACCCCGGAAATCCAGTTATTGTGGTAGAGTAGAAGCTCCCTTGTATCTTCGATCGAGACTATCTTGGTTGTCGAAGGCATGAACAGGGAAGTAGCATTCAGTATAGACGTTTTTCCTGAAGCTGTCCCTCCTGCAAAAAGCATGTTGTGCCCATTTTCGATAGCCATCCAGAAAAATACAAGCATGTCAAGATCGCATGTCTTATAGCCAAGCAGGTCTATGGGAGTCATCGGATCTTTTCTGAACTTACGGATAGTAAAAGAACTGCCTCTGGGAGTAATTTCTCTCCCTAAAACCGCTTGAAGCCTTGAGCCGTCTTGAATTGTCGCGTCCACTATCGGCTGGCTTACAGAGACATGCTTATTATTCAACTGGCACATCTTGATTACAAGGGCATCAAGTTCCTCTTCTTCAAAAGTAATATTACTTTCAACATTGAGATATCTGTTATGATAGATATAGAGCGGAACTCCCACTCCGTCGCATGAAATGTCTTCTATATAAGAATCATAAAGAAGTGGATTGATTTTCTCGTAGCCCAGCAGGTTTCTTCTAAGATAGTACATAATTTTTAGAAGTGCGGCTTTTGAAATGTCAGCCTTATAACGTTCAAGAAGAAAGAGAGCTCTATCCACCAGGAACGCATCCTTTTCTAACATGGAATGTGTAGACCCCAGAATGAGGATATCCTGAAAATCCTCATAAATCCTCTCAAGGAGCTCTTTCTCAAACTTCGTGAGCGAAGGTTCAATAAGCCTGTAGTATGTTGTTTTGCGGTCTTCCAGGATCGACACAAAACTATAAGGTTCCTGAAGCCAGTATCTTTCGATTTCTTTGAATCCATCAGGTACTGTAAAATATACAAGAGGTCCCTCTTTTTCTGAGTCATAAGCTGGGAGAGTCCTCAAAGGTCTATCGAAATAGCTTTTAGCCTTTTTCACGACCTCTGCTATGGAGTTATGATCGCCTTTTTTCCCCAATAACCCCGAAATAAACTTATTCTTCGCTAGTGTTTCCTTTACTTCATCCATACTCTTGCCTTCAGGTTTCTCCTTAGGTCATATAGGATCAACATCTTATAAAAACTTTACATGTTCCCCAGATTTGTTAACTCTAATATCGATCCTAATTAAAATGCAGGAAAAGCATACTGTTTTTCTTGATTCTAGACTCTTTTCACGAGATCGAACACTAGTTTAAGTAAAAAATCTCGACTAATTTAGTTATAATGTAAAAAGTAAATTCATAAATTAGGCATCAATTCAATTGAGAAAAAATTGTGTATTGATGTGAACTATCTCTCCAAAGCAAATTACATTATTTCTTTCGCAAATCTCACAAAAGAACAAGCTACGGAAAACACGAAAAAGATATAATTTTATAAATTAGCCCTCTTAGCAGATCGAGAAATCGGTTCTTTTGACCGTAAATCAGCCCTCTTCAGCAAATTAGAGCAGGTTTTCTTGTCTATATTCAGCCCTCTTGAGCGAAGCGAAAAGGGTTTCGTGCTGTTGCGATGACATCGCAACTCCCAGAAAATCTCCGATTTTCTGTGATCCCGAAGCGAAACTCGGGTTTTTAAGAAACAAGTGCCTTGAGCCCGGCAACTGCATTTACCAGCAGGTCCACTTCTTCTTCTGTATTATATAGTGCAAAAGAAGCTCTTACGGTGCTGTCCACCTTCAGGAAGCGAGTAATCGGAATTGCACAGTGATGTCCGCTCCTGACACAGATTTTTCTGGTCTGGTCAAGAATCAGGGCAACATCATGGGCATGAAGTCCTCTTACGTTGAAAGGTACTATTCCTGCCCTGTCCTCAGGCCCGTAGACTTCTACATGCTCGAGTTCGGAGAGTCTTTTTGCAGTTTCCCCGGACAATTTTATTTCATGCGCCTCAATTTCCGAAACCCCTATTTTTTCCACATATTCGACGGCTTTTCCTAAGGCTATGACTCCCGGAATGTTTGGAGTGCCAGCTTCAAAACAGGCAGGAGAAGGTTCCAGCACGTAAGTATATCCCTCAACATCCGAAACCGTACCTCCTCCCACCGAGGCACTATCGAGCGCGTCCGGTTCTTTGATATAAAGTACGCCAGTGCCCTGCGGTCCAAGCAGGCCTTTATGTCCAGCGGTTGCAAAAAAGTCACAGTCCAGGTCTTTAAGGCTGACCGGCATATGTCCTGCGGATTGGGCCCCGTCGATCAGGATTTTTATGCCGTTTCTGTGGGCAAGTTTCGTGATGTTTTTTACATCCTGGATGGAACCGAAGACATTTGAAACCTGAGTTACGGCAACCAGTCTGGTTTTTTCAGTAAAGGCTTTCTCTATTGAAGAAATATCGATTTTGCCCTCGCGATCCGGACTTACAACTGTAACGTTTACCCCTTTTTTCTGCAGGCGCAGCCAGGGCAGGAGATTCGAATGGTGTTCGAGAAGGGTGGTAACAATATGGTCTCCAGCCTCCCAGGGATAACTGTTTGCAATAAGGTTGATTCCCTCAGTGGTATTTTTCATAAAAACGGTTTTTGAAGGTTCCGAATTCAGGAAATGCGCAACTATCTCCCTCGCATCTTCGTAGCGATTTGTAGCTTCCCTGGCCAGACGGTGTGCTCCTCTCCCGTGGTTGCCAGCATACCTGTAAAAGTACTCGACCATAGCTTCAACTGCAGGTATCGGGGTCTGAGTAGTTGCAGTGCTGTCAAGGTACACGACTTCTTTTAAAACAGGAAAATCTTCACGGACCGCATATACATCGTACATGCTTCTTTTTTAGGATCGAGAAATAAAAAAAGGTTGTGCAGGTTATTTACCCTGCATTCCGCCTATCATAAAGCGGTAAAGGTCTAATTCGTCTGAGTCCAGGTTGTCAGTACAGCCTTTCACAACAGCATGATAACCGCTTTCCTGGTGCTTGCGTCTATATTCGTTTCTTTTTTTGTGTTCTTGCTTTAATTCACTCATAGTTTTCCTCCTGTCTCTTCAAGGCTTGCGCTTACATGCGGGTCAGATTTAGTCCTTCTCTATGCGAGATCCCTGTAATCAGAGTTGAAGTTTCCAGCCTTTTCGGACGCGGCAGTTAAGTACAGGTTAGAATTCCCAGTCCTCCAAAGGAATTTCAATGAAAGTCATTCTCTAAATCCCTGAGGACAAATTCCTGCATTAAGGTTAGAACCTTAAATCCTTCTGGATCAAAACCTGAAAGCAGGCCAGAATTCTATTTCCTTTGGGCTAAAAAAACCCCGCAACAGCGCAACAAGCGTTGTTCTTACCCACAACAAGTATTAATTGTCAATCGTAATATATATTGATTCCGGAATTTCTTTTAAATTAACTTGAAATTTTTTTAATTAAGCCAGGTTTTTTGAACCAATGATTGGAATAACCCCCCAGTTTCCAATTTCAGGAATTTATGTTAAGATTTACTTTTTAGTTTCAGGGTTTGCCATGAGTCCTGAAAGATGGGCCGGAATCGCCCCTATTGCAGTACAGGTCTCAAGAGAAAGCCCTTTGCAGGTAATATCAAGATGATACTTTCCTCTTTCGAAAAGTTCTTTTGGGAGTCCTTTGTGCCCGAGCCCTATGAGAAATAAAAATGAGCGATTTCGAAGGGCTTCCTCGGCGATTTTTATGGGCGTAACCTGTCTTTTCGGGTCAGGTTTTGAGGTTGTAATTACGAGTTCTCCAAAATGGGAGGGAAAGCCTTTCTTCGGAAGATCGGATACTGACAGGTGGTTTTTTTCATAAAGGACTTTGAGATAACTCCCGGATTCCCCTATTGTGGTTTTCTCCATCACATAAGCCACCAGTTCCTCTGCAGTCATTTTAAAAGGAAAATCGTAAAGGGCAAGATGGAACCCAAAAGCGTGGCAGATTGGAGCAGCTCTTGCAATTGCACGGTAGTGAGCGTCGAGAACTTTGATCTTATCATAAGTGTTTACTATTCCAAGGGTAAGCATAAGTTGCCTCATTGTGCTTTTGCGTAAATAAGGTTTCGTCTACCAATTCTGTTAAAGGTGTTTTTTCTCAATTTTCAGAACCATGAGATACAGGACTTTTGATCTGAAGATTTTACTACTGGACTGAATCCGGAAGAAAAATCTAGGATCGAAATCTAAGATTGAAATTTAGCAATTGTAAGAGTATTTCATCGCGTACTGCGTACATTTTTCAAAATACTCACACTTTTTGCAATCTTCCCAGAGCAGTAACTTTTCAGAACTCTCAATTTTTTTGAAATTAAGTTTTTCAAAAAAGTGAGGTGCAGTCGTCCGGACATACAAATCGCAGGCTGGGTCATCAATTGTTGTCAGGAGATACTTAACAAGCCTGGTTCCGATTCCTTTGCCCCGAAAATTCGGATGGACAGCAATGGAGTGAATTTCAAGAAACTCCTTACCCTGGAATTCGGACTTTATAAGGGAAACGCATCCTCGAATCTGCCCATCGATTTCAGCCAGAAAGAAATCTTCGGCTTCGAGTCCTTCCATATCGAGGAAGTAAGCTGAGAGGAGCCTCTGGATTGTTTGCAGGTCTGGTTTCCCGGCTTTTCGAATCAAAATTTCGGTCATGTTTTTTCAATAAAGAGTTTAATAATTGTTTTTTCTACGAATCTTCCCAATGCCCTCTTATCTTTTCCCGGAGGGTTTTTTTTCTCAAGGTTTTTTCATCTCATTTTCCCCGATATAAGGTTCGTCCATGCTTCCGCTCCGGAAACCCTCAAGGTCAAGGGTTACGTAGTCAAAACCCAGGGATTTCAAATGTCGCGAAATTTTTTCTTTTTTCCGTAAAGCGTCTTCCATTTCCCTCTCAATTACTTCTATCCGGGCAAGATTTTCATGCATCCTGACCCTGAACTGGGTAAAACCCAGGGAAAAGAGAAAATCTTCGGCGTTTTCGATTTTCTGGAGAGCCTCGACAGTAATTGGCTGTCCGTAAGGAATACGGGTTGCAAGGCAGGCTGCAGACGGCCTGCTGGCTGCAGAAGGGAAAAGCTCGGAAGCAATCTCCCTTATTTCTTCTTTTGTGACATCAAATTCCACGAAAGGAGAAAAGACCTTTTCTCCGGCTTCCTGCACTGCCCTGTATCCCGGACGGTTTTCACCATATATTTCGGAGGAGTTTGTGCCCTCAAGTACAACATTATATTCCGCTTTTTCTGCGAAATCCACTAGGGTTTCAAGCAGGGCTTTTTTACAGAAATAGCACCTGTTTAATGCATTTGCGGAAAAATAAGGAAGGCTCAGCTGGGAAAAGGGGAGAATTCGGTGTTGAATTCCGATCTCACAGGCTGTCTGAACAGCCGTTTCCAGCTGTTTCCTTGGAAAAAGTGGGGAGTCTACAGTTACCGCAAAGGCCTTTTCCCCAAGTACCTCAAAAGCAAGGGCTGCAAGAGTGGTACTGTCCACACCTCCTGAAAACGCAACGACCGCACTTTCTCTGGCTTTTATAGCCTCCTTTATCAGTTCTATCTTCTCAGTAGCCATTAGTAACGGATTTTTAGCTAATAAGATATATGTATTTGCCAGCCCTATAGTCAGCTACTTAAAGCAGTTGAAAAAAAGATCAATGTGTCTGTACTTAATAGACGCTATTGCCGGGTTTTAGAATAGTCCCAAAATCGCAGCATTTCGAAATCGTTTTAATATTTCTATTACCGGAGTCCTGCTTCGTATCAGAGCTTTATTTACCATACAAGTCAGAATAAAGAGCAAATTTGCCTCAACGGCACAATCCTCATTCAAATTATAAAGACGGAGACCTTACATGGCATTATTCGGAACTAATGGTATACGTGGTATCGCCAATGAATATGTAAACCCAGAACTTGCAGTCAATTTAGCCAGGAGCCTTGGTACATATATGGGTTCGAAAGGCACGGTTGCTATAGGCTGTGATACCCGGATTTCAGGCCAGATGCTGAAGTCTGCCGCAATTGCCGGGGCTCTTTCAACAGGTCTGAACGTGATTGATGTGGGATTTGTTCCCACTCCTTCTATTCAGTATTATGTGCGCGACTATGCCGATGCCGGGATCGTTATTACCGCATCTCACAACCCAAGAGAATATAACGGAATCAAGTTAATTGCCGGAGACGGCACGGAATTTCCCAGGGATGGAGAAAAAGAAATTGAAGAAATTTATTTTTCAGGAAAATATTCCATTGTATCCTGGGAAAAGACCGGCAGTTTCAGGACCGATCCCGGAGTCAATGACTACTATATCAGGAATGTTATAAATTCGGTTGACGCCGAAACCATCCGCAGCCGCAGACTGAAGATAGTTGTTGATACTGGCTGCGGAGCAGGTTCACTCACCCTTCCCTTCCTGCTCAGGGAACTGGGCTGCAATGTGCTGACTCTTGGGGCTCAACCCGATGGGACCTTCCCCTGGCGGAATCCCGAACCCACACCTGATGCTTTAACCGAACTCTCCAAACTTGTAAAGATTACCGGGGCCGATCTCGGAGCGGCTCATGATGGGGATGCAGATAGGATAGTCTTTATGGATGGAAATGGTGAATTTTTAAATGAAGAAGTTCTGCTTGCGATGATGGCAAAATATATGCTTGAACGCGAAAAAGGGCCTTTAGTAACTCCTGTTAGCTCTTCGCAGCGCATGGCCGACGTAGCAAAAGCTGCAGGCGTCGAACTTTACTGGACTGCAGTCGGTTCCATCAACGTCGCCCGGAAAATGATGGAAGTAAATGCGGTTTTCGGAGGCGAGGGCAACGGAGGCCTTATTTTCCCCAAACATCAGTATTGCAGGGATGGAGCAATGGCCTGCGCCAAAATCCTTGAAATCCTGGCTAACGGACCCAGGCTTTCCGAACTTGCTAAAAGTGTGCCTGAGTATTTCAATGCAAAAACAAAAATCCCCTCTATAAATACCCTGGAAACAATGGAAAGAGTAAAGTACGAAGCTTCAGGCCTTGGGCTTAAAATGGATACTGTAGACGGGATCAAAATCTGGTACGAAGACGGTTGGGTTCTCATCCGTCCCTCGGGCACGGAACCGATTTTCCGAATCTTTGCCGAAGCAAAAAAGCAGGAAAGAGCCGAAGAACTCATGCAGGAAGGCCTGGAAATGGTCACCAGAGCAGAAAAAGCTTCAATCTCCAGATGAATTTTCTTTCAGGTTAACCAGTGAGTTGATTCAAAAAGTCATAGCACAGCAAGATCTTGAAAAAATCTTGATTTTCCTGCCGTAGCTACGGTAAATAAGGAATCCTGACTCACTGGCACACCCATGCTGAAAACAGGAAACTCCGAAAGCAAATATCCTCAAGCTGTCTCAAAAATCAATCCATCTCTACAATTGGAATAAAACGTTTCACTGTGGGTTAGCAGGTCTAAATTCCAATAATTACTCATCTCGTAAACTCAGCATTAATTACGCTTTTAAAGACAAATTCAACACATCTCGTTTATTTTTTAAGAGATGATTTTTACTGTGAGGACTACATATAAGGGATTTTAAGAATTAATATTGGATCCGTATTTTAAATTCTTATTTTAAACTCTTATTTTAAATTCTTGTTTTAAATCCTTGTTTTAAATCCTCATATTAGTTTTGTATAGTACTATAAATATGTTAATATAAGTATCCTATATACGGCGAATGTTATTTGCCGAAAGTAGGTACTATGGAGGGAGAAAAGGATATGAACAATTTCACAAAAGCGGGGTCAGGGTACAAATGTTTCTCAACGTTTATTCCACCTTATGTTCTCGATAGTATGGCAAAAGCTGGAATTAAAGAAGCAAAGTCGACCATTATTCAGAGCCAGTATTTCCGGGAAAATAGGGCTGAGAATTCTAAAAAGATGGGATTACTTGGAGCTGTTGTGCCAGCAGGCAGAGCATATGTGCAGGTATTTGATTCTCAAAATACACAAGATTTTCAGAAAGAACTAAAGCGTGATCAAGAAAAGAAACCCACACCAACAGGCGATGAAGCCGTAGATCTTACTTACGATTACGTTAGCAAGGATCGTGATTGCTTAAAGAATGAATTAAACCGAAATTCCCTGGATAATAATGGCATGGATCTGATATGCAATGTACACTACGGCGAAAATTACGGTAATGCTTTTTGGTACAATGGCCAGATAACTCTTGGTGACGGAGACGGCGAAATCTTCACCAATTTTGCCAAGTCCCTTGATGTAATAGCTCACGAACTAGGTCACGGCATTGTTGAGAATACTGCTAAATTAGTATATCAAGATCAGTCGGGCGCTTTAAATGAACATTTCGCGGATGTATTTGGAACTGTGATTACGCAGTGGGTCGAAAATCATGATGCGGACCATGCAGATTGGCTAATCGGTGACGAGATCATGGGGGCTGATTTATACGGTGAAGCTCTTCGTTGCATGAGTGAACCGGGAACTGCATATGATAACAAACTTTTAGGCAAGGACCCTCAACCTGCACATATGAAGAATATTTATACTGGCACTGGTGATAACGGTGGTGTGCACATCAACAGCGGCATTATGAACAAGGCTTTTTACCTTACAGCCGTCGAAATAGAAACTAATCAAGCAGCTAGAATCTGGTATAATGCATTGCTGAATCTCTGGCCTACTGCGAATTTCAAGGAAGCCTTCGGGGAGATTGTAAAAGCTGCACAGATTCTTGCAAAAAATAACAGTGTAGACAGAGACGCACCACAAAGAGTAAGAGCAGCTTTTAGGGAAGTCGGGCTATCTTAAATTAGATAATCAGCATAAACCTTATTAATGTAGAAAATCGGCTCTGTAGAACCTCTTAATTCGTGTAACACTTCAAAATCACAATTTTGTCAGATATGCTACCATATATTAAGGGGAAATGCCCCTTTAGCCGATTGATGTGAATTTTAAGGGTACTTCTACAGAGCCAAGAAAGCAGTAACGGTAAGCCGGTCTAACTATCCTAAAATAAGTATAATAATTAATGGATAATTACCAGATGATTCTACATTCAGATAATGATTCTTCAGAAATATATTTAATTACAATAATATATATTATCAAATTTGTATTAGTGAATTGAGTTTTGAGACAGTCAATTGAGGAACTTCATGAATTGCTTCCAGTGACTTTGCAAAAGCATTTGGAGCTTTCCAAATAATAAATAGCAGATGGTTATAATGCACGTCGACTTTGAAAGTTCAGGTGGATATGCCAATATTAAGCTAACGTATTATGGGAATACCGACATACTTCCCGAAGAAGTTGCCAATAAGCTCATACAGCTTGTAGAAAGCTCCAGAATATTTGATCTTAAAGAAAACGAAGTTGCTCCCAAGTTATCCGGTCCTCCTGATGTGTTATACTATAAACTTACGATTTATGAAGACAATAAGAGGATATCCTTATCTTTTAATGACATTACAGCTCCAGATTCTTTACGCCCTCTCTTAACTTTTTTGCAAGAACTTGCATGGGAACAGATCCGAAAAGGCAAATCGTCACCTTAAATATCCTGGAATCATCATCCTTGATTCTAGTGTCTCGTCAATCCTCAAAGATTTAACGATTCTGATTAGTTGCAATTGATTTTATACGATATTTTGCTGTTTACGCGACACTGGCTTTTTGTACCATTTTTCGGGATAAAAATCTCAGATAGATGATTTTATGCAAGTTACAATTCTTTTCTTCCATCGATGAATATTTTGATTAGTATGCATTAATCTCATATTAGTAGCAACAAATTATAAATACGTTAATTGCTGTATTACTGATGGGACAAAAAACAAAAAATCCTCCCTTACATAAATATGTCAATATGAGAGCCTCCTAAGCTCAAATATACACGTTGTAGACTGAAAAAGTAGAAAAAACTCGAAGTATTCTTTGATTAGAGGAACAGCCGGTAGTACAAGATCAATAGAAAGTGCAAGATCAATAGAAAGTGCAAGATCAGTAAATTGATTTGAAAGATAGAGATTGGGTCAAAATGAGGAATAAAAGATACTCCGGAAGTGTGATACAAGCTGGAAAAAAATAGAAAATAAGGACCTGAGCCCGGATTCAGGTTAATGGGGTTGATAGGAGAAAACAGTGACAGATCGAAATCAGATAAAATGTGCGGAATATATAGAGAACAAATAACTTGTGCTGAATTATCTCAGGTAGTTTATTGAGTCCAGAACTATGAGCTTTGGTTTCAAAGCCGATACCGGAACTCCAGATATCGGTTTGCAACCTTATCTCCTTAATTTGACTTTTTTTCAGAATTTCGATGTTTTTCCCAGTATCCTGTGAGTTTGCCGCCAAGGGCAAGCTTTCCGAGTTCTCGCCTTACCCCGTCACTCACCTCTGCCGGAACAGCCGATGCATATGGAGTTCCCGGCAGAGGAGTCAGGTAATGAGCCCTTACGGTGCCTCCTTTCTTGCAGATCCAGCGGACAAGGTCAAGGCTTTTTTCCTGGTCTTCTTCAGTTTCGGTGGGAAGGCCGAAGATAAAATCAACTGCAGGAACAATATCATGCTCCAGGCAGCATTCAACTGCCGAAATGCTGTCTCCTACAGTATGCCCTCTTCGAATTTCCTTTAGAATTCGGTTACTGCCGGACTGAGCTCCAAGGCTGAGGGTATCGTTTGCGCAGTATTTTCTCACAAGTTCAGCCGACTCATTGGTTACGAATTCCGGGCGCACTTCAGAGGGAAATGTCCCGAAGAAAATTTTCTTATCAGGCAGCTTGTAAAGTGCAGAAAGCAACTTCTCCACCTTATCAAACCTGGGGTGAATTCCATCACTTCCGTAGCCAAAAGCGTTGGAGGCTATAAAGCGAAGGTCATTATAATGCCCTGCATTTTTCACAATGGAATCTATGCTTCTGTGCCTTACTTCTCTTCCGAAAAGCCTGGGAGTCTGGCAATACTTGCAACCCCAGGGGCATCCCCTGCTGATTTCAATCGGAGCCCGAAGTTTTTCAGGGTTGAAGCAGGGGTAGGAATCAAGATCTGCATAGGACCTTTTCGGAGTTATGACAACCTTACCCGTTTCTGCATCCCTGTATGCAATGCCTGATACTTTTTTCGGATCTTTTCCTTCCTGGATTGCTGTTATAAGTTCCGGAAGGGTTTCCTCCCCTTCCCCGATTACGACATAATCAAAGCATTCAAGTGTCTCTTCTGGAGCCCCGGACGGGTGAGGGCCTCCGGCGATGAAAATCGAATCCGTGCCTGCATTTTTCACTTCCATGAAAACCTTTGCTGCCTGGCGCGTTGTAAAACTGTAGATCATTATCCCGTTTACAGGTTTGTCTACAAAACCGGCTTCCGGCAGTAAAGGAGAAAGAACTGCAAAGCTGTAAGAGTTTTTCTTGCTGTACCGGAAGTGCACATCCATTATTTTTCCTCCGTTTTTTAAATTCCGGGACTCGCTCAGGAAATTGGCTTAAAAGGTATCAGAGTAAAGCAGAGAAAGCCCAGGATAAAGGTAATAATCCCTAAAAGGATACGTTTTTTATCCAGTTCTACTTTGTCATGCAGGGGAGACGGATGCCCTGCTGCTGCAAAAACCCAGAGAAGAAGGGCCCAGAAAATCCATATAACTCCGTCTTCCTTCAGCCAGTAAATTACATAAATCCCTATAAGGAACAGGACACGCGGCATAAGAAAAGAAATCTTTTCCGCTTTCTTACCCAGCATGGCCCTGAGGATATGCCCGCCGTCAAGCTGCCCTGCAGGAAGAAGGTTGAGCAGGGTCACGAACATACCTACCCAGCCTGCAAAGGCTACAGGATGCAGGTTATCTCCCGTAGCCCCTACAAGCTTCTGGATAAACACGAAAAGGGGAGGCAGCCCGAGATCAAACATCATAGAATCCGGCAGGGGTTTTACTGCAGGCATTTCAAGGTTAAGTCCTATGATAGTGACTGCGACTGACATGAACAGGCCTACCAGTGGCCCTGCAATCCCCACGTCAAAAAGCGCTTTTCGGCTGGGCACAGGCCCTTTGTAGCGGATTACTGCTCCCATAGTGCCGATAAAAGTGGGAAAAGGAATAAAATACGGAAGAGATGCCTTCATCCCGTGATACCTGGCCATGGCATAGTGAGCCATCTCATGGGAACCGAGAACCGCCATTATCGCAAGGGTAAAAGATAAACCCCGGAAAAGCTGGAGAGGTTCTTTTTCAAGATTTACTCCAGACATCCAGGCTCCGCAAATCATGGTTGTAAAAAAGGTCGCTATAAAAAGGACAAAGTTTAACCAGGTCTTTTCCTTTGCCTTCTTTTCAGGAAAAACCAGCAGTACATATTCTCCAAGCTCGTACTTCAGCGTACATCCGAACCCAAACTGCTGTAAAGGCTCCCAGAGTTCTCCCGTAACGTTTTCAGCATCGGTTCTCGGAGTTCCGAAGAAATAGAGGGCTTCCCCAGAATTCTGGACCTCATACACGTCAAATACCCTGACTATAAAAGGATATAAACGCGAAACCGCTTCTTCGGCGTTGAATTTTCCTTTGCCTTTCTTATGGTTTTCCTGGTTCATTTTGGGGTTCCTATCTCCCAGCTTAAGGTTTAATTTTGAGATTTACCCATTTTAAGCTTTTAAAATTAATTATTGCCTTTTTCGTTTTTCCTAATTATATTTCAGTTTTACTGTTTTCAGTTTGATAGCTTTCAGCTTCACCCGTTTCCTGTTTGATAAGTTCGATGTAGCCCTTGCTCCCGTTAACCAGAACAAGGTCTCCATTATTTAAGACTTCGTAAGGGTCTCTCTCAAGCATATCAACAAGCGGGATCTCGGAAATAATGGCTCCGACTGCAACTATAGGTTCAGTTTCCAGATTTATTATCGCTGCAGGGGCTGCTCCGTTTTTTTTCAGCTGATACATAACATACGAGCCAACTGTAGAGCCTTTTCCGTGGGGAAAAACAAGTACCTTACCCTGAATTGATCTTCCTTCAAGAACGTGGTTTTCTTCAATTACGACCCCGGTTTTCGGGTCTACACTGCCAAGGAAGGAAATTGGGTCTCTGGAGAGCAATACTTCCCCTTTTGCACATCCTCTGGAAATAGTCCTGCCTTTAAGTTTAATGGGAACCACCTGCCTTCTTTAAAGTCCCACCGACTGCCTCCTCGACGCATGCCTCCATACTTCCGTATACGGCTTCAGCCCCGCACATTCCTGGCACATAAGCAAGCGCTTTTCCTGAGTTTACCATAACGCAGGAATAACTGTTGGTTGCAGGAGAAACTACCATGCAGGTATCACAGACAACTTTAGCTCCACTTTTTTCAATGGTCCTGATGTACTCAGGATAGCGTTTTGCAAGTTCCCTTGAGGTAAAAACCCAGAACTCTTTCGAAACCGTTTTTCCTTTCAGGAGTCCGGCTGCTTTTTCAAGCTCAGATGCCGAGCAGTGAGGGCACCCTACGGTTATTAGTTCAGGTTCTTTGCAGGCTTTTCTCAGGCTCTCATAAACCTCGTCAAGTTGCTTTCTCTCAATAGTTATTCTTTCTGCCGGCTCTTCAAAATCCAGCCTGCAAATTTCAGGCGTTGTTCCTTCCACATGGTAAAGGGCAACTGCTCCTGAAGCTGCCATCGCAGCTCCGAGCGCTTTTAATTCATCTGCATCCGGAGTAGTCCTGAGATGAAAAACAGGCACTCTGCTTCCTGCAAGTTTGCCAGCAACATAACCGAGTGCGCCGTAGTCCGATCCCTTAAGTGGATATTCTACATCAATTGAGAGCTCAGGAAAACGGTTTTCGTCCAGATGGAACCCATAATTTGCGGTTTTTCCGAGGAGTGCCGCAGAAAGGGCTGATGGGCCTCCTTCCCGGTTTGTCCTGGCTCCAAGTACGGAATTTGCATAGGAGACAGCTGACGATTCACTCCATGCCAGGTGGTCGCCGTAACTGACATTAAAACCCTCAAGGGTATAAGGCGTACATGTGCACTCACACCGAATTCCCAGTTTTTCATACGCCTGGATAATCAATTTTTGTTTTTCCGCAAAATCGGGCGAGATCCCGAGCCTTTCCCAGTCTTCCAGATCCATCCCCGCAGGGTTCAGAATCGCAGGAACCTTAACCCTGCCCTGAAGGTCTGAAATCCATTCAAGGCCTGCATCACCTATAGTTTTGTAGGAAACTCCTGCTATCTGGGCGCTTTTGATGGGAATGAGTCTATCTGCGCCGTAAATATCTCCAAGGGCTACCAGGATTTCGATAGCCTGCTTTAGAGTTTCCCCAACTTCTCCGTTCAGGATTTGCTCTTCTTCTTTTGTAAGATACATTGAGATTCACCCGGCAGTTGCCAGATACTTGAAAACGCTTTTTTGCCAGTATGGGTCTTCTGTTGAAAATTTCCCACAGACTGGTTTTATTCTTATTACCTTTATTCTGCCTTTATTTTACCTGTTACTAATCTTTTGCTGGTCTTTTTATTTATTCTTCCGGTATTACTGCCCTTTCAAAATTTTCCTTTTCTACAAGAACCTTTGTTGCATCAATTCCCACTTTTGTGGTCGTTCCGTCAGGAGCTCCTCGCGGGTCCAGGGAACTGCCCCGGACATTAGGTACAATAAGAATATCCATATCCCCTTTTACCCTCGTGGCAATTGCAAACTCAACATCGTTAGGATCAAAAATATTTATATCTTCGTCCACAACCACCACATGTTTAAGGCTCGTATGGGCTGCAAAGGCTGCCATGATGGCGTTTTTCGCATCTCCTTCGGTCTGCTTCTCAATCTGAACGACTGCATGGAGATAACAGCATCCCCCTTCTGTTAACACCACATTCTTGACGGTAGTAACCTCCCCTACAGCCCTGTAAATCCTTGGCTCGTAAGGCACCCCCATCATCAAAAGATGTTCAGGGCCTGCTGGCAGAATTCCGTGATAAATCGGGTCTTTTCTGTGGATAATTCGGGTGATATGGATAACAGGTTCCTTTCTTATCACATCATAAGTTCCCGTAATATCCACAAAAGGCCCTTCATCAACCTTTTCTGCGGGATCAACATAACCTTCAAGCACGATTTCGGCATGAGGAACCTTTACCCCGTTCCCGCACTCAAAAAGTTCCACCGAGGCTCCGCGCAGGGCGGCTGCGTACTCGAATTCTTTTCCTACAGGAACCCTTGTCGAAGTCGCGTAAATAATTGTCGGGTCGCAGCCAAGCACGATTGCAACAGGTAGGGGTTCGCCTTTTTCGGCGGCTTTTTTGTACAGAAGATAGGTGTGCCTCGGAGGGACCAGGCGGGCTGCGAGCTTATCTTTTCCTGCAAGCATAAGGCGGTGAATGGAAGCGTTAATCGTGCCACCGTACTCGGAAACTACAATTCCCGCAGTTATATAGGGGGCTCCGTCTTTTTCAAAATGTGTAAGGATAGGGAGTTTTGTCAGGTCAACCTGGTCTTCTATGACCTCAAGGGTTGGAGATTCTGACACCAGCCTCACTGCGCCTTCAGGAGAAACTTCCGAAAGCCTTTTTATGATCTCTTCTTTGGGGACTCCAAGCATGGAAGCAAGTTCGTCCCTTGATCCAAGCAGGTTCATAATGACCTTCGAACCTGAAATATCATGGAAAAGAACCGGGGCTTTTGCTATTTTTGCAATTCTCGAAGCTTCAAACCTCGGCGAAACGGGCTGCGAAATTTCTACCAGTTTTCCGTTTTCTTTTAACTGGTCGATAAAAGCTCTAAAACTCATGGGTATCTGGATATCAAAAAGCTGTCAGATAATAAAAAGATTGTCCGACAACCTTTTTAAAAAAAGGCTTGACCACAAACTTTTTCAAAAAAAGTTTGATCAAAAACGACCTAAAACGCTTTACGGCGTGATAAACCGGCGCAACGGTTTCGGCCCAACGGTTGTGATTGAACAAAATCTCATCTTAACATTCATCAAGCATGAAAGCCCTGGGCCTTATGATCCTTTTCTTCTCGTACTGATCAAAGCAGTGAGCTATCCAGCCTGAGACCCTGCCGATTGCAAAGATAGATGTTGCAAGTTGAGGGGGAATATCCATATACTTGTAAATAATTCCCGAGTAGAAATCCACGTTCGGATAGATTGGCTTTCCTTTTTTCTCCACAAGTTCACGAATTATTGTATTTTCTATTGATTCCGCTATATCGTACCAGTGCATATCCCCTTTTGCTTCTGCGAGTTGCCTGGAGAGCTGCTTGAATACCGTGCCCCTGGGGTCATAAGTCTTGTATACCCGGTGCCCGAAGCCCATGATCTTTTCTTTCTTTGCGAATTTTTCGAGCACAAATTTCTCTGCATTTTCCGGGGAATCAATTTCTTCAATCATGGTCATGACTTCTGCCCTTGCTCCGCCGTGCAGAGGGCCTTTAAGGGTGCAGAGTCCGGAAACAACAGCCGAATACAGGTCTGAAAGAGTAGAAGCGGTAACTCTTGACGAGAAGGTGGAGGCGTTTAGCTCGTGCTCGGCACTGAGGATGAAGTCTTTTTCCATGACCTCGGCTTCCAGCTGACTTGGTTTGCTTCCTCTTATCATGTACAGGAAGTTAGCTCCGTGGGAGAGGGATGGGTCAGGAGGCACAGGTTCTTTTCCGTTTGCGATTCTATAATACGCAGCAACTATGGTTGGGATCTTGGCAATTAACCGTATGGCTTTTCTCATATTTCCCTCAGGAGAGCTGTCGTTAATGTCCGGATCGAACTGTGATATGAAAGAAACGATTGTACGCAGCGCTTCCATAGAGTCAATATTGAAATTGCACATGCGGATAACGTCAATCACCTCCCTGTTGATTTCACGTTCCCCATGCAGGCGGGCTGAGAATTCGGCAAGCTCCTGGTCTCCGGGGAGTTCTCCCAGGATAAGCAGATAGGAAACTGCATCATAGGAAAGTTCAACCAGCTGGTTGATGTCTACCTCCCTATACTTCAGAATGCCCTCCAACCCGTCGATGAAACATATATTTTTACTCATTTTCTACCTCACAGTTATGCCTAGAGGATTTTCAAAAAACTTTGAAGTTTGGGGAATCCTCTGCTTATACGTGGAAGAGATTTAACGCGAAGGGCCTTATAAGACCCAAAAATAGGGTGACAATGCATTCCTATTATCGTCGAATAAGTATATTAAATTTGTTGAAATTGTATCTCGAAATCATTATAATTATTTTTTCTATCTTAAGGAAGCTACGGATTTAAACCGTCTGGTTATATTAAACCTGAAATTTGCTATTTTCAGAATATCATCTTCCTCAAAACGCGCGAAATAATAAAAATAACTCTCTTCCGATCAGGTAAAAGAAAAGGTTCCAAAAAAGTAGGAAGCTTTATGTAAAGCATGTGAAACCTTTTCAAAAAGATTTTCTATGCAGTTCCGGGATCTTAACCTATTATTTTTTCTTCACCGAATCCCGCAGGAACTTATGCAAAATCCCGCCGTTCATATAGTATTCTATCTCCACAACCGAATCCAGCCTCAAGATTACCTGAAACCGAATCTCTTCCCCGTTTTCATTCTTTGCCCTTACTGTAAGCTCTCCATGAGGCTCCATATATTCAATGCCCAGAATATCATAGCTTTCCTTTCCTGTGAGGCCCAGGGTATCGGCATTTTCACCTTCTTTAAACTGCAGAGGAAGAACTCCCATGCCGACAAGATTGCTTCTGTGGATACGCTCGAAAGACTCGGCGATAACGGCTTTTACTCCGAGCAGGAATGTGCCTTTGGCTGCCCAGTCCCTGGAACTACCTGTCCCGTACTCCTTTCCTGCAATAACTATCAGAGGAATATTATTTTCCGCATAAAGCGTAGCTGCTTCAAAAATAGGGATTCCTCCGCAGGATTCCTCAGGGAAGTCTTCTTTCCGGGGATGGTATAAAGTCCAGCCTCCCTCTCTGGCTACGAGCCTGTTCCTGAGCCGGATATTCCCGAAGGTTCCGCGCATCATTACCTCGTGGTTACCTCTGCGAGACCCATAGGAATTGAAGTCTTCAGGGCTCACTCCCCAGGCGATCAGGTATCTGCCTGCAGGACTATCTGACGGGATATCCCCAGCAGGGGAGATATGGTCTGTGGTAATACTGTCCCCGAAAAGGGCTAGGACTCTTGCGTTCTTTATATCTTCCGGCGAAGGAGCAGTAAGCGGGAAATCCACAAAATACGGAGGCTCCTGGATATATGTGGACATTGGGTTCCAATCATATAGGGTTCCGGTCGGAGCTTCCAGCTCTCTCCAGAGTTTGGGGCCTTCCAGGGCACCGGAATATTCTTTTTCGAACATTGAAGGTTTTATACTGTTCTTTTCAAGATCCCTGATCTCCTCCTCTGCAGGCCAGATATCCTTCAGGTAAACGGGGCGCCCGTTGGGATCATAAGCAAGGGGATCAGTTTCAAAATTAATATTTACGGTACCTGCAATTGCATAGGCCACAACAAGAGGCGGAGAAGCAAGGTAGTTTGCCCGAACAAGCGGATTAATCCGCCCTTCGAAGTTCCGATTTCCACTGAGCACGGCTGCAACAGTAAGGTCGTTTTCCTCAATTTCCCTAGCAACGTTTTCAGGTAAAGGCCCGCTGTTCCCTATACAGGTGGTACAGCCGTAACCAACCTGATGGAACCCCAGGGCTTCAAGGTATGGCAAAAGGCCTGCGGTTTTCAAATATTCCGTAGCTACCCTTGAACCGGGAGAAAGGCTTGTTTTTACGAAAGGCCTTACGTGCAGGCCCTTTTCTACAGCCTTTTTTGCGAGCAGCCCGGCCCCTATCAGGACTGAAGGGTTTGAGGTATTGGTACAGGAAGTAATTGCTGCAATCACTACGGAACCGTGTGTTACCCTGAAGGTTTTTTCCGGAGATTCCACGATTTCCTCTTCCACGCCAGGGGTTTCAGGCTCTTCTACAGACTTTCCTCCTTCTCCTATCCAGCGCTGGTAAGCAGAGTCTCTGGAAAGTTCAAGCCCTGACTCTTTCTTTCGAATAAAAGTCTGCTGCATTGTTTCAAGGTAGTTTTCTTGCACCTCATTCAGGAAGAGCTGATCCTGGGGACGCTTCGGGCCTGCAAGACAGGGCTTTACCGTGCTGATATCAAGTTCCAGGGTACTGCTGAAGATGGGATCGGGCCTGTGAACCGAACAGAGAAGGTCCTGGGCTTCCAGATATTTTTTCACAAGGTCGACCTGCTCTTCGCTTCTGCCGGTTCTTCGAAGGTAGTCGAGAGTCTCGACATCTGGCGGGAAAATTCCAAGGGTTGCCCCATACTCAGGAGCCATATTGGAGATCGTTGCCCTATCCGGAAGACTCAGCGAGTTTAATCCGGGCCCGTAGAATTCCACGAATTTGCCGACAACTCCCTTTTTTCTCAGGATTTTCGTAATTGTCAGGACAATATCGGTGGCAGTGACTCCCTGAGCAGGTTTTCCGTAGAGCTTGAAACCCACGACTTCAGGCACAGGCATGTAGTAAGGCTGCCCGAGCATTACGGCTTCGGCCTCTATGCCTCCAACTCCCCAGCCGAGTACTCCAATCCCATTGATCATTGTAGTATGGGAATCTGTCCCTACAAGAGTATCAGGAAATGCAGACAGCTCCCCTTCTTTCTCTATGAGATGCACAAGCGGGGTCAGGTACTCAAGATTTACCTGATGGATAATTCCCCTTCCAGGAGGCACGACTCTGAAATTATCAAAGGCTTTCTGTGCCCAGCGCAGGACGGAATAGCGTTCTGTGTTGCGTTCAAATTCCTTTTTCTCGTTTTCCTCAAGGGCGTATGCAGTGCCGTAAGAATCGACCTGCACGGAATGGTCAATCACAAGGTCGGCAGGGATAACAGGGTTTATCTTCGTGGGATCGCCTCCCAGGCGCTGTATTGCCGAGCGGAGGGCTGCCAGGTCTACTACGGCAGGAACGCCTGTGAAGTCCTGCATAATTACCCTTGATGGAATGAACGGGATATCCCTGTCACTTACATTTTCCGGGCTCCAGCGAGCAAGAGCCTCCACATCCTCGGTAGTTATTATATGCTTTTCAGTATCTGCGTGCCTGAGCAGGGATTCCAGCAGGATCTTTATGGAGTAAGGAAGCAGTGAAATCCCCTCAAAACCCTTTTCTTCCAGTTTTCCTAGTCTGTAAATCCTGGCTTTTCCAGCAGCTGTTTCAATAGTGTCTCTTACCCCAAATGGGTCCGGACCTTCTCTCATATATTTCGTACCTCCAGCAAAAATATGAAATTAAAATTATGATATTATAGATTTTCTCTTTATCGTATGAAAGCCCCATCTTATCCTCAGACTATTTTATTCCTTCGGGTTTACTATCTCCTTTTATATACAGGGGTTTAATGAACTGACAGGCTACCCTCTGCTTTTTCCCGGAATCCCCGAAAACTGTGTCCCAACTAAATTATATGTTAACCAGTATAATAATTGTTGATTTTTTCTCTAGCTTAAAGTACATTGCTCTTTATACATTGGCTCTCTAACCTGTATTTTTCAGATTACAGCAGCTAAGGAAAAAAAGAAAGGAAAGAACAGTTAAAAGTCGATTAAGAAAAAAATGGATTTACAAAGTATCAGAGCCCTGAGACAGCCTCAATCCTCAAACCATCTGAACTCTGAAACGATCTGAACTCTGAATAGGTCTTGAACTCTGAAGCGATCTTGAACTCTGAAGCTATCTGAAACTTCCTCATTTTCAAAATTAAATAAAAATCCGGACTTTTATCCTGTCCGGAATACCTGAAATTAAAAAAGGCGAAACTGCTTTATTCCTCAGCAGTTCCGATTGTTACGGTATATTCAAAGCTCTCGGTATTTTCGGGAAAGATTGAAAGCGTCCACTTTCCCGCAGCACCCGGAGCGGAATAGGTTTCCACGAAGGTTGTGGTTCCTCCCTGGTAACTTCCCTGGTTATTAGTTTCCATACTACCCGCAATTCTTGAAGAGATATATGGAACAGGATACGGCGGCTGAGAATATGCATCGTCCACTATGTTTATGGAGCCGCTGTATTTTGTGTGTACAAGGGTAGGAGTGACCTCATTTCCTGACGGGTCTGTCAGGCTCACGTTAAAGGAAGGCGTAAGATCCCGGTTTCCTCCGGTGGTATACAGGCCGTAACCATACTGGTAAGCTTTAATCTCCAGAGTGATAGGGCCGTCTGTTTCGGCTTCAAAGGTATTCTCATAAGGCTCTTCCGGAACCGGGAGGATGCGGAAGCTCAGGGAAACCAGCTCCTCATATTCGCGAATTCCGGGATCGTCAATATTCAGGTCAAGGTTGCCGTTGTAACTGCCCTTTGCATCAGCCGGAACCGCAAGTGTCAGTTTGACGATAGCTGTCTGTCCGGCTTTTATTTCTTCAGGGGCCTCCACCTGTATCGCATCGTCTCCGAAAGCCTGCTGCGGCATTCCTGTAGAGGAAGAGGAAGCCACGTCTTCAGCGTAAATAATGCCCCCTGCTTCAGTAAGCTCAGGGGAAATTGCAATATCTTTATCGCCCGTATTCCTGAGCTTTATTTCATAAGTATAATTCTCCCCGGCTTCTACAAGATCGTTTACATAAGGTGTAAAAATCTGGACCGAAGGCCTGACCCATACCTGTACGTTCAGCTGCATTGTGCCCGGGAAATTCGGATAATAACCAGCTACGTCCCCTTCAGGCACCTTTTCCGTGAAAGCAATAAGTACGGCATAGTTTCCAAGGTCGGCACCTTCCGGTATGTCCACCTTTACCTGAAATTCCTGTTTTTCTCCGGGTTTCAGAGCCTTTTGAGAGGGACTTATACTGATCCAGCTTTCATTCATGAAATTTTCCGTGTAAGGAGTGATTAAAGGTTCCGGTTTTAAGTTAATTGTCTTGTTGTCTTTGTTCTCAACGATTACAGTAAAGTTATCGTTGTCTCCCGGTTCAAGTTCCAGGTATTTATAAGCCGGATCAACCCTGATTTTCTCAAATTCGGGGAAATAATCCCCGGCATAAATCGAAGATGATTCAACGCTTGCCCCGACTTTTGGCTGTACCTTATCTATAGCAGGCACTGCAATATTTCCATCCCCTGCTCCTGCGCAGGCAATCGAAAAGATTGCTACGACAAGGAGCCCGCAAACTATTCCTTTTAACACCTTAGTATCCAGTATACGCATACTTTTCACCTCGCTCATTATATACTAAGGCACGAGACTTATAAAATAATTCCCTAAACTACGAATCAATTTGCAGTTATTTCCAGAAAGAAAGGTTCCGGAAGTTCAGTTTTTGTTTTCCTTCTTTCTTTACGCATCTGGTTTAAAAAATCGAGTTAATTGCTTCCTGAACTCCGACTGTTGCCATCCAGGCAAGGAAATTCAGATTTTACCTAATAAGAGTGAACGGAAAAAGATATCAAGTCTCAAAATTAAACTTCTGAGAGGTAATTAAATTGATATGCAGGTAATTAAATTGATATATATGTAACAGCGAGTTGATACTAAAGTTACCCGGGCTACTAATTATTCCGGTGCAGATAAAGTTTTTCGTTTAAGAAGGAAGGCATTTATTTTCAGGAAGGAGTGCATTTTCTTGCTTAAAGAGAAAGTATTCGATAGACTTTCAGATGCAGGATTCAGGGTCGGGAAAAAATCCAAATCCAGAAAGGCTTCATCACGTGAATCTCTTTTTGGGTCCGGTCCTATAATTGATGCTGATTTCGTCGAGATAGATGAGGGTTTCTTCCGCGATCCGGATTCCTATTCTGGACCGGATTCAGGTCCAATTGACTCGGAACTTCTGGAAGACCTCAGAGAATATCTCAGGACGAGGTCTGAAGAGGAGATTTCCGAGATCTTTCAAGAAGTCCGTAAAATTCTGGAGAGCAGAGGTGCCGAAAATGATTTCCGGAAGGCTTCCGGAGAGGAGATCCCTGTTAATCAAAGAGCAAGAATAAAAAAGATCTCAAAGAATGCTCTCAAGGTCTTTTTGGAAACGGCTTCCTATGGGAGGAAGCGCATAGTAAGCGCCTCAAAAATGGCTTCCTCAAAAGCCTCATCCATAGCATCCGAAAGAAAAGAATCAATAGTGTATTCCTCGAAAAAGCTCAATGAGAAATGGAATAACCTGAGTCCTAGAGACCGCAAAATTATTTCCGAATTAATAGTTGCGTTGATTGAAATTGGGGTGCTCAAAGGGGCCAGCCGGAGTAAACAGGCCGCTTTTGCTATCCTCTCAAGCATATCCAGGCATCAGACCCCGGGCAGGAAAGACCTGGAGGATTTCGCAGAAGGCTTGCAGAAAATTCTCAAGCGCGGGCGTTGAAGCATGTGGAAGGCATAGAGAAGGTATGAGAGCCGGACAAATCATAAAAAAGTTCTGAATCCAAGATTTTCTGAAATCAAAGATATCCTGAAGTTAAAATGTCCGGAAACTTAAAACCTGTAGGGTTTGCTTATAGCTTTCACAAAACTTGCAGGACTTTCCATAACATCCCAGTTTTTGGCATTCCTTATAAAATATGTATGGTCAGAAACCTTTTCCATTCCGCCTGCATCGTCATTCCCTATTATGAGGGAAAAGATCCGGGCTCTTCTTTCAGTTTTTATTTCATTCCATTCCCGGATAAGCGGAACTTCCGAAAGTTCGGAGAACCCATCGGTAAGGAATAGGAGATCAGCGCCCTCAAATGCTTTTTCGTTTTTCATAGCTTTGAGGCCCGCGCGAAGTGCGGTATTGAAATCGGTGCCGCCGCCGAAAGTAAGTTTCAGGAACTCCAGAAACTCTTCACCCATACGCTTTTTATTTGTGAGCTCTATCTCAACGGTCTGCCACTTCGAGGAAAAGAGAATTACCTTAACGTCCCTGTTTTCTTTCAGCATTCTTCTTGTAATTGCCAGAAGCACAGCTTTTGCAAGAAGCTCGGGGCTTCCTCGCATCGAGGCTGAGGTGTCTACAAGGGCGACTACAGGCCCTTTTCTCTTTTTTCCTGCAGTATCCGAGTTCCAGTTTTCCCCTTTTAACTGGTAGGTCAGGAGTTTTCCTTCCAGCATATCGGCGTAAAATTTGCGCTTCAGGAGAGGATTTTTCAGCTTTACGGCTTCTGCTGGGAGCAGTGTCTGGATATCGCCTGAAAAGGTAACTGAATGCACTTCACTTTTACTGTATGGCGATAGATTCAGCTTTTTTGAGCCGTACTCAAGTTCGATTCTTCCAACCTGCTCAAGAATCTCGTTAATTTCCGAGCACCTTTTGAGGATTGCGGCGTACTTTTCAAGGTTTCCGAAGTATTCCCTGTGAAGAGCCCTTAAGGAGTGATCCCAGCCTCTGCCCGGAAAGAGCATTGAGAGAATTTCGAGCATTTCGAGATGGTCTTCCAGCACAGGGATTAACTCTTCAAGTTTTGCAGCCATGCTTTCTTCTATGACAGAATCCAGTGCCTCTCCCGCCTTTTCCGAAGACATGAACTTCAAAGTCACTGAAGCGAGTTTTTCGGATCCCGCAGTTTTTCCAGCCTGATGATCCGGATTTTTCCCTTTTTCAGATTCAGGGTCTTGTAGAGAACTTTCCTGTTTAAGAGAATTTTCCTGTTCAAGGGAATTTTCCTGTTTGAGAGAACTTTCCGGCTTGTTTTCCTCAATTGCCTGTCGATTGGATACATCCGGGTATTCCTGAGGCCGGAAATTTTTCTCTATATCCCGTACTCTATTCCTTTCCCATACATTCTGGGTTTCATCGATAAGGTCCTTCAGGGCCTTAAGGCTTTTTTCGAGACTCTTTGCGAATTTTTTTGAAAATTTGGACTCTATCTTCCCATAATCGTCCAGAAGTGTAAAGAGTTCTTCAAGCAGGGTTCTGAGAATAAAAACGCCTGCCAGGTTGTTAGCTCCGGCAAGAGCCTTTATTTCGTTCCAGACCCTGAGATCCCTTAGACCTAGAAAAATCGGATAAAAAGCTCCAAATTTGCCCATAAAGAGTTTTTCATCCTTTATTTCGTATCCTTCTTCTGAAAAGAGCTCGTAAACAAGAATTTCCGCAATTTCTTCCCTGATCTGCCTTGGCATTTTTCGTGGAGTCGCCAGGACTTCCCTGAGCTCAATATTCAATATTGTGGAAGGATTAAAGGCATGGCTGAATGATAAAGATGAGCCTGACCCCGGAATGCCTTCGAAACCTTCCTTCCGCCTTTTTAATTCCTGCATGTTTTCCTTTTCCGAAAATTCTCCTGAGCTTTAAGAGAATTTTATAAGCTTAGAGGGATTATAGAATCCTTAAGAAATTTTTATTTCAGCTTTCTCTTATTTTTGAAATATTCCAGTCTCAGGCTACCTCTCCTGCTTTTTCAACGACCACATTAAATACCCTGGGTTTTTCCAGCAGGAGCCGTATTTCGTTCAGATTGTTTGCAATCTCGTAAATATCCGTGTTTTTGGAACGGTATTTCATCAGGATTTCCTGGCTGTCCTGCCCTGAAACCCAGAGATTTTCTCTCAGGGTATTCTCAAGAGCTTTTTCTTCCTCCTGGATTTGCCTTCTGAAATAGTTAAGTCTCTCCTCGAGATTTTCGTACTCTTTTTCATAGAGCTTCTTATCTCCATAGTCGAGGCTGATCTTGAATTCAAATCCGTATTTCCTGCGGAACTGCTCTGCCAGAGATTCGAAACTCAGGGAACTGTTGAGATTGTTATAATCGAGCCCGAAACTGTAGGTATGGGTTGGAAACTCGGTATGGTGTTTCAACAGATCAAGGGCATTGTCGAATGTGAGATTCCTCTGCATCCTCCCCCCTGAAAACCTTGAGCTTTTCATGCCGCCTGCTGTTTTTCTGTCTTCTTCGTAGCACTTATTACAGGCTACAAGATCCGGAAGTTCCTGCTGCAGGCAGCTGTAAATGGAATTTTTCAGGTCAAAAACATCCAGTTTCAGTTTACCGGTATCCGTGCCGCCTGAAACAACCCTATCCAGAATCAGCTTCCTTATGGCTTCCTTCTGTTCAGGCACTTCCCAGAGCATATGCTGTAACAGGACAGCCGTCATCCTGTTTACGCTTGTGTGCCCGTTTACGACTGAGGCAACCCTGAGTATGTTTACAATTTTTTTCCAGCGCCGGTCTGAGACAAAAATATTGGAATTCTTAAGTTCTCTTCGGAGTGTCTTTATAACTGCCCGAACTTCGGGATCAACCGGGAGATCCCTGGCCCTCTTCTGGATTTCCTTTATATCCTCTATGCTGAGTCTCGTTGAGGGTATGAAATCTTCCGTGTTCTTGAAGATCAGGTCTTCAAGGTTCTCTTCGTGCTGGATATAATCTACCCTGTACCTGAACAGAAAACGGTCGTAAAGGGCTTCGAGGCTTTCATCTTCTTCGGGCAGCTCATTGGAAGCCCCAAAAACGGAAAAAAGAGGTACATCGATAAGCTCCTTGCCGTTATGGTATTTTCTCTCATTCAGCACAGTCAGCAGGCTGTTTAAAATAGAGCTGTTTGCCTTGAAAATCTCATCAAGCAGGGCTACATGGGCAGTTGGAAGGTAGCCCTCTATCCGTCTGCTGAATTCATCCCTCTCAAGCGCCTTGAGGGAAAGCGGTCCAAATACCTCTTCAGGCGTGGAAAAGCGAGTCAGAAGATAATGGAAAAAGTTTCCTCCCTCAATAGTTTCACAGATTTTGTTTGCAAGCAGGGTTTTTGCAGTCCCTGGCGGGCCCAGTAAAAGGACATGCTCGCCGGAAAGGAGTGCAAGAAGAGACCCGTTGATTTCAGCATCCCGTTCTTTAAAGTAGTCTGAAAACTCCTGTTTGATATTGATAACTGTATTTTTTAAATCCAGGACTCTCATAAATTCCAAAACCTTTATAAATTTGTCTTTTTCAGCATCTTGCCTTGAGTGTGCGAGAAAGATGCTACAATAGTGAATTGCAATAGCCGGCTAGAATAATGTTAAAAATGAACTCCCTATTCTTATGGGCCTTGCCTTAATTAATTTTTCTAAAAATTCTTGTCCCTACCACCGATATGTCTGCGGATTATGTTTCTTCTCAGTGATATACCTTTCTGCCTTTAATAATGAAGCCCGAGTTTTCACCAGAGCTCATGCGCCGGCCTGGTATCCATTTTAATTAAATCCCTGCTGATTTTGCCTTTTACCATCCGAAGAAGTTATGCGTAAGGAAGTCGATCATCAATGAGAATATTAAGTTCATCTATGAGAGTACTTCAAATTCATCTGAGCCGAAAGTATTCCTGATAACAAAAAATAAGAACCATATTTTAAATTATTAGTCGATATCCTGAAACTAACAACTATCCTGAAAGTAATCAATATTTGAAAATCAATTGATAATTCGGAAGTCCTTGCATGAATGATTTCGAGCGTGAAAAATACAGCCGGCAGATCCTTCTTTTTGGGGAAGAGGGGCAGGAAAAGCTGAAGAATGCAAAAGTACTGGTTGCCGGAGCAGGCGGACTGGGAAGTCCGGTTTCAACCTATCTGGCAATAGCCGGAGTCGGAAAAATAATTCTTGCAGACTTCGATTCCGTGGATCCCAGCAATCTAAACAGGCAGTTCCTGCATCATGAGAAGGACATCGGAAGGCTTAAGGTAGAGTCAGCAAAGGAAAAACTGCTTTCCATGAACCCGGATATTGAGGTTGAAACCATAGAAGAGATGCTCAGCGAATCAAATCTTGAAGCCCTGGTTCCTGAATGTGACGTAATAGTTGATGCGCTTGATAACCTCGAAACAAGACACATGCTTAACAGGCTTGCCATAAAAAGAAGAATTCCTTTAATTCATGGAGCAGTTACAGGGTATGACGGCCAGGTAACAACAATAGTGCCTGGAGAAACTCCCTGTTTTTACTGCATTTTCCCGCGCATTTCCAGAAAGGAAGTTTTTCCGGTTTTAGGGGCAACCCCAGGAGTCATTGGTTCCATTCAGGCAAATGAAGCGATTAAGTTCTTGACAGGGCAGGGGAAGCTTCTGGAAGGCCGTCTTCTGTTCTGGAATGGGCTTTCAGGAAATTTCAGTGAAATTTCACTCTCGAAGCTAAACAATTGTCCGGTTTGCGGATATCTTAATCAAAAAAGCGAAAATAAATGAGGACTTTAACTTTCTGAACCAGAGTAAACCTTTATTTCAATTCCCTGCTGCCCATTGGTCAATTTTTATATATCTTCAGTAATAATATCTTATAGGGTATCTTACGCGAGGGGATTTGATGAAAAGGAAGGCCAGGCCAATTGAGAAAGAAGTCAATGTTTGGGACGGCAGCTCAAATTTATGGTCTTATGGATTCCAGGATCTAAGTACATCCGCACCTGATTTGTCTTCTGCCTCTATCCAGAATGTGCCCTATTTTGACCTTCGGATCTATCGGGAGTCCAGGGTAAAATCACTGATCAAGGTACACAGTAAAGACATGTACCGGCTGCTTGAGAAGGTTCACTTTGACGGAAACTACTACACGGTAAAGCGCGTAAGTTCAGGGGAGTGGGAGTACTGCTGGGACCTGGCTGTCAGGGTTCAGTATTTCGGAAAAATGCTGGGAATGACTCTTTATCCCAAACGCCTGGTTTCACAGAAAGAAAAAAAAATTGTGTACAGGTACATGATCCTGGTTAACCCTTACCAGCTCTGGGAAGAGGCTCTTGTAAACAGATTCTGGAACTTGCAGGAGAGGGTCGAATTCCTGATAGCCAGAATTCTTTTTCACGAGTGCATTCACGTTATGATCTCACTTGGAAGTATTGTGCCTTCAGGCTTCGGGAATATGGATATTTACCTTGAATTCAGGAAGATGCTGGAAGTCTCGGTCTCCAAGAAACTTTCCACCCAACTTCACAGTGTACAGTTCCGTCTCTGGAACCTCGTTCTGTTTGGAGCGTCAGGTTCCGAAGGTGAAAAAAAGCTGCTTGAAAAAGTTCAGGAGATACACGAATTCCTGATCAATGAAAAGTACAGTAACCAGAAAACCGGAAAAGCTTTCCATTTTCCTTCGAACAACACAAAAATCGCCAGAAAATATGCATGGGTGGCAGCTGTCAAAGCCGGAGGATGCAAACAGGTCAGTAAAAGGGTCTGGCAGGTAGAGGTCCGCAGGCTCAGCATAGCGCTGAGGGAACTCTTTGATGGGATTGATACGGAATTGAGCAGTATGGGACTTAAATTGAGTTAAATGATAAGGGTCGATATAAAGTTGAAAAAGTATCAAGCTTTAAGGGCTGATACAAAGTTAAAAAGTATTAAGCCTTGAAAATTATTGAGCCGGCAGGTTTTCGGAGATTTCCCGGTTATTTTCCTGCCCTTTATCAGTTCCTGCCTTTAGTTATGATCCTATTGTTTACTTTTACATTTATTTCACAATATCAGACTATTATCTGCTGTCTCTCTTTTTTGTCCTGTCATTTTACTGTCATTTTATCTGTCATTTTATTATTCACTTTATTATTCACTTTTCTGGTTACATCTCATTTTTTAGGGCTGAATCTTAGAACTTACTGTTCCAAAATTTTTGCGATTTTTGCCATATCAGGGAGTTCATGCACAGGATACGCTTCGAAAAATATGACTTTCTGTTCCTCGTCGATAATTATGTTCGCCCTCTCGGAAACCCCTTCTTTTTCTCTGAATATTCCATATGCTCTGGCAACCTCCCCATGCGGCCAGAAGTCCGAAAGAAGCTTGATGTGCGTAATTCCCAGTTCCCTGGCCCAGGCTCTTTTTGATGGTATGGGATCCACACTTATGCCAAAAGCCACTGTGTTCAGCCTGGTAAACATTTCGTGGTTTTCTTCAAGTGATTTCATCTGTTCTGCACACACATTTGTCCAGGCAAGCGGATGAAACGATAGGAGTACCTTCTTGCCAGCGAAGTCATAGAGACGAACCTCTTTCTGTTTTTGGTCTCTTAATCTGAAATCCTGAATTTTATCCCCGATTTTAATCTCGTTCATCGTGAATTTCCCCAATTAAATAAAATCATATATATTTAATAAATTGTCTATCTTTATTAGGAACTGAAAACCTGAATCGTAATAAAAGGCCAAAAATAAGAAATCAGTTGACAGGACGGAGCACAAATTTAATGTTACTTTTCTGCAACTGTAAATTTTATAGTGAACTCGGTTCCTCTGTCTCTTTTCACCTCAAGTTTGCCCCCTAACTGGTTTACAAGCGTGGTTATCAGTTGAAGGCCGAGAGTTTCGGAATTTTGGATATCGAGGCTTTCAGGCATACCCACCCCATTATCTTTAACCGTAAGAACAAAGCCTGTATTTTGACAACTGGCTTTATCTCTTTCTCCCTTGTCATTTTTGCGCTGCCAGACTTCTTTCCTGAAAAGTTCTATTTGAACACGCCCTTTCTTTCTATCTGGAAACGCATGTTTGAAGGAGTTTGAAACAAGTTCATTTACGATTATTCCTAACGGAACTGCTGTATCCATATCAAAGAAAATACTCTCTTCCAGGTTTATTTCCAGGCTGACGTCGGAATTTCCGAGCCTGTTAGTCTGGAAAAGGTTCTCACTGAGCTTTTGAAGGTACGTTGAAAAATTTAATGTATCGACTTTCCCGCCTCTGTGCAGCTCTTCGTGGATGAGAGCCATAGATACTACTCGATTCTGGCTTTCCAGAAAAGAATCAAGAACTTCTGAAGTTTGAACAGTGTCCCTGTTTTTGAACCTTTCAGCCTGAAGATCAAGTAAGGACGAGATTACCTGCAGGTTATTCTTAATCCTGTGATGAATTTCCTTTTTACGGGCAATTTCGGCATTTGCAAGATTTTCTTCGGCCTCTTTCTTTTCAGTTATATCGTGAATCGTACCCTGGTATATAACGGGTTTCCCACTACTGCCGGATATCTTCTGATAGGCCGCATGGACCCATTTTACTCGCCCATCCCTGCATATTATCCGGAAATCGATTTCCCCGTAGCGGGAATGCGAAGAAGCCTGTAGCTCTTTCTTTTCCTCATAAATGAGGGACAGGTCTTCAGGGTGGATAAGCTCTTTCCAGAGCTGAGAGGACAGGAATTCTTCTTCACTATAGCCTGTAATTTCCTCAACACTTCCGTGAAGGAATAGAGGAACGAAATTCTCCTTGAGCTGGAAAACGATTCCCTTAAAGTTCTTTATAAACGAGCGATATTTTTCTTCGCTTTCCTGAAGTTCCTTCTGCGCTTTGTTTCGTTCGGTAACATCAAGCACAGCCCCGACAAGTCCATTTATCTCACCTTCTGTACCAAAAAAAGGGGATTTGATAACGACAAATTCTCTCCCGAGGCAGTTTGGGAGATATCTGCTTTTTAATTCGCAGCATTGTTCTATTCCCTGTCCGTAAATCTGAAGGTCCAGTTCATCATATTTTTTTATCAGCTCGTGGGGCGCCTGATGTGTAAGTTCACCATAGATCCGGCCTGTTATTTTCTCTTTAGGGAGACCTATGATTTCCTCTGCAAAATGCTTATTGCAGCCTATATATCTGCCTTCGGTATTCTTATAGAAAACAGGAACCGGAATTTCATCAAGCAACCTTTCCTTAAAGTCCAGGTTTTCTCTCAGGGCTTTTTCAGTCTCTCTGACCTGAGTGATATCCTGCATAACTGTAACAAATCCGAGAATCTCCCCTCTTTCCCCACTGAAGGTTGATTTATTTGTAAGGAAAGTTCGTTTTACCCCATCGGCACAGATACCCTCGCATTCGAGGGTCAGGCTTTGCCCGGATTTTAGAAGTTCCCTGTCGGTTTTATCCCATTCTTCAAAACACCTGAAAATACTCTGCTCTTTTTGGGGACTTTTTCCCTGAAATTTATCTAAGGCATTATTTCCGATCTCACGCAGGGTAAGGCCGAGAACTGTTTCTTCGGGAAGTCCTGCAATTTGCCTGGCAAAAGATCTGTTAACGCCAAGGATCACCCCTTCACGGTCAGTATATATAACAGGATTAAGTATGCCATTGAGTATATTCCTGAGAAAGGAGAAATCGGCCTTAGATACTTTCTCTCCGCTTTTAAATTCAGGAGTCTGGCAGCAAAATTCCTGATTTGTAGTATCAAATTTTTTAGCTTCGTTTTCTGCCAATATTTTTCAGCTCCCCTGCCTTCTATTATACCCCTTATATCTCTTATTTTTCGAACTCAGCTTTTACAGTAATTTTAGCTGAACTTTTAGAAGTTGCTACAGTTCTTAATATTATTATTTTACGCAAACTCTTTTATTAAAAGTTTTTTCAGGCATTATCTAAAAATAGAGAGCCCTTTATTTATTTAAGCGTTTTTTATAAAGCTAAGTTAATGTTAATGAAAGAGAATTGCTAACTTATAAAGTTATCAGTATTAATATAAAAATATTCATTCTTGTCAAACAGCTGTTTTGGAAAAATAATAAAAGTATAATAAAGTAAAAGTACACAGAAATATTTTGAAAAAAGCAAAGAAGAATTAAGGAACTTAGAAGAATCCCGGAATTGCTGAATCCGTTTACCGTATCCCCAATATAGCCTCTTCGAATATCTATGCTCCCCCGAACAATTAATTCAAAGAGAAGTCAGCAACTTCCGGGAAGTTCTTTATTTATGTGGTAGAATACCCCCTCATTTCCCAACTCCAGCATATACTAAGAATAGAAATTATTTTAAATTAATTATACAAAAAATTAGTTTCAAGCAAATAATATTTCTAGGTTAAAAATTTTAAAGGAATTATAGTGATTTTTATTTATGTATTTTGTACGGAACTCGGTCTGGCATGAATCAATTAAAAGAACTCTATCCACTGTCATTAAAAGATTAGCAGCAATCTGGTTTTTTTCTGGTGCCCTGATTTTTCTACCGGGTTAAGGGAAAGCCTTGTTACAGACCAACTTACTATTACAAATCTGTAAGCTTACTACCACAGGCAAGTTTATCCAATTGTACTAATTTTCCTCTTCAGTACCCTCAGGATACGGAGGTGACTATGGACAAAATAAGGCTTAGCAAGAAACGACATATATAAAAAAAATTAAATGGCAAGAATGCAGGCTATGGAAAAAATAGAGATGAAGCCTCGTGCGTGATTCGAACACGCGACCTAGTGATTACAAGTCACTCGCTCTACCGGGCTGAGCCAACGAGGCAAATGGGAATACTGCGACTTATCTAAATACAATACTCACAGATAAACTTTATGGCAGATATCTTATTCCGAAAGCCAGCCGTCATGTTTTAACTGTTTCACTTTCTCCATTTTGCCTGGGTCCTGAACTTATAGTACATAAACTTTATGGCACCCTTTTTCTATATCTCGCTTAAGATGTGGCAGGAAATCGCAAAATACGGGCGCAAGCTGGTTGAACACGGGCTTGTCGAATCCAACTTCGGAAATATCAGTATCAGGGCTGGCGACAGGATGCTTATTACCCGGACAGGGGCGGCACTTGATGAAATTACAGGAAATAACGTTGTTGAGGTTGACATTCGAGATACCTCTTCCCTGGATATAATTGCATCTTCCGAAACCGTTGTACACAGGGAGATTTACAGGCAGACTTCAGCGCTTGCAATCATTCACGCTCATTCTGCGTATGCGGTTGTAGAATCCCTGCTCGCAGGGCCTGAAGGATTAATTGCGCCCGTAGACAGTGAAGGACAGTACTTCCTTGGGGAGATTCCGATCGTCGGAGGAGGAATAGGTAGCCGCGAGCTTGCAGGAAATCTTGCAAATGCACTTTCGAGGCATAGAGGCGCTATAGCATACAGCCACGGGACTTTTGCAGTCGGGAGAACGCTTGGAGATGCATACATCGTGACCACGCAGCTTGAGCACTCCTGTAAAGTTAAGTACCTGTACGAACGTGCAACAGCAGGAAAGGAAAAAAATGTAAACTACAAACGCTCGCTCGTTTGATCCGCGCCGCACTCGTTGATTAGCGCAAACGTTCGCTCATTTGATCGCAAGCGCTCGCTCGTTTGATCCGCGTTTCTCACAAGCGTGCAACAGCAGGAAAGGAAAATAAGTAAACTTATCTATTGAGTGAGCGGATAACCATACAGCCTTAAGTATAAATATAAAAAGCAGGTAAACACAGAAACGATATAAATAAGCAGATCCAAACCGGGATACCGAACAAGATAAGGTGCCTGTTTCTGGGGCGGCTTTCTATTACGGATATCACTAAAGGAAGAATCTCGAGTACCATGACATTTAATACCCTGAGACCTTTTGCTTCAAAAGTTATTGAACCGCTGGCAGACTTTTTCGTCAGATATGAGGTCTCACCCGATACAGTTTCCATAGCTTCCCTTATCTGTGCATTTTTTGCAGGGCTCAGTTTTTATTACTCGCCTGCATCCAGGGTATTCATCCTGCTGGCAGGTATCCTGGTAATACTTAACTCGATTTTTGACGCCCTTGACGGAGTAATTGCACGGAAATTAAATAGGGCCACTCCCAGGGGTGACTTTCTTGATCACGTTATCGACCGCTACTCGGATGTCTTTATTATATGCAGCATTTTTTTTGCAGGTTATGCCCCCTGGCAGATAGGAGTTGCGGCAATTGTAGGGGTGCAACTTACCAGCTATCTCGGAACCCAGGCTCAGGCGCTCAGCCTGGGGAGATACTATGGAGGAATCATGGGCAGGGCGGATCGGCTTGTAGTTATAATTCTTGCAGCGTTCGGCAACTTTGCCTTTTCAGTGACTGTTGCCGGTTTTTCAGTCCTTGGCTGGGCTGTCATCCTGATTGCTGTAACAAGCCATATAACGGCAGTCCAGAGAATTCATTATATCTGGAAGAAACTGGAATGATAGCGTTCTTCCGAATAGTAGCACCTTTTCGAATGATAGAATTCTTTTGAACGACAGATTTTTCCAAGAATTTCTCAAAGCTTAATTTTTATCTCAGTTCGGAGAAATTTTCTGCAGTCCTGAATGCAGGCTTCTGAGGCGAATAAGTTAATGTAACACAACAAACAATACTTGGCTATGTCGTCTCAAGGAAAACAGTATGAGTATCTGGAACACACTGCAGATATCAAGTTTCGGGCTTATGGGAAAACTCTGGAAGAAGTATTTGAAAATTCGGCTCTCGCTATGTTCAATGTTATGATTGATACGGAAAAAGTCTCGGGAGAGACCCGAAAAGAAATTTTTCTTAAATCACCTGACCTGGAATCCCTGCTTGTGGACTGGCTTTCCGAACTTTTATATATCTTTGAGGTTGATGAAACTGTTTTCAGGAAGTTTCGGGTTGAGAAAGTTATGGAAGAAGAAGGGGAGTACTCAATAACAGCTCAGGCACTGGGCGAAAAGTTCTATCCCGAAAGCCACCCCTTTGAGACTGAAATCAAGGCTGTTACCTATAACCAGTTAGAAATTTCGAAGACTGACGACGGCTGGAAAGCTCAGATCGTTGTGGACATTTAAGGGAGCACAGCTTTCTCTCTATCCCGGATACTGGTTGTTTATTCTCTAAACATTTCGCACCATGCATATCTTCATGTATGGGAATTATTATCCTATCCTGCACTACAAGATCTAAATTGAATTACCTAGTCCTGAACTGATTCAGTCATATTTAGACCGGCTTTGTTATATCGAACTGAGCTTATTATCAGCCGTTTCCAGAATTTATTATAGCCTTAATCCAGCCTGATACAATGTATCCTGATTACGTTTCCAGGGCAATTTGCAAACTTTTGGGAAACGGAAAGTAAATTAGTAGTTCCAGAGTTATATCAATAAAGCATAATGGAGAGGGAGTATCAATCATGGTAGAGAGTGAAGATACAGCTATTGAGGAATTAAGCACGGAGAATGTACAGGGGGATGTAAAGAGTATGGTCAGGAAGATTTCCGAGAATAACTGGGAAATCCCTATCGGACATATCCCCAACATGCGGGTTCCGGGCCGTCTGTTTGTATCCGAAAGTTTACTCGAAGATATTGACCCCGGAACTATTGACCAGATTGCAAATGTGGCAACCCTCCCTGGAATTCAGAAGTATTCCATGGCAATGCCCGATGCCCATCTTGGCTATGGTTTTGCTATTGGGGGAGTCGCGGCTTTTGATGCGGAAGAAGGGATTATCAGTCCGGGTGGGGTGGGCTTTGATATCAACTGCGGGGTAAGGCTCATTCGCACCAACCTTAAGAAGGAAGATGTAATTCCGAATATAAAGGAGTTAACTGACGAGCTTTTTCATAACGTGCCCGCAGGTGTTGGTTCCAAGAGCCGGTTCAGGGCTTCTGACCAGGAACTGGACCGTGCTTTTCAGGAGGGTGCAAAATGGGCTGTAGAAGCCGGGTATGGTGTGGAAGCAGATGTTGAACACTGTGAGGCAAACGGGTATATGGAAGGGGCCGACCCTTCTCAGGTAAGCACGAAAGCCAGAAACAGGGGAAAACCTCAGTTAGGAACCCTTGGAAGCGGCAACCACTTCCTGGAGGTTCAGTATGTCGATAAGATCTATGATCAGGAAGTTGCTTCAACCTTCGGGCTTGAAGAAGGCCAGGTCACGGTAATGATCCACTGCGGGTCAAGGGGTGCAGGGCACCAGATCTGTACTGACCATCTAAAGGAACTCTCTCAGGCCGTAAAGAACTATAAAATTGAAATTCCGGATAAACAGCTTGCCTGTGCTCCTGCCCAGTCAAGAGAAGCTCAGAACTATTTTAAAGCCATGCTCTGCGCTGCAAATTATGCGTGGGCAAACCGTCAGATGATTACGCACTGGACAAGGGAATCGTTTGAAAAGGTATTCGGTAGAGACGCAGACGACCTGGGCATGGACCTGCTTTATGATGTTGCTCACAATGTGGCAAAACTTGAAGAACACAACGTGGACGGCAGGAAAAAGGAGGTGTATGTGCACAGGAAAGGGGCAACAAGAGCCTTTCCTCCAGGGCATCCTGAAGTGCCTTCAGTATACAGGGATGTAGGGCAGCCGGTTTTAATTCCCGGAAGCATGGGAACCCCTTCCTTTATATTGTGCGGTTCAAAGGAAGCTATGGATATTTCATTCGGCAGTGCCTGCCACGGGGCCGGAAGGGTCATGAGCAGGGCACATGCAAAGAAAGAGTTCCGCGGACAGAACATAAAGGAAAACCTGGAGGCTCAGGGCATTACAGTAAGAGCCACGCATCCTTCAGTAATTGCAGAGGAAGCTCCAGGCGTATACAAATCCAGCAGCGATGTGGTAAACGTCGTGCACGAGCTCGGTATTGCCCGTAAGGTCGCAAGAGTTTTTCCTTTAGGGGTTGCAAAAGGTTAAGTGAGATGACGAAAAACAGGTCCGTCCTTTAAATGAAGGCATCAGGCATCAAAGATTCCGGGAGAACTTTAGTTTGCGAGCTGAAGTTTTTAACCCCTGATTTCTCTCAATACTCTCTTTTTAAGATTTCTATCTTTAATATATCTCTTAAATATTTCTTTTTATTTTTTTCTTTAAGATCTCATAGAGACATTTTTAATATTTTGTGTTGAGCAATTTTCTTTTAGTTTTCGGGTCTGTTATTTACCTTTTGTATTTTTTTCAGGTTATTCAGGCTCTTCCATTTCTTCCATTAAATACAAGTCCGAACTATCAGGTTTTCGTTCCTGGAAGAATCTGAATATAATCATGCTTGAATACAGGGAGGTCTCGAAATACGTGCCGTTTTCCCTGAATATGTTCGAGAAGTACTCAACAAGATTGCGGACAACTCTTTCATCTTTGAAATCGTGGAAAATGGTTACTGACTCGTTTCCGGGTTCGAGAGAGATTTCTATATTCTTGGCAAGCTGGGTTGCAAGATACATTCTCCTGAAATGAACCAGTAAATCCGGAAGGGGCATATCACTTACCGATTGCTTGCACAGGCGTTCAAGGATTTTTGTAGGGTTTGGGACTTCTCCGGTTGCAAAAACTTCAAACTGGCTCCGGTGAAGAGTCACAAGATTGAACCTCTCAACGTTATAAGTATACATGAGCTGAGTCCAGAATTCCGTATTCTCATCCAGCTCTTTACATAAAATATCAAGGTACCCAAAATGCTTCCGGATTCCGGGCATAATCTCATTCGGAGAAGTGGATGGATTCCTTCTGAAAGAAATCTGGGTTGAGTTTGATCTCCTGAAAACGTGCTCAACATCGAGCTGCTTCCATCTGGAAAGAAAATGAGCTACCAGCTGGGCAAAAAAGTCTCTGCTGTGTACAGTAGAGTTGGAAATAAGTACCAGTGCAGATTCCGGATTATTAATATCTTCACATTTTATTGAAGTTCGAATTGGCCATTGATAGCTTCTTGAAACCCTGTTCAGGTAATCTTCAAGTTGTTTCATATCCTGAACCTCAAAAGGATTAATAAGCTCATTGACAAGCTCTTCATCAGTGAGCCTGCCTCTAGTACACCTGAACAGCCATTCAAGCATTGTTTTATTTATAACGATATTTTCTCCGTTCTGAATTGTATCATTCAACTCTTCTTTTGCAGGAGTTTCTTTTAAAAATTGGATTGCTTCATCAATACTGTTATAATGTTCAAGAGCTGTATCTGCAACTTCAATGGTATCCCTGACTGCAGCACTCAAATTCCCATTATTGGCATCCAGAAGGGGCTGTAACTTTTTAAGATACTTATCATCCAGGGATATATTCTTTCTGATCAGCATATTTCCACCCGATACTACCCGGTTTCCTGGCTCTTTATGCTATGATCCGTTTTGGTGACCGTAAGATCAGGACTTTTTATGGCTTCCGGTTTAAAAGCTAGAAAAAAACGTTTTTATAACGAGATACTGTGTAAATCTAAAAGTTTTTACTTAGAACCCTGTTTATGGTACTGGTAAGTGCTACCGAATATTAAATCTTTCTATTTAGTACTATTTTTTGATAATTAGAGTTAATATACACTTCACCAGACACGCCAATTAATCGTAAAATATTCCACAGTGTTGGCATAGCAATAAATCCCCCCGATTTGATCAGATATATATTTTTATACGCGGTCTTATTTTCGAATTCTAATTAAGTCTTTCTTATAATGTTAAGCGAAAAGGTTGACAAATGGCCAGAAACAGGTGACATCGGTTCACAATTCTTTATATATATATGTTAAGACAGTCTACAATATGTTATTTAAAAAATTGGTATATGAATCGGACTGCTATAACCTGGAAGATCGCGTTATTGATTTCGCCCTGTCCTTACATTTTGTCTAACCTTGATTACCTGCTCTAATTTGATTTAAAAGGCATCAGTTGACGTTTTCAAGGCTGTGGGTTTGGGAGTAGATAGTACAAGTCCCTGCATGAGCACGGGGTAAAAACTCACAGGTTATAACATTTCCCTGATAACTCACGATCTTCAGAGGCAATAACAGTCCCAGAAAGCGAGTTCGGGAGTGGATTCATAAGTACCTGGCAGGTTCGGATGGAATTACTTAGCCAGCCAGGGACTTTTCTCCTGAGAAATAATGTAAATCTTTTAATGCTAACGTAAACCTTTTAATATTATTCTTTCTACACTTTCCTTGCCGATTCCTGCAGCATATGTTTTTAGTTCAGGTTAATTCATGTTCCCTCCGGTTCGCCTGGGTATTGTGTTTTCTCCGGCTTACCTGGTGATCTTATTTTCCCTGTCCACCTGAATAGTGTATAAAAAAACAGATGAATAGGGAAAGAAATTTACCAGAAAGTGGCAGGGAGAATAAGACTAGAAAGATAAGAGAATAAGACTAAGGATCAAGAGAATAAGACTAGAAAGTTAAGAGAATAAGGCCAGAAAGGTCAAGAGAATAAGCGTCTGCTTAATAAAAAAGCTACAATCGTTTAAAAAATAGAAGAAAAACAAAGGAAAATTTCCTCTGCTTTTGAGTCTTACGACCCTTAATTTTTTTATTTTCGTTTATGTCAGTTTGGTTACAGGGTGGTTTGCCAGGTCTGCGATCTCGACACCGAGTTCCTTGGCAGTTTCTCCGAGCATAATGTCGACCATTGCGACAGCAGGGAAAATCTGGTTGACGTTCTCGATAGGACCGTAGAGCAGGAAGTCAGAACCTGCGATCTGGGCTACCAGGTTGGTACCAATGTCTGTAGGCATGTAGATTGCCTTGGGGTCAGGCTGGGTCTTCTTGAATTTGCGGAGCCAGTCCCAGGCCGAGGCCATGTTGTGGTATCCACCGCCAACAGGCAGACCGAGTTTTCCTTTGATTGTCGGAACTGTGCGGATTGTTGCGCCTGCGCCTGCACCGAGAGGCATAGCTGCAACGTCGATCAGGGGAATCGTTATTCCACATTCCTTGGCGACCTGAAGCATACCCTTGGTCTGTCCGGAACCACCGACTTCAAGGATGTCCATCTTTCCTTTTACGGTTGGGTCAGTTGCGTTGAAAGCCAGAACGATTGCAGCTGTTACGTCGCTTTCTGTGAGAATATCCATTTCTGCCTGCTCAATGCTTGCGTTGATTGAGTTGTGGATTGCCCTGTCTGCAACACCGATTTCGGTACAGTACTGGGCTGCGGCTGCACGCACTTCTCCGGCTGAGGAGTCGATCAGGAAGGGTGTCCTGTCATCGATCCCAATGAACCAGTCGATATAACGTTTGATTGACTCGGGAGTTTCACCCACGATCTGGTTTACGTAAGGGTTTCCTGTAGCGTCGCTCATTGACACCTGGGTATTCCAGAGAGTTTCTGCAGCTGCCCTGTCGAAGATACCCTTATCCTCATCAGTCACAATCTTGTGCCTTGCATAGAACATGGTACTGACTAATACGGTTGGGTATTCGCCCGGCTGTCCACCGAACTTAACTCCGCCGATTTCATAAACTTCCTGCTTCTTGTCAAACTTGAACATTTTGATCCCTCATTTACATGAACATTGATGATACCGAGACATAGATCAGGAAGAGCAGCAGGCCAATGACTCCGCCGTACAGAATTCCGATATCTCTTCCTACCTTCTTTCCGATTCTCTGCGCAATTTCACTGTTGACAAACTCGATCTTTTCGTCAATAGTATCGAGCCTTTTTATTACTTCGTTAAACTCGCCTGGCTCTACAAACGCTGCTGGTGCTTTTCCGTCCATATTGTTCACCTCTCAAGTTTATAGGCCGACAGCTATTGGGAGTACAACGACCATCAGCAGTGAAAAGAGGAAACCTGCTGCAAAGCCAATTATTCCGGTAGACATAACCCCGGAATCAAGCTTCTGGTTTCTCGCAATCAACTGTGCTCTATATCGAATGCTCTCAACAGTAGCGTCAATTGCACCCATCTGAGGGGCAAGCACCATTGGGACGCCTTTATCATATTCTTCTGCCATTTTCATTACCTCCCTAGCAGTAATAATCCAAGCAGGGATATGGTTACTGTCAACCCTATCATGGCGCCTTCAATCTTTCCTGCGTGAACTCCTGAGTGGAACTTGTTCAAGTTTCCTATATCAAGCATGCGGGATTCAATTGCCTTCAACCTGCTGCGGAGAACTGCAATTTCTCCGGAAACCGGCCTGACAACACCGCCTTCTTCTTCTTCTCCGCCCGCTTCGCTGATTTCCACAACCAGCGGATCTGCATCAAATGCACCCGGGTCTTTTGAGGCGAGTTCTCTCACCTTGGAGGTGATAGCACCCATATCTTCGGTATCGAGCAGATTGACGACCTGAACCTGTTCCTGGAAACGGGCAATTGCGGCTGCATTCAGGTTCTCCACATACGGAATTGCACCCAGTGCGCCTGCAATCCTGTTCTCTTTTACACCATTCGCATGGAGGCTCATCATTGACTGTCCGGTAATGTGCCCTTTAACCTCAGAACCTGTCACAAGCAGGTACCTGATGTTTGGATTTGAGATAATGTGGGCAACGACCTTCTCAATACCCAGGTTTTCGGTCTTACATGATCCGGTAACGGCTGCGCCTGCATCGAGGACTGGCTTTCCTGGAAGGTGGGATCCGCAGGTAATTACCAGTACACAATTCTTGACATCGCCTACTTCATATTCTCCTTTCAGGATAGGCCATCCTGGGGCTGGTTCTCTCTTATTTGCCATTTTACACCACCCCTTCCATCAGTCTTGTTATGTATATGATGAGGGCTACCAGTCCGCTGAAGGCAAGGCCTACAACAACTCCATAGAAGGAGTTTGCGTAAATTCCTGCCATATAGGAAGTATTCTCACGGCCTGGCCATGTATTGAGGAGCGGTTTGCTGGGCGAAAGGGAATTTACCAGGTCTTCTGCGATTGCATCCAGTTTGTCCACCCTTTCAAAGACAGATTCCATGGAATACTGAATCGAATCCTTCCTTTCTTCCGCAACGGTTGCCGAATCTATGTCCAGGACTAGATTTAACTCGGGAGCTATACGAACTATGCTCATTGCAGTTCCTCCGCACTGGGTAGTAGACCGGTTCCAACCACTGCGTATGCATCTCTCTTAATAAGCGCGTAGTGCTTTGAGAAAGCAACATACCAGATGATGAGTCCCACAAGCATGTTTACTCCAGCCGTCATCAACCCTTCATGGAGTGAAGATGCAAAGCCTGTAATGATTAATGCAATGGCTGCCTTTTCAACAGCAAGAGTCAGGGTTCTGTCCTGATGCTCATCAGGGCCCAGGCTAGCATTGAATGGGTGAAGGATTCCCATACCGCCTATTATAAAGATCAGTGCAATGTATCCGTTTGCGACTACGTTTTCAATGACTGCAGCATAATCGAAGGATCCGGCAATAACGACGCTCAGCCCGAGAATTACAAGGGTACCTGCACATGAAATCTCTATCATTGCCTGTTCCATTATGGGGATGCCCATTCCGATTACTTTGTTTGCAAGGGCACCAATAACGCCACCTATAATTGCTGCTACAACGACGGCTACTATGGGCCCTGCAATACCTCCTACTGAAAGCCCGAAGAGGGCTGCTAAAATACCCATACCTAGAGCCAGCATACCAATTGATGGGACACCGGTACCAAGTCCATAGCTTGCAACACGGCGGACTGCATCAGCACCCCATACCGTTGCACAGATTGCCCCGATTCCTCCGAAGAAGGAATATGCTGGAGGCATAAAGTGACCAAGGTAAATTCCGACAAGGCCGCCGACTATACCTAAAGCCATTATTGTTTGTGGAGGATATCCGCCTTTGGCTCCTCCGCCTGATCCACCTACAGACATTTTACATACCTCCGAGCTGTGCGATTGCGACTATTGCCACGATAGCACACAGTACTGTTGCTACGAGGGAAGAAATTACCGCTTTCGGCCATTTCTTAAATTTAGGGTCATGGAACCCTTCAATTGTACCTCCTATATTGTAGGATGGAATTACAGCGTTCACGAAGAAAATGCCTATTGCAAACATTGCTGCAACACCTACAAGTGAATGACCTGTAACACTTGAGCTTGTGCCTGCTGTCAGACCAGCATTCAGACCCACTTCGATAAGTGCGTAATAGACGAGAGCACCGCCAATACCACCAAGAGCTGCACCGATAACTCCGCTCACAAAACTGACTGTTGGGAGTCCGTGCCCTTCAGTACCCTGGGATACGTAAAGGTCCTGCCTGTATTTTGTTATAGGGTCAGTCTTTACTTTTGCGGAAGAAGGCACGACACCTACACCGTAAACATAGACCCAGGTACCGACGATCATGGTCACAGCGATCATGATCATTGCACCCACTGCACCTGAGGCAAGAATCAGGAGAAGGTTGTCTGTTACGTTCATCATAAACCCTGCACTCACAAGCCCGGTAAGACCTGCGCCTGCTGCCAGCTGCACTGTACCGGTACCGATACCTGTTGCCTGAGCCATAGCTGCAGGTGCACCACCTACAGGCACGAAGTGGACACTCCAGGAAATCAAAGCGCCGCCGAGTACGATATAGATCATCATGAGGATGTTTTCTAAGATAGCATCAATCATGCTGAAGCCTCCTCAGCCTTGTCTTCTTTGTAAGGCCCAAATGCTTTGCGAGCTGCGACTTCCATCTTCCAGTTCCAGATAATTAAAATAAGGACAATAATAACACCTGCAACGACAGAGAGCCATCCCATTGTCAGGCCTTTTGCAGGATCAAAAATAGTGGTTACCCAGCTTCCCAGGAATACGGTCATACCAAAAGCAAGCCCTGTGACAGGCCCTCCGAACTTGGCACAGAACCACGAGTTATCATACCCGTTCCTGAGCCCGGATTCGGCATACCTTACAATATTTCCTGAGTTTGAAGCGTTCAGCCCTGATCCGAATTCAAACTGCTGGAACTCGCGCTCTGCACCATAGTGGACGTCGCCTGTGGACGAGCCTATTGCACCCACAGTAATACCCCAGATAAAAGCCAGCATGGTTAGCGGGAAGGGATGCCCGAGCACAACGGTCATCAAATACGACACTATCAGAACACTGAAGGTCGTTATGAACGCGTATCCCATAATTACAGGGGTGTGACTCCTTATCATATCCAGATAAATCGGCTGCTTGAACCGACTCTGGCTGGCACATCTGCCCATTGTAGCAGTTACGGAAAAAGTACCGTGTACACATGCTGCAATAAGGGAGCCAAATACCAGTGCAAAGAGTGGAGATGAATTGAATTCACTTATTAATACTGTTGCAATGGCTGCACCAATCGAACACATTAACGCGTTAGAGGGTGGTTCTCCCGATACCGCTTTGTTAAAGATTCTGTGCGGAAACATCATTTGGGGAGCTAACTGGACCTGTGAGTTGGGATTACTCTGAGATCCGACATCGGATTCCAGGTCTTCTGAGGCACCTGCAATGGTTGCAGCTACGCCAATCAGTGCCAGCACTCCCATGCCTATGAGTGGTTCCATTCATTTTCCTCCTTTATATTATTACATGTAATAAGCCGGATTCAAAAAACGCTGTACATTTTTTTGAAATCGTCTGCCATATCATTATAAAGAAATATGATTATGACGCGCGTTAAATTTTGGATTAGAGAGGATCATTCATAAACCTTTCGAAATATGTAGGCTTTTAAAATATTATTATGTGATTATATAATATACAATCAATTTTATAAGATAGATTAAGCTGGTAAAAATAAACAAAATCATATATTTATATAAATAAAAAAATTCTACTTTTCTCAATATCATATAAAGATTCCGATTATAACTAATGAATTTTTTTATTTATTATTAAAAAAATATTTACTATTTTTATATAAATGGATCCCCTCGATGTGGTTTTTATATTAGTACTTTTTATAAATTGTGCGTTGTATTAACTTCCTGGTTTATTCAGGAAACAAATCGGAGATGTTTTCTGTATCATAATAGGCAAATTATTTAATACTGTTTGCGCCCAGGATGAAAATATATTTATTACATGGAACTATATACCTTTTTTAATGATTATTTATAAATAATATTTGGCAGTTTGTCGGATAACACTTATTTATATATAAATATGTTGACCGTTTTTTTCATATTAATAACATGGAATTGCCTGGCCAGGAATTGAGAGCAATTTTGTGGAAATTTCCTATTTTAGTATAGAAGTAAACTAATTATTTTATTATGTCTCGGAAATCGGATTCCTGCAGTAGTCAGAAAAGGATTTTTATATTTAGTTTCCTTGCTTAATGCGTGATTTTAGGAGCTTCATCCTTTGCCGGCCCCCCTGGGGATTTAAAGGGACATGTTGAGTCCATAGAATTGTATATTCCCAAGCTTGGAATCTACGACGGTTCGGCACTCGAAACGGAAAAGCTTGACAGGGTGCTTGACGAAATCTCGATATATGATTTTGCAATCACAGTTCACGCTCCTTATTCTGCTGGAGACTCCAGATATCCTTCAGCGCTCCAGATAGTCACTGCACGGATGGGCAAGAGAGAATATACACTTCTGGAAGAATCAATTGCGCTTGCAAACCGGACCGGAGCCCCTGTTGTAGTATTACATCCCGGAAGGGTTGGGCCTGATCGGGAAAAATCTTTTTTCTCCATGGTCAAAAACCTCAGTACGCTTGCTTCTATAGCTGAGGATTACGGAGTTATTCTGGGTCTTGAAAATAAAGAAGGTACAGATACTTCGAACTTTTGCTGTGAGGCAGGAGAGCTTTCCCGGACTATAGAAGCTGTAAACTCCGGATATCTGAAGGCTACTTTTGACATAGGACACGCAAACCTTACCTGTGGAGGGGACCCTGGAAAACTCAGGGAATTTGTCCGGATCCTGCAGAAGCATATCATCCATATTCACCTGCACGATAACGGCGGGCAGTGGACCGAAAAATATGATGGAGACGAGCATATGGCCCCCGGAAAAGGTTGTGCGGACTTTTCAGTCCTGGAATTGCTTTCAGGGTACAGGGGCGTCTATAATTTTGAGGTATTCTCACTCGAAGATCTTTGTTTTGGAAAAAAGACCCTTGAGAACGCCTTCAAACCTTAAAAAAAGCTAAAACTATGAAAAAAAGAGAAGCGAGGTTCGATTATGAACCTCAGTTTTTTAATAAAAGTCCAGACTTACACCTTTCTGGCCAAGTGCCTTTTTCAACTCCTCGTAAGCCGTGAAAAGCTCTTTTCTTTGCCTGTCTACGGTTTCGAGTCGGGGCTCGGCTTTGAGCCAGATATCCTTTTCTCCACTCCCTCTGGTAACTGCTACACAGGCAAGCATGTCCCCATGAGTTAGCCGGTATACGGAATCAAGCCCTGTAGGCGTAACCCAGGCAGGAGAGCTCGCTTTAAGTTTTTCTACCAGCTCATGCCAGCTAAGGTTTCCTGAAGCCCGGAGATTGAGCTGGAGGTGAGTACGTTCTCCTGTGACTTTTTCATCAACATTTTTCAGGAAAGAAGTGTACACCTGATCTTTTTCGTTAATTTCCCTTGCTTCGTAGCGGGCAAGCTTTTCAGCTTCTTCTTCGAAAAAGGGTGCAAGATTTACCCTGCTTGAAGGTTTCGTCATCAGGGAAACAAAAAAGAAAGCAATTGCACTTAAGGTCATTCCCACAATAACCCCATGGCCCATGAGTGCCGGATGAACAGTTTCAAGGTAATAGGGCGATAGAGGCGGGGTATTTATAAGGTCAAGAGCCACAAGAGCCACCTGAACTGTAAATCCAACTACCATACCTGCAAAGGCTCCTTCTTTCGTAGCCCGCTTCCAGTAAAGCCCCCCCATGAGCGGAAAGAAGTAAGAGGCGCTTGCAATGAAAGTTGCGATATGGATAGCATCTATAATGTTAGGGATCACAAATGAGCCTGCTGTTGCCGCAAGTATAATTATCAGCACACTGATCCTGTTTACAACCATCATTTCCCGCATTGTAGCTTCTGGCTTTATATACCTCTGGTAAATATCCCGCGAGATACAGGATGCGCCTGAGGTAGCAAAGGTATCTGCGCAGGACATTGAAGCAGCGGCAAGCCCGATTGCACTTAAAGCTATTATTAGTGGAGCAGAAGCGAAACGTTCATTAACAAAGCTCAGGAGTGCAGGCTCAGCAGAGGCCATGCCTGCAGGAAAGCCCATTTCTACGATTTCAGGGTATATGGAACTGAGGGCTATTGCAATTACAGCACATGCCGTGAAAACTACAGCAATCATAAGTGACCCTATAATCATTCCAAGACTGGCAGATTTTGCGTCCCGTGCAGCCCAGACTTTCTGCCAGGGGTCCTGCTCGGTAATCCAGCCAGGAATAATAGCCAGGATAAAAATAAGAACCATTGGAAAGCCTATTGAAAAGGGATTCCACCAGGTTTCGGACACGTTTCCGAAAAGTTCGGAACTGCTTATTGCAGCAGTCTGGAGCCCTCCGTCTGCCACGGTTCCTACCGCCGTAAAAGCCATTCCTATCGTGAAAAGAGAAAGGAAACCAAACTGGATAACATCCGTCCAGACAACCGCAGACAACCCTCCGAGTGTTACGTAAAGCGAAACTGCAATTGCAACAATGGCTGCGGCATACAGAGGATCAAGGCCGTAAAATATCTGCAATACTAAAGAAAGCCCTGTAACGTCGGCCACTGCGAAGAGAATCATTACAACCGTGATAATCAGCGCAATCGGCCATCTGACTATACTGCCATACCGCTGTTCAAGAAGTTCGGGCTGTGTAATTGCAGGCAGGTGTTTAATCTTTCCTACAAGCACTGCGATTATTAGGAGAGCGGCTATATTAGGAGCTACAAAAGCCCATATAGAGCCCATTCCCTGAAGCATAAAATACCCGATAACTGCAAGAATCCCACCTGCTGTTAGCCAGGAAGCTGCCGCTGAAAAACCCAGGGTTGAGGGCCCTATTCTCCTTCCCGCTAGCCAGAAGTCAGTAACAGATTTCTGTTTTTTATTAAAGTACCAGCCAATAGCCACAAGCCCGGCTATATAGACCGAAAGCAATACCAGGAAAATATTATAACCATCCATAAGGAAACCTTCAAAGTGATTTACTAATGTAAACAAACTTTTTTATCGAAATGTCTGAAGTATAATTCTTTTTCTTAAATATTACCTTTTATATATTCTCATTGTATTAATATATGAGTAAATGAATTTTTACTTTGATCCAATCATTTATTAATACCTTTGCTGCTGGATGGACTTCTTTCCGTCATTCCACGCAAGTTAACTTGGACTCAAACTGCTATTAACTTCTATAGTTTAGAAGGAAAATGTTTGCATCTAACCCGCTCCAAACTCCATAACTATGGGAAATAAGAACACCGAAAACCTGCTTCAGGTTTTACAATCAAGAAGAGCACGAAAAAACTGTTAGAAACTCTATAAACACGTAAGGACACAGAAACCCCCTAACTAAATCCTATAATCACAGAAAAAAGGAAAACACGTAAAGAAACAGCGAATTTGTCTCCTTTATTTCATATTCTAACTCCTTGAACATTTCTAACTAATTTTAGACTTTTAATCACATGAAGAAAAGTACATGCTCTAATTTTCCAAAATAAGCCTCTTTGAATGAAATTCAAAAGAACATACTATAGATCAGCCTTCCCTCGTGAGCGCAGATCAGTATTTATTTTATAAATCAGTCCGCTTGAGCAAAGATTACTACTATTTACCCATAAATTAGCCCTCTTGAGCTCACTTCAGTATCTTTATTTATAAATTAGCCCTCTTGAGCGAACAAAGTGAGCGAAAAGGGCAGCGTACTCCCGAGGCGCAATTCGGGGCGTACTCCCGAGGCGCAATTCGGGGAGTGAAAAGGGCAGCGCACTGCAGAGCCGCAACTCTGCCGAGACGGAATTCGGGAGGGAAAACGCTTTTTTTCAGCTATTGGCACCCCCGTCTTCCCGAATATTGTTTATTTAATGTAAAAAAGCAGTTATTCTCCCTCAAAAGGCTTATATCTGTTATGTTCAAAACCACATAACCATGAAAGTTAAAACCAGAATTTTCAAATTGATATCAGTTCTCTTGATCCTGGTTGTATCTGCCTGCTTAGGCTGTGTTGGCGATCAGGCCGGGGACGAAAGTACGGACTCGATGGAAAACGCCTCTGGAAATGCTTCTGCGGGTGAAGGGGAAACCCTGGCGGTTTTTCATGCCGGCAGCCTGGGCGTACCTTTTGAGGAACTTGAAGCTGAATTTGAAGCCCAGCATCCCGGTGTTGATGTTCAGCGGGAAGCCGCAGGCAGTGCACAGAGTGTGAGAAAGATTACCGAGCTTGGGAAAAACGCTGATGTGCTTGCATCTGCAGACTATGCTCTGATCCCGTCCATGATGATGCCTGAATATGCTGACTGGTACGCAGCTTTTGCAAGGAACCAGATGATTCTTGCTTACACAAATGAAAGCGAATACAGCGAGGAAATCAATACAAACAACTGGTATGAAATCCTCAGGCGGCCCGATGTTCGGTTTGGGTTTTCCAATCCTAATGACGACCCTGCGGGCTACAGGTCACAGATGGTAACTGTGTTAGCTGAATCATATTATAATGACAGCCAGATCTATGATGACCTGATAATGAATAATACAGGCATAACTCTTACTACACAGGAAAACGGGACAGCTCTTGTACAGGTTCCTGCATCCGAAGAGATTGCACCAAACCCTGATAAAATCATGCTCAGGAGTATGGAAGTCGAACTTTCTTCTGCCCTTGAGACCGGAGAAATCGACTACCTCTACATTTACCGGAGTGTTGCCGAGCAGCATGGATTTAAATATGTGGAACTTCCACCTGAAATTGATCTGAGTTCACTTGATTATGCTGACAATTACTCAAAGGTTCAGGTTGAAATGGTAAACGGAGAAGTAGTTACAGGATCTCCTATAGTGTATGGTGTGACTATTCCCAAAAATGCCGAAAATCCGGAACTTGCTGCTGAGTTTGTAAAACTACTCCTCGACGAGCCCGGCCAGCAGATATTTATCGAAAATGGACAGCCGCCAATTGTTCCTGCCATTGCCGAAGGAAAAGATAAAATGCCTGAAGAGTTGCAGCCGCTTGTGGAATAAAGAGAAGTTAAGGTAAAATAAAAATATTAAGGTAAAGTGAAAAAATAAAATGAAAATATTAAGGTAAAGTGAAAATATTAAGATAAAGCGAAAATCAGAGTATAGCAGTTAGGAAATTCCTTAAAAAGAAAAACGACAGTAAAAAGGTATAAGAATGAAAGCCTTAATCCGGAAAATCAGTAAATTTGAGCCTCTGACTTTCATTTTTTCCCTTTTACTGCTTGTTCTCTTTCTTTTTATCTTCTTAACGCTTTCAAACATGATTTTCGGGCAGATCTTTGACGATTCCCAGGGACTTATCGAAGCTGCAAGAAATCGTGCCGTGGTCAGCTCTATTCTTCTCTCGCTTTATGCAGGCTTTCTGGCAACCCTTATTTCCCTTTTTCTAGGAGTACCTGCGGGTTATATTCTTGCAAGATTCGATTTTCCCGGAAAAAGGCTGGTCGAGAGTATTATTGATGTGCCTGTGGTTGTACCGCATACGGTTGCAGGAATAGCTCTTCTTACGGTTTTCGGGTCAAGGGGATTTATTGGCGGCCCTCTAGAAGCTTATATCCAGTTCCGTGATGCACTGCCCGGAATTGTGGTTGCAATGCTCTTCGTATCCCTTCCATACCTGGCCAATTCCGCAAGGGAAGGCTTCAAAAGCGTTGACCCCAGGCTTGAAAATGCTGCTCGTTCTCTGGGTGCTCCTCTCTGGAAAGCGTTTCTCTTTGTAACCCTGCCTCTCTCGGCAAGGCATATTTTAATAGGGGCTATCATGACCTGGGCACGGGCTATAAGTGAATTCGGGGCGGTCGTGCTGATTGCCTATTATCCCATGATAGGGCCAACTCTTATCTATGATCGTTTTCTTTCCTACGGGCTATCTGCCTCCAGGCCCATAGCCGTGCTGCTTATACTGGTCACGCTTTCCATATTCATAGTAATACGGGTCCTTTCCGCAGGCTGGAGTATATATGATAGAGATTGAGTCCCTCTCGAGAAAATGGAAAAATTTTGCTCTGGATAATTTGAGCCTTAAAATCGAGTCAGGGGAATATTTTGTGATCCTCGGGCCTACAGGAGCCGGAAAAACTCTCCTTTTAGAGCTAATAGCAGGTTTTCATTCCCCAGACTGCGGGAAGATTCGCATCGAAGGAAAAGATGTAACACACCTGCCTCCTGAAAAACATGGTCTTGCCTTTGTCTATCAGGACTATTCGCTTTTTCCTCACATGAGTGTAAAAAAAAATATTGAGTTTGGCATGCGGATGAAAAAAATAAGGTCACAGGAAAAGCTCCTTGAAGTTGCCAGGGACCTGAAGATCGCTCACCTGCTTGATCGTTATCCTCTCACGCTGTCGGGAGGAGAACAGCAGAGAGTTTCCCTTGCGAGAGCCCTTGTAACTGATCCGAAAATTCTGCTCCTGGACGAGCCTCTGAGCGCACTCGATCCCAGGACACAGGAAAGTGCCAGGGAACTGCTTTCAACTATCCACAAAAAGAAAAAATTGACTGTACTGCATATTACCCATGATCAGATCGAAGCCCGGATAATGGCTGACAGGATCGCAATAATAATGGATGGAAAACTTATGCAGGTCGGGGCCCCGGAAGAAATCTTCGAAAAGCCGGTTGACAGCCGGGTAGCCAGCTTCGTAGGGTTTGAGAATATGCTGAATGGCAGGGTTATCTCTGCAGACCGCGGACTTCTAAGAATTGAAGCCGGGAAGATAGTCATTGACGCTTCAGGAGATATTGAGGTGGGGAGCCAGGTACATGCCTTCCTGAGGCCTGAGAACATAGCTTTAAGTAAAACTTCCGCACAATCCAGCGTCAGGAACTCTCTACAGGGCAGGGTTACCGAAGTCCGGATTCTGGGAGCTCTTGTTCGGGTGAAGGTTGACTGTGGCTTTCTCCTTAATGCCCTCATAACCCGGCAATCGGCAGAGGAAATTGGCATTTTTCCTGGAGTTCCGGTCTATGCCCAGTTCAAGGCAAGTTCTATCCATGTGCTCCGGTAAAAGGTGAAAATCTGTGAAAGCAAAAACAAAGCTCTGGTTTACGGAAGATGGGAAAACCGTCATGGGTGCTGGAAGAGCTGAATTACTGAAGGCAATAGAAGAGGAGCGCTCTCTCAGGAAAGCCTGCAAGAAGCTCGGGATCTCATATAAACATGCCTGGATGATGCTTAAAAAAATGAATGAGGCCCTTGGCGAGCCCGCAATTGTGACAGTACGCGGGGGAAAAGATCAGGGTACCTTCCTGACCGACCTTGGAAGAAAGTTACTGGCTGAGTATGAGACCGGTAAACAGCTTATTAATGAAACCATAGGGGATGAAACCGCCTGGGAAAATGTAAGTTTTAAGTTATCAGCCAGGAACCAGTTGCCCGGCAAAGTGCTTGAAGTGGAAAAAAACGGGCTTGTTTGCAAAATTACAATCGAGATGGAACCCTCAGTTATAACCTCGGTAGTTACTGAAGAGGCTGTAGAAAAACTGGACATAAAGCCCGGAGATAGAATTTATGCGGTCATCAAATCGACTGAGGTAATGGTTGCAAAAGCGGTCAGTGAAAAAGGGCAGACAAAAACCGATTCGAAAGAGATGGATCATTCTGACTGAAAATATAATTTAGTTTACCAGAAGCATATATTTTTCTAACATATAAATCGGCATCACGCTTAGGTTTTCCTTATATAATGTACAATTTATGTTATGCTTTCAGGTTTTTAAATCCTCATTTTTCTGAAAGATTTTGTGCCGATTCGATGAATGTGTTTTGTAGTGTGCAACTTAGACCTTTTAGTCCTGAGTCCTGATTTCGTTCTTTTCCAAAGACGCTCCCAGTTAACAGAAAGTTTAAGCTTTGCTCTTCCCCCTAACGACCATGACCGGAACTTTTGAGCCTCTCACTACTTTTTCCGCAACACTTCCAATTAGAAACTTTTCGAGTCCGGTTTCTCCAAGGGTGCCCATTACTATCAGGTCAATATTATTATTTGCTGCGAAATCGATAATTTCATTACTCGGGTAGCCGTCTAAAACAACTTCTCTTACCTCCACCCCTGAAGCCCCTCCAATTCTCTTAATTTTAGATACTGCTTTCTCTCCATCATTTCTCATAACATTGTAGATTGTTTCTTTGCCAATAGTCCAATTTTCCGAAATTGTAGACGGTGTATTTACTACATAAAGGGCGTAGACAGTAGCTCCGCTAAGTTTTGCAATCTCAATACCGTAAGAAATGGCTCTTCGGGTGTTCTCAGATCCGTCTGTTGCAATCAATATATTTCGGTAAAATTTGCTCACCATGTTTGTTCTCCATTTGCCTTAAACATAAAATCTTGGTATGGCAAAAAAACTGATTCAGTTATCCTCATTCGGGTTCGATTCTCAGAATTATTGAGTTATTGCTTTGCAATTTGAAGTAAAAATTCAAGTTATAAACGGATGAGTACATTTCCGAAAATAAAAGGTTGTAGCCTTTTAAAAAGGCTACCTGGATATTTCCTTAGATATGCTGCTGGCTCAAACCTTTCAGGTTTTTTACGGCTCTGACTTCAATCCTGACTCTTTCTTCTTAACAGGACGAAGCATGCTGCGAGGGCCATAAATGCAACACCTGTTACCATCTGGTATCCCGGAAGCGTCTCTCTGGCAGGCAGGACTTCGGTGTTGATTTTGACACTGTCTGAAATCTGGTCATGCCCGTCAGCATCTTCATAGAGAATTTCACTATTGAGGGAATAGGGCTTTGGGGTTGCAGTCTCATCTACAGCTATATCAAAAACAGCAACAGCGCTTTCCCCTGCATTAAGGGTCCCGAGATAAGCCTGGTCGTCGGTTGTGCTGAAGGGATCGGCTGCACTGACCCGGACAGTAGCGTCTTTTGCAGGTTCTTCACCGCTATTCTTATATGTGACGCGGAGCATCCCGCCTTCACCAGGATAGAGATCACCTGTTAAATTTGTGACTTCAAAGTAAGGTTCTTCTTTGACTTTTATCTCGACAGGCTGTGTCTGAGTTTTGTTTTCGTACCAGATGCCTACTTCCTTGTTAGTTACAATACCTGTAGTACTGTCAAATTCGTCCCCTCCTACCTGAACATTGTTCTGGTACTGGTACGAAAGTTCAAGGGTCAAAGGATAGGTACCTGCAGAAGCATTTTTGTTAATCTCAATTGTAAATTTTGTTGGGCTTGAGCTCTGTTTTCCCTGCTTGAGAGTACCTGCTTGCTGAGGTTCGGATTTGACTTTAATATTCGGATCGTCGGATTTGAGGGTTGCAAGGATGCCCACTGCTGTCGTAGCCTGGGCTTCGTATTGCATTTCGGCCTGCTGGAGCATCTCATCTACATAATTTCCGATATCTACTTCATTTTCAGATTCAAAGCCGGTAATTTCACCTTTATTCATCATCTCTATGTTAAGGGTTACAGTATCTCCTCTTGAATACTCATTATCTCCGATGAGTGTTGCATTAAGGTCAGGCCCTCCGTATACGTTGTAGTAGTTCTCACTAATGTCAAAATTTTCGGGTAGAGCAGCCTGCGCTGGTAAGCTTGCCCAGCAAAGGATTAAAAGGGTTGTGACAGCAATAAAAAATCCATTTTTACTCATTTTCATCACCTGATGCATTCTCATTATTCTTGTTTCTTTTCCGGTGTACGTTTACGATCTGGTAAAGGGCGATAAGGATAATCAGTATGATTGCTACACCCGTTATGCTAAACTTCTTCTCTGTGGCTTCAAGGGGTATGTTCACTTTCATGTTTTCTGAAAAGGAGCTTTCCCCATCTTCATCAATATATTTTATTTCGCTGTTTATGCCGTAATTCTTCACAAGGGCTTCCTGATCTGCCGAAATCTCGAATCTGGCAGTCTTTTCCTCCCCGGGTCCTATATCCCCGAGCCTCACTATAGGTTTCTCAGTGCTGAGGGGGCTCATGACAATTATCCGCGCCAAGGCATCTTTTGCTATACCCTCTCTGGTATTTTTATAAGTAACTTCAATGACTTTACTCTCTCCCTGAACCAGATTTCCGGAGACTCCGGTTACTTCTAATTTAGGTTCATTTTCTATAGAGAGAGGCACTCTGAGAGTTTCGATTTTCGTCTTATACTCTCTTGCATACTTTGTTTCCGTCAGACCCAGGTTTATCACATCCGCAGTTGCAGTCCGGACATTTGCCTGGTATTGATAATTTACAGGCAGGAGAAGCTCATAGTTTCCAGCAGGCGTATCACTATCTATTTTTATTGTGTAGCGAAGGTTTGCCGTAGAACCGGTTTCAAGTTCTTCTACACTCTGCAGACTGGCTGTCGGTTCGACTTCGATATATTCGGTTTCAGAAACAAGAGAAGCTTCAAGGTCTTTTGCCGTTGTACAATCTTTTTCTTCTTCCATCTCAGCCCCTGCAAGCGCCTCCTCGGCTGAGTCTGGAATTTTATTCTGGTTTACATTAAGCCTCTGGAAGCCATCTATAACTCCACCGTTAGCGATTTTTATCTGCAGGTCTGCAGTGTCTCCCCTGCTGAGTTCGGGATTTCCTGTAACTGAAGCCCGGATAGCTGGCTCCCCGTAACTCCTGTAGTAGTCTACGGTGTATCCATGCTCCGGAATAAGGAAATTCGTTTCATCATCGTCGTCATCGTTTCCGAGGGCTGGAAATGCAGTCACTGATAATATTGATAGGATTAACGCAAGTATAGCAATTTTTCTAATCATTTTTTGCCTTAATTTTACGGGCACTTGTGTCATATCTCGGCCCCCTGAGTTTGTTTTTTTGTCTCGGTCTCTTTTTCTGCCGTCCTGAGCCCTTTTCTTCTATCCCGCCAGGTATCAAGAATAATCATAAGTGGTGGGAAGACTACAAAAGTTGCCAGGAGAGCCAGCACGACATCGATAACCGTAACCATACCGAAGTCTGAAATCATCGGGAAAGGAGAAGCCAGCAGGGCCATGAACCCGAATACTGTAGTAGCCCCTGAAGCAACGATTGCACTTCCTATTTTGGAACTGGTCATTCGGATTGCTTCGATAGGACTTACTCCTTTATCCTTTTCTTCAAAGTAACGTTCCATCATGAGGATTGCATACTCGGACCCGACTCCTAAAATCAGAGCTCCCAGGGTTGCGGTCAAGGGAGTGTAGCTGATATTAAGGTAGCTCATGACTCCTCCTGACCAGCCTATTACTATTACCATTGGGATTACAGGAACCAGTGCTTTCACCCAGTCTCTGTAAACGACAAAAAGCCCTGCGAGCACGAGAATAAGGCCAAAGAAAGTCATTGCCACTCTTCCACTGGTAAGAGCGGTAATAACCTCCATAAACACGACCGAGTTTCCGGTAATCGTGACATCGGTACCTGGCGGGGCCGGCATCCACTGCATATCCTGCCTGACAATATTCGTAAGTTCTTCAATCCCTGTTAGTTTGATATCCGCAACCGCATTCCCTATATTGAAATTCAGGAGAAGCATGTTTTTTCCGTACATATAGCGGTTTTTCTGTGCCTCGGGGATCTGGGAGTAGATATTCTCGATCTCCTGGCTGGTATCGGGAATTACGCCTCCGTTTCTTTCCTTTACGAGCGGTACTATACTCGTAGAGCTGTAAATGTGGCCATTGGATGCGACCTCATGTTCGGAAAAACGATCTATCCATCTAAGAACATCCGGGTTCGCCGAATCCTCAACTTTGAGAATGAGATTTAATTCATCGCTCCCTCCCATAATATCTCCCATGTGCTTGAGATCAACAAGGGCAGGCATATCCTGTGGCACGAAGGTTTGTACATCAGTCTGAATAGGTACGGACTGATCAAGGTAAAGGCCACCAAAACAGAGTAAGCATGCAATTCCCAGTACGAGAACGTCGTATTTGAGAGTCAGGTCTGTGGTTTTCTGGAGAATTCTCCCGATTAGACGATCGCTTTCGCTTCCTTCCTCAGATTTTCTTTTCTTTTTCGGATTTGCGGGTTTTATCTTGCTTGCTACTTTTCTCAAGGGGTTTTTGTCCGAATATTTATCAAATAAGGAAATTGTTACAACACCTACAAAGATTGAGGAGAAATAGCACATTAAAATACCTATCATGAGCAGTTTCCCAAAGTCCTGGATCATTGGCACGGAAGATGTAAAAAGAGAGAAAAACCCAAGGGCTGTCATTGCCAGAGCTATAAGGACTGCAGGGCCAGTGTGTTTTATTGTTTCTATAACTGCTCTTGTTTTGTTTCCTTTTTCCTGCAGCTCTTCTTCAAGCCTGTTGTGGAACTGAATGGCATAGTCAATTCCCACTCCTATCAGGATCGGAAACGCAGACATGGAAACCATGGACATGGGAATCCCTACATAACCCATAGCTCCGAAAGTATAGACAATGCCCAGAAGAACTACCGGCAGAGGGAGAAGAGACCAGCGGACATGCCTGAACACGAGGAGCAGGACAATAATCATGAAAATGGCTGAAAGCCCTAAAAGTAAACCCATACTGGTATTCATCTCATAGTTCATGGAAATTTGGAACGCCGGGTCACCTGTAACGATAATGTTGTAAGATGGTGGAAAATCCGAAAATGAAACTGCACCTTCAGTTGCAGTAACAATATCTTGCTGTGCCTTATCGCTGGCTGAACCGGCCATAATTACCGAAATCAGCATATGAGTATTGTCAGGGATAATCTGGCCGAAAATAGCAGGGTTTCCGTCGATAATAGCTTCTATTTCTTCATCGGTTTCGGGAAGCGCGTACCTTCCTGTCATCTGGTAGTTAACTTTTTTGATGAGAGAGGCAGGGGTTGTAGTCTCAATCACCCCATCCGTTGCCTGTAGTTGGTGCTCTAGCCTGTCTACAGCTTTCATCAGGCCAGCATTTTTTACATCATTGCCCTCTACCATTACCACAATGGATTGTGTCTGAAAAATATTCTGATAAAGGTGATCGTAGTCCTGGTAGAGAGGAGAGTCTTTCCCGACAAAGGTTTCCGTTCCTGCTTTCATTTCGATAAGCTGTGCTCCCTGCATTGATATTATTATGAACAGGAAAGCTATCAGGAGTACGGAAAAACGGTTATTCTGGATAAAAAATCCCAGTTTTTCAAAAGTATTTTTAATAGTAGATTCCCCTCATAGTTTTTAGTATGAAGTGTAAATTTAGATCTTAATGCATGTTCTCAACATGCTTTTTTTCTCTTTGGGCTGGAGGCTTATTATTCAAGGTATATAACATACATTTCAACATACATTCTTATTTTTATTTTATTGTGCGGCAAATTATTTAGCAGCTTAGGTCTGTTGACGTATATAGACAGAAAAGATTTAAGTTTATTGTTACATTAGGGGTAACAGATGTTTTCGCAGATTAATCCTCAGTTAATTCGTAACCTTGAAAAGCTAGGGCTAACTGAAAACGAGGCCAAAGCCTATGTAGGGCTTGTAAGTTTGAGAGAAGCTACAGCCCGAGAGATTCATGAGCTTACAAATGTGCCGAGAGCCAAAATTTATGAGATTCTTAAAGTACTTGCTAAAAAAGGTTATCTTGAAGTGAGACAGGGATCTCCTACTTATTTCCGGGCAGTTGAACCAAAGCAGGTAATCGGGAAGATAAAAGACGAGTTCATCAACTGTGCAATCGAAACGCTTGACCAGCTCAACGAACTGAGTTATGAGCTTCCGAGGACTTCTCCTGTATGGTGCATCCAGAGTGATTGGGGAATAAAGAACAGAATACATGAAATGCTTGCCGGGGTAAAGGAAGAATTGATTATTTTCTCGTCCAGCCCTGAATTCTTGAAGGAGTTCGAAGCCGAACTAAAGAAACTGGAGAAAACCTGCAGTTTGATTATGATTGTTAATGAACTGGACAGGTTCAGGTCACTGCCTTTTGAATTCAGGGAAATTACGAAAGAGTTTACGGAGTTCCTGAATAACATTGTAATTGAGGGGGTCCGGTATAACGAAGAATTCTTCATGATTTCCGATGGAAAGGAATCAATCGGAGTCCATAGTGCAGGAAACAAAAGAGAAGCAGTGGTGATCAAACTGCCGATTGTGTGTTATATGCAGAGAATGATATATAACAGGGTGCTTGAGCCAGGTTATGTTAAGAAGGACAGGTAGCTGGCCTACAGGTCAGGAATCCTTAATTTTTCTTAATCCTCAGTTTTTTTCTTAATCTTCGTAATTCTTCTATGAGTACTGCTTTTTTCTATGAATACTACCTAAAGCAAGAATTTACTTAATATTGACTTAAAGCAAGAATTTATTTAATAAGGCTTAAACCCGGAGTTTACTTAGCCTGCTTAAGGATTCGTTTTCTCTTTGAAAACAGAGTCAATACTATCGGATACTATTAATATAATCGCAAAACAATCCTTCTATAAATATAATCTTGAAATAATATTTAGATAAGGTTTTCTCACAAGCCAAAGTATGGAGTCCGCAGGTGTCTGAGATGAACAGTGTAGAGATTGGAAGTGTTAAGATTCAATGGCTGGGTCATGCTGGTTTTTTGCTTGAAGGGGACGGAAAAAAGATCTATATCGATCCCTATGGCCTCAGTGAAGAGCCGGCTTTTGATGATAAAGCTGATATCCTGTTGATCACCCATGAACATTTTGACCACTGCAGTCCTGACGATATTCGAAAGGTCCGGCGGTCGGACTCAACCACCCTGATCCCTGAAAACTTATCCCTTCAATTCAAAGGGGATGCAAGGCGGATTGCTGAGGGAGATATTCTGGCCGATGGGCTAGAAATAAAAGGAACCCGGATTGAGGTAGTTCCGGCTTACAATATCGATAAACCTTATCATCCCCGCGGATCTGGGGTGGGGTATATAGTGGAACTTGGAGGAATCCGGATTTATCACGCAGGAGACTGCGATTTCTTCCCTGAGATGAGAAGTATCAGGGCCGACGTCGCCCTTTTGCCTATCGGGGGGACGTATACGATGGACGAAGAGGAAGCAGCAAGTGCGGCTGCAGCCATTTCCCCAAGAGACGTGATTCCGATGCACTATGGGAAACCAGGAGTAACAGAAGGAGATCCCGAAAAGTTTAAAGCTCTTGTACACAGCAAGAATCCGGAGATCAATGTGATTATTCTTTATTCCTGATTTCGATTTTTAGAAAAGTTTCAAAAATCGAATTTCGGTATGAAAACGCAGGACCGGTCTACCCATGTCTAGAATCGCAAGAAAACAGCAGAAAAACCTGATCCAGGTAATCGCAACCCAGCGCATGTGGCGGCTTTTCGAGCTTGCAAAAAGGGAGCATGCAGAACATCCTGACCGCAGCGAGCGTTACGTGCAGCTTATCAGAAATATTTCTATGAGAAACCGGATGAGTATTCCAAGAGAGATAAAAAGCAGGATCTGCAAACATTGCTATGCTTTTCTCGTGCCCGGAAAGAATGCCCGTTACAGGCTGAAGGAGGGGTATATCGTTGTTTCCTGCCAGCGCTGCGGAAAAGAAATGAGATATCCTTATAAAAAACTAAAATAAAGGCTAGCTGGAGTTGTAAGGGCTGCCCGAAGCCCAGGCCAGGAAATTCTCAAAAAGCCAGGGACTTTTTAAATCTTTCAGGATTTCTCAGAATCCTCTTTTTTCTCTGTTAAGGGGCAATATTAATTTTAAGTTTTGGCAGGGCCCTCCTGGCCTCGCATCTTTTTTATGGTCAAGGAAATCTGTTTTGCAATAACGGATTTCGGACCCTTATCATCTATGAGTACTCTCCCGCTTACTTCCCACCAGGACTTGGGATAGGCTTTTTCAGGCTCTACTTCAGGATTCAAGCCAAGCTGGCGGGCTGCTTCTTTTATCTCGTTAAGTTGCGGTTCCTTTATCGCATTTTTCCGGGAGATAATTCTGCCGCTACTCCTTGACTTTGTCTGGTCGAGATATACTGGCCAGATTACAAGTTTTCCCTTATCTCTCATCATCATGTTATCTTCGTCCTAAATTGCTTTCATGCAATTTAAAACTGCCCCGGAAACCTCTACTGGTCAAAGCTCTTTTCCTGTTTGTGAGAATTACAATTTTATTGAACCTGCAACCTGTAATTATTTATCTTCCCCGGACAAGTTCTGCATGGTGCTAATATGATTCCGTCGTTTGCAATTGATGAAAAGGTAAGAGCCTACATAAGAAAGAGCGGGCAGGATTTCAGGCTCTGCACATCCCCTGAGGGCCCTGTACTTCTTCCACTAGGCACAGTTGATCCCAAGCCTTCAGATCTTAAAATCCTGATTGGTAGCAATGTCCTTTATGTTTCCAAGCTTCAGGCAAAGTACATAAAGAAAGTTGACTGGAGTATGGTGGAAAGATTCCTGAATTCTTCCGGAGAGCTTAATATTTGAAGTTTTGCTACTCTCCAGGCTTATTCTTTTATATGAGAAAGTGAGATTTTGGTCATATTTCTTAGAGATGTCTCTCCGTCTTGTTTATTAAGAAGAAGGAACACAGGATTTTTTTTGGTCGGCCTTTTTTTAAAAAAGGTTGTGCCGCTATCCGTGTTGTTTATTAAGGAGAGGAAGCATAGGATTTTTTGCTCAAGCTTTTTTTGGAAAAGCTTGTTAAGAAGAGGAAGCATAGGATAATTGTTAACCTGTTCCAGACCCTGCACAGGCTTTATCTCGAAAGAGGAGTAACTTGCCGCAGGCTGAAAAGAGATCGCTTCAAGCTCAAGGGAGATTTGTCCGTGAAAATGAGAACGAAAATCGTGTTTATGCTCCTTGCCCTGCTGGTGGTCTTCGTATCGGGCTGTATGGATCAAAAAAAGGAAATTGTCGTGGATAAGCCTGGCAATATTTCTAATTATGAATATGAGATTTTCCTTAATGAATCGGGCAATCAGACGCTTGCAAATACTACCACGTACTATCTGCTGGAAGATAATACAGAGGTCCAGGTTGTAAATATCGTAGTAAATACAAGCAAGCTTGTGATCTATCCCCCCGACACCCTGGGCGGCGGCTCCGAGGATACTCCTATTCAAAATTTTGTACTGCTTGTGAGCCCTGCAAACGAGACCAGAGCCAACCCGCAAACTTTTGAAGAACTTGCTGACAGAAACGAAACCTCAGCTATTAATTATACCCTGACTCAGGAGATTAGCCGGAATCTGAAAGTTATAAACCTGGAGTTCAAGGAGCCTGTGACAGGTTTTGTTGCATATACTCTCAAGATTCCTGCAACCCAGAGTTTTGCATCACTTAAACCCGATTCCGAATTTATCCGCGTGGTGCTTCCCGAGGGATATGCCACCGGTAACAGGGTATTCGGGATAGCAAGGCCGGATCCTTCGAACGTAAGCTATGATGAAAAAGAAAGACAAACTCTCCTGTGGATTTCCTCAAAGATGGGAGATCGGGAAGAGGCTATTCAGGTCAAATATTATACCCAGTCGGCACCCCTGTTTTTCTCAGCCGCAATTATAGCTCTTCTCTGCGGAGTTGGTCTGGTACTTTTACATTATGCCAGGAGCAGAAAAGAACTTGAGGCCGTCCGAGGAATTTTCGAGCTTGAAAAAGAGTATAAGCAGAAACGGCGAAGAAGGAAATAATTCTGGAGAATTTTTCCTCCAAATTTTTCTTAATAAGATCTCGTTTTTCTTAAATTCTTGCTAAACTATTTATTACAGTTTCGCCATATTTTCTCATTAATGAAGGCATGGGGAAAAATCCGCTGTAAACATCTCTTTTCATCGGAGTCGGCATCAGAAGCTGTAACCCCCGTTGTGGGTTCTATTCTTATGTTGTTGATTCTGGTTGTACTTGCAGGTGCGGTTGCTAACAGTATCTTTAACAGTGTCGGAGAAGATGCAAATTTTCAGCCGTTGATAGCAAAAATTACTATCAAATCCTGTGACGGAGGGCTTCGTTACGCACCAAAAAGTGAAAATGCAACTTTTGAGAATAACTCAATCGTGCTTGCTCACGAAGGAGGCAGTCCTCTTCCCCTTGATGCTACCTGCATAAAAATTTTAGGAGACGGAAATACTTACCAGGGCGATGTTGGAGGAGGGGGAATTACTATCAAAGGAAAAACAGAGGTCTTTTACCAGAACCTGAGTCCGACAGGGAAAAATCCCACATACTATGTTGTTAATAATAAAGCCACTCTTGAAGACGGCTCCTGGGATGTAGGGGAAAAACTTGTTCTCTGCGGGCAGGACAGTGCAGAAGGGATCGTTAAATCCAGCGTAAAAGTTAGTGTGGACGGGGATAGTGATACTTCTGACAATTACGGTTTTAAAGCAGGTTCCGAAATTACATTGAAAGTTATTGACATTAAAAACAGCAATGTCATTGCTGAACAGAGAGCTATTATAAAACATGCAGAATAATGAATAAGAGGAAACCTCCGTTTTCATTTTCTGATTAAACCTGAGCTCTTTTCTATAAACCTTGTCCTCATTATCCTTTTTTTGCCTTTTTCAACCTGACAAGTCACAGTCCAGCTCTTTCAACCATTATATCTGCCACATGTTTTGCATCTTTGAACGGGAAATCCTTTTCAGTAATAAGGCTTTCTGCCTCTCTTGCAGTAACTTCAACGTCGCCTATCATGCATGCGGTGTCCAGCCCCTCAGGTAAGGCAGCAATCAGCTCACCCATCGTGTTTATGGGAAACTTTGCATCATTAAGTATTGCAAGGATCTGTTCGTAAACTTCTTCCTTTACGTTCATCTTTTCCTTCCGATTCTGGTCTTTTTGTTTCGTGTTTTAATGCTCTCTGGAAACATTGTTCTATAAGTCTTCATTGGCGGGTCGTTGTTATCTGCTTCATTGGCGCTACAATAAAATTCATTTCAGTCGCAGGACTACGCAGTTGGACTGAGAAATCAATAGCACTAAACCTCCAGCTGTTTAAAACACTAAACCAGTCACAACCCCGAAGTTGCTTGATATTGTACTTCAAGTGCGTAAGTCCTATTTCCTTTACATTTGCGGCATCGGCATCTACTATGCAGCCTGTAGATGGTCAACTCACCCTCATGAAGAAGGATATTATTACTGTCATTATTACTATCAATATTACTGTCAATATTACTGTCAACAGGGTACTCGAGGCAGCACAGCCCAAATCTTCTGATACAGGCTTTGATGAAGGAAGGCAGACTCTCCGATTTAGATGTTCATTTTTATCCGTTTTGCTTGAAATACCCATTCTCTATCGATAATTTTATGAAATACGTGTTTATATAAATTTGAGCGCAATAATCTTATCTTACTTTACATGGATATGTTACGTCTGACATATCTATGGAAACTATAAGAACCAGATTTCGGACTATAGGTTGCTCTGCAATTCTTGTCGCGAACTGTGGTTCAGAGGCTGGAGTTTGTTAATTCCTTAGCCCTGTAGATTGGCTGATTTCCTGTCAAAAGTAATTTAAAATTATAGCATATTTCCTTCAGTTATGTTCATCTTTACATAATGTGATACATCGGATTCCCACCCCCTCCTGATATTATGTAATCCGGATTTCCGCATTTGTTTCCGTTATGTTTAGGCCAACATAACGATAAAACATATGGCGGTGCGTACATTGCATAAAAACTCAGGCGGAGAAAAATACCAGATAGAGACAACTCTGAAGCAGGTAAAGGATCCCGAACTGCTTTCACAGATTGGAAAGGTCGTCCCCTTTCATGGCTTCCTGACCTCAGGGGCATTAATCGGCATCCAGATGCTCAATATCTCACGGAGGGTGCTGGATGTCAAAGAGGAGGAGCGCATATATGTGACCTGCGAAACGAAGAGCTGCATGCCTGACCCATTCCAGATCCTTGCAGGATCTACCATTGGAAACAACGGGTTGAAGATCAGGAACCTGGGGAAAATGGCGGTCACGGTAAACAAACAGGCGCCGGAAGGAGTGCACGGCATAAAAGGTGTCCGAATAATCCTCGACCCTGAGAAGACAAAGGATTATCCCAAACTCCACGCCTGGTTCCTGAACACTGAAAAACTTTCTCATGAGGAGGTTGTGCCCATCCTCCTGGCTGCAGGGGAAAAGGTGTATTCCTGGAAACTTGTGGACCTGGAAGTTCCGGTTCGGAAGAAAAAGCGGATACAGTGCTGTAAAAATTGCAATGAAATGTTCATTCAACATGATAATGAGCTGTTGTGCGGCGGATGCACAGAATAACGTTGAGAGGTAAGCAAAATGCAAGATGATATGCGATTGTCTGTCTTTGTCGAAAAAAAAGACAAGCAACTGATCTATTCGCCCGAAAAATGCATTGGCTGCGGGACCTGCGTACAGGCATGCCCTAAAGGTAGCCTGGCCATAGGGGCTGTGGGAGCTGTAGCAAGAGGGCTTCTTGATGCTGATTTCCTGGAAATGAAGGAAAGGGAAGAGTGCATCGTCTGCGGGATTTGTGCGAAAGTTTGTCCCACAGGTGCTCTTGAATTGAGGCAGGAAGGAAAACCCCTCACTGACATGTCCTATCTTTTCAGGGCCATGAAACCGACGTCAGTAAATGAAAGCTGCGTCCACTGCGGGCTTTGTGAAGATATCTGTCCCAGAGGCTGTATTGAGGTAATCCGTGAGATTTCAACAGACGGGCGCCTGAAGCTGGTCGGAGAGACTCATATTGATTCCGAGTGCTGTGTCCATTGTGGCTGGTGTGCTGCGGTGTGCCCGATGCATGCGATTTCCGTAGAAAAGCCCTTTGAAGGGCGCTGGACCATGGACGAGAATGTCTGCCAGACCTGTCATACCTGTGTGGAAGTTTGTCCTGCAAATGCTCTTTTCAATAAAAAGGCTAAACCCGGGGAAAGAGTCGAAAAGATAAGTCACCGCCCTGACGCCTGCATTTACTGCGGGGCCTGTGCAGTTGCCTGCCCTGTGAACGCTATTGATGTCAGAAAAACTGCGGTTCTACCGGATGTAGAGAAAAAGAGCATTATTGAGAAAAAGCTGCTTGAAACCCCTGTTCCGGAGGCTCTGCTACGAACCTGCCTGGAAAAGGATGAAGCCGCATGCCTGGGTTGTGGGAACTGCGTGATTGTCTGTCCAGTAAATGCTCTCAATAGCCGTGAACTTGCTGCAGGGTACCTGAACGACATGGATGAAAAAACTCTCCTTGAGGTTAAGAACGGGAGAATTTCGGTAGTAGACCAGGACTGCTGCGGAGCAGACGGAGCCTGCGCCCTTATTTGCCCTGTTAATGCGATCTGGCTTGTGAAAAGAGAGGTGAAATGAATGGCAGGAACAATTGCAATCAAGAACGGATACGTCTTTGATCCCCTGAATGAAATAAATGGGGAAATTATGGATATCTTCATCAGGGACGGAAAAGTTGTAAGAGAGCTTTCTGCGGCCGAACTGAAAAACGCAAAGGTTATTGATGCCTCAGGTATGACGGTAATGCCCGGAGGAGTCGACTCCCACTCTCACGTTGCTGGTGCAAAGGTTAACGCCGGCAGGTCGATGCGTCCGGAAGATCACTATAAAGCAAATCTCCAGAAAACTTCGCTTACCCATTCCGGCTCAGGTTACACTGTTCCCTCGGTCTACAAACAGGGATACGACTACGCAGCAATGGGTTATACAACCGTTTTTGAAGCTGCGGTTCCTCCTCTGGAAGCTCGCCACACCCATGAAGAGATGCGGGCAACCCCACTTCTTGACATGGGCGGGTATCTGGTGCTCGGAAACAACTTCTTTCTGATGCGTTACTTCCGGGACGGGGATATGGAAAAGGCTGCTGCCTATGTAGCCTGGATGATGAAGACTCACAAGACCTATGGAATTAAATGCGTCAACCCTGCAGGAGTTGAGAACTGGGGCTGGGGTAAAAACATAACTTCTCTTGATGAAGCCAACATCCATTTCGAAATTACCCCGAGAGAGGTTATAAAAGGGCTTGCCGAGATCAACGAACGTCTTGGCATGCCAATGCCTATCCACCTGCATGCAAACAACCTGGGACACCCGGGCTGCTACGCAATTACTAAGGATTCCCTCAAAATCCCTGATGGAGTAAAGACCAGACAGAACATGGATGTGCAATGGGCTGAAACCAAGATGGATCCTTCAAGGGACCGTTCCGTATATCTCACCCATCTGATGTTCAACAGTTTTGCAGGCACTACCTGGGGAGACTGCGAGTCTGGAGTAAAAGATATTACAGACTACATCAACAACAAGGACCATGTGGTAATCGACAGTGGATGCACTCCCTTCGGAGAAGCCACGGTCATGACAGGAGACGGTCCTGCTATTCATGACCTCTACACTCTTACAGGAAACAAATGGTCGAATACCGACGTTGAGATGGAGTGCGGCTCAGGAGTTCTTCCCTTTACCTATTTCAAGTCCAACCCCGTACACAGCCTGCAGTGGGCAATGGGACTTGAATGTCTCCTGCTGATCAATGACCCCTGGAAGACAATCATGACTACGGACAGCCCCAACGGTGGACCGTTTACGAAATATCCTGAGGTTATGACCTGGATCATGTCCGAAGCTTTCAGGAAACAGACATTCAGTGAATGCCACAAGTGGGCAGACGACAGGAGTGAGCTTGGAGGCGTAAACCGGGAACTTTCCCTCTATGACCTTGCGATCCTGACCAGAGCCAACCCTGCCCGGACAATTGGCATGGTGCACAGGAAAGGTTCTCTTGGCGTGGGAGCGGACGGAGATGTTACAGTCTACGACATAAACCCACAGCAGCTTGACGCAAACAACTACGAGACTCTCCTCAGAACCTTCAGGAAGGCAGAATACACTGTAAAGGATGGAGAAATCGTGGCTGTGAAAGGAGAGATCGTTTCCTTGCCTGAGAAGCGGACTTACTATTCCGAAGTGCACGTACAGGACGAGCGGGAGAAGGAAATGCTGACCGACGTGAAAGAGTGGTTCAGGTACTACACCCTTGGCTTTGCCAACTACCCGACTCCCGAGAAATACTTGGCAAACCCGACCCCCATAAAGGTTAACGGTGAGAGGTGAAGTCATGACAGATGGAGTTCTTATTCATAAAAAAGAAAGTGCTGGAGAAATGGAAGAAGTAATGCTTATTCCTAAGAAAGCGATTGACATTAAAGTGGAAGCCGATGTTATAACTCCTGACTCCTTTGCAGGCAAAAATGCCGGGGAAATCGGAAACCTGTCCGTCTGGCAGGGGCCAAAGACCTATCCCATTTCCGAGTTTTTTGAAGTGATTGGCAACGGTGGCAGTTCTGCAGCTGAGACCCTGATCCGCATAAAAGGCGACGCAATGAGGGTCAAAAGGATTGGAGAAGGCATGAGCGCAGGAAGAATCGAAATCGAGGGTTCTGCAGGCATGCATGTAGGGACCGGGATGAAAGGAGGAGAGATCGTCGTTTACAGAGATGCGGATTCCTGGGCAGGTATGGAAATGACAGGCGGACTTCTGAACATTAAAGGCAATGCTGGAGACCACGTGGGCTGTGCTTACAGGGGTAAATGGCACGGCATGAAAGGCGGACGCATCGTTATTGAAGGCTCGGCAAGGCACCAGCTAGGAGGCGGCATGGACGGTGGTGAAATTCTTGTAGAAGGCAATGTTGAAAGCTTCTGCGGAATTCGCCAGAACGGCGGGCTCATTGTTATAAAAGGCAGAGCTCTTCGTGGGGTAGGTGCTGAAATGGCCGGAGGCACTATAGTCATAGGGGGCAAGATCGAGCGCTTCTCTCCAGGTTTTGAGTATGTATCCATGGAAGACAGTGTCAAACTTGGTGAGACTGAGTTAATAGGCGAATTCAAGAAGTTCACAGGGGACTATGCAATCAGCAAGAGGGCAAAAGGAGCTCTCTATGTGTCTGCAAACGCAAACCCGGAGCTCTGAGGTGAGATATATGGAAGTATTACTCCTAACGGGAAGTACGATTGAAGAAGGCAGGCTTGCCAAAGGCGGGGACAAGTTCACGAACGAGTACACTATGGAGTGTGCATCCTGCTGGATTTCTCCTATGGATTTCGCGTCACTCTGCTCCCCCGATAAAGTAAAAGTAACAAGCAGAAATGGAAAACATTCGATTGTTGTTTATGCGAAATGTACGGATTCGGTCCAGCCAGGGCAGGTATTCATGCCAAGGGCTATCTGGTCGAATGTTGTCACAGATCCAGATACCCTTTCTACGGGTTCTCCCCTCTATAAGGGTGCCCCAGTAACAATTGAGCCTGCTGAAGAAAAGGTTCTTAGCGCCGAAGATGTGGTGTTGAAAGTTTATATCGGAGGGCAGTGAGTATGATTTTCAAAAACATAGTCTGTCCGGTCTGTGGGGCAGCCTGTGATGACATCCAGGTTGAATTCGGGGACGGAAAGATTGAGGCTAGAAATGCATGTAAAATGGGGAATGCCAAATTCCAGGAAGTTGTAAGTTCCCACAGGCTCAGGCAGCCCCATATAAAAGCTGAAGGAAAACTGACCCCTGCCGCCTGGGACGAAGCTCTTGAAAGAGCCGCCGATATCCTTGTTTCGGCAAAGCGTCCTCTGCTTTTCATGGGTAGTGAAACCTCCTGTGAAGCGCATGAAGTCGGGCTCAAGATAGGAGAATACCTTGGTGCTATTGTTGACTCCAATGCTACTATCTGTCACGGGCCAACAGCTATGGGAATTCAGGAATCTGGAAAAGTCGGTGCAACCGAAGGGCAGAAGAAAAACAGGGGAGACCTCATAGTTTACTGGGGAACAAACCCTCTTGAGTCTATGCCCAGGCAGATGTCAAGGTACGGAGTTTTCCCGAGAGGCTACTGGACCAAACGCGGACGTTTTGACCGGACAGTCATCACTGTTGACCCGAGAAAGACTCCGACCACTGAAGCTTCCGACCTGCACGTACAGCTCAAACCCGGCTCGGATTATGAACTGATAAGTGCACTTCTTACCCTGCTCCACGGGAAAACTCCGCATCCGTCGGTGGAAGAGATTACAGGAGTACCTATCCCTGTTATGGAAGAGATGCTCGATATGATGAAGAACTGCAACTTCGGGGCCATCTCAGTCGGGCTCGGGCTTTCCTCGTCCATCGGGAAGCACAGGAACGCCGAAATTGCCATGAACCTCGTAAAGGAGCTGAACAACTATGCCAAGTTCACTCTTGGAGCTCTCCGCGGCCACTGCAATGTTGCAGGCTTTAACCAGGTCGCCTCATATATGTACGGCTATCCCTTCGGGCTTGACTTCACACGCGGGCACCCGCGTTACAATCCCGGAGAATTCACGACCGTGGACGTGCTTCGAGAAAGAGATGTGGATGCTGCCCTTGTGATGTGTGCCGACCTTGTCTGCCATATTCCTGCAGACTGCGCTACTTACCTTGCCGAAATCCCAATGGTCTGCCTGGACATCGCTCCCTGCCCGACTACAGCTGCTTCGGATGTTGTGCTTCCAGGAGTCATTGATGCCATGGAATGCGACGGAACTTTCTACAGGCTCGACGATGTGCCAGTGCACTTTGAACCCTTCACGAGTTCACCTTTCGAGTTCACGAAGAGCAATGAGGATACCCTGAAACAGCTTTTCGCAAAGATTAAAGAAAGGAAGTAAATCACTTGCCGATTTTTTTCTGCATATGAACGGAAGGAAAAATAATACATAAGGGAGGGAGTGGTTTCTCTCCTACTTTTTTCTCGGAAATTTAAGGTGGCGATTTAGCTCTTCCGATTAGTTTTTAAAAATTTTGAACTTAAGGCTCTCGCGCCCGTTAAGTCTGATATATTATTGCATGATACTTGTACTCATAATACATTGATTGTACAAAAATAGTTTCAAAATTATATTTATCTGCTATTTTTTTAATTGTATTGGGATTGTGGGAAAACCCTAGAATATCTTTTGGTCGGTTATTCAAACTTGCCGATAATATAACTTTAATTTCAAAACCCACTTTGCGCAAAATATTTAAGAAGTTTGCATTTTGTGAAAACAGCCCTATTTTCCATAATGGGTACAGGCGGGGGTCCAGTATGTCGAACAACACTATTTTACCCCCTTTATTAAGAAATTTCGACGCATTAAAGATAAAGTTATCAATTTCTTGCAATGTCAAATACTGAATTACTCCAGCTGCGGTTATTCGATCAAAGGAAGAATCCAGTTTATCCCAGACAGTTTTGTCATCAGCCTGGATTAACGAGATATTCCCGCATTTTCTTTCCCTGATTTTTTTGCTTGCTTCGTCAAGCATGGATGAGGAAAAATCCACTCCTACAAGCTGTTCATATTCCGGCGCGTAGTATACCAGGAGTTCACCTGCACCGCATCCAAAATCAAGCAGGGTTTTGCCCCCATCCAGATGGAATAGTTTTTCCTTAGCTTCCATAGAAATAAATTCCTCAGCTGAGGATCTGTGGCCACCATCTCTCCTACCTGCAAAAAACTCTATCCAGAAATCCTTTTGTTTGGACACGTTTTTTTCATGCTTTCCAAACATATTTTTTATACCCCCAAATCTCGCTTTTTATATCTCTCTCCCTATGGTGTCCCCAAAAAGAACCTGCTATTTAGGGGCTTATAAAGCTTATTTCTTAACTTAAATATATTCTTATTGCTTCCCTGATAAAAGGACAGTATGTTAATAAGTGATATTTCATTTAAACGATTAATAACCTTTAATTTTTATTTTTAATACTTTATATTCTTTATTTTTTATGTTTAACCCAAATTAATGGAAAGCAATCAGATGCCGTTATTACAAATCGATATAATTTTAGCAATCTAGTTTTTAAGTTCAGTCCTTGTCCAATAAGGTAGGGACTCATATAATCTGGATCAAGGACAAAGGTAAATATGAATCGAAATTTAACAAGGTATTACAAAATTTTTAGTCCCTCAAGCTTTGCAGCCCGAGTCCCGCAAATCTTTTAAAAAAATGCTTGACCGCAAACTTTTTCAAAAAAAGTTTGATCAAAAACCCCTCGAGACGGCGGGATCAAACGGAGCAACGCAAACCTTTTAAAAAACGGCTTGATCGCAAACTTTTTCAGAAAAAGTTTGATCAAAAACCCCTGGAAGCGGCGGGATCAAACGGAGCAACGGTTACGGCTCAAGAGGTCTTATTCCTGTTTTCACTTTTATTTCGGAATGCAACTTTCTCCCCGCAGTACTGATGTAGTTTTTTCGTACCTCCTGCTTCACTTACCACGGTGAGCATTGTCCAGGGGTCAAGAATTCGGGTTCCCATTATTGCCGTAATTCCTCTCTCGAAAAAAGGGGCCGGGTAGAGAGGGGCGCTTGGGCCGAGCAGGATAATTTCCCTTGCTGCTTCCCGGAGGGAAAGAAGTTCATCGAAGGTCCTGTTGGCTAGAGTACTTGCACTGAGGATAATCACATCCGATGCCGGAAGGATCTCTCCGGCTTTTTCCGAAGGTAAGGTTCTTGTTTGAGGAGCTTTGATTTCACGCTTTTCAAGGACTGTGAGTTTCCCGGTTATATTCAGGATTCTGGGAACAAGAGGGCCGAAATAGCCTACCATTGCAACCCTATCCTCGGGTTTTATAAGGTCAAGGATGTCTATGTTTGAGACCTGAAAATTTTTAGGTTCCAGGTCAAGCAGCATTTGGGAAAGCGCATTTGAGGTTGCAATCCCGACTGCAGCCTCAAGCGGATTTTCGGACAGGGCAAGCTCAAGCACTTTATCCGCAGTTTTACCTTTTAATGCATCCGTAAAACCCAGGGCAGGGCAACATGAAAACTCGTAGAGGGGGGTGCAGGCAACACCCCCATAATTTTCAGAAAGCATAACACCCGTATAGGCGAGCCCTATTCTGACATCCTTTACTTCAATCTCTTTAAGGGCAGGGCCCAGGTCTTTTTTTAGTGCACTTACGAGGGCGGGCAGAACTCCACGTTCTTTTTCTTTCCCTCCCCTTTTTATTCTTTTCACTCCTGTCATTCCTCCCTCCTTTTTTCTTATTTTTTCACGGATTTTGCTTTTCCGGGAGATTCTGTTTCTGGCATGCTGATACTTTTTATTCTTTTTTCCTCATGTCCTTTCTATCTTCGTTGTAAAGTCAAGAGGACTTGCGTAATAGGGAGCGCTTATAACGATAATGTCGACAAGAGGGGCATATTCAGGAATCCTTTTTGCTTCAATTCCTCCCACTGCAAGTTCAATTTTAGTATTGAGTTTCTTAATTTCGGGCCCGAGTTCCTGCAGTTCCTCCGGGGAAAGGTGGTCAAGGAGCAGTATATCCGCCATTTCGGCATATTTAAACGCTTCTTCCCTCGATCTGGGCTCGATTTCTATCTTTTTCAGGGCTCTGAGTTTTCCCAACTCTCCGGCAACTTCCAGGTGGTTCTGGCTGAGCTGGACGGAGTCGCTAAGGGAGTTCCTGTGGATATCTCCTCCGCCTGCCCGGACGGCTTTAAGTTCAAATATCCGGGATCCGGGATGGGTCTTCCGGCTTGTTGCAATGATAAGGTCAGGGTTTGCTTTTCGGCCTGCACTCACGAAAGAGGCCGTTTTCGTAGCAATGGCGCACATGAGGGTGAGAAAAGTTTGGGAAACCCTCCAGAGCTTGAACAGAAGTTTGAGATCTCCTTCGGCTTCGAAAATTGTATCTCCGGGCTTGAAAGTCATACTGTCTCTGAGGTAATTCAGGGTTTTCAGGCCTTTTCTTTCGTAATATTCCGCCAGGTCGCCAGCGCAGGCACAGATCCCATTTTCTCTCGAAACAATTCTCATTTTTCCCCTGCCTTCAAGCCTGAGCAGTTCTGCGCTCTCATCCTGAAAAGGGCAGTCTTCATAAAAATAAAGCTCAAAAAGATCTATCATGCTTTACCTCAAAAATTCATTTCATAAATTCCTTATTTTTATGTTTATACTTCCTTTGCTTCCGGTTCTTCGTTCAATTTTTTTCCCGGCCCATGTTCGCTTTACTTCTGGTCCTGTTAATTTTACTAAATCTGCGTTAACTTTATTCAGGATTCGAATTTACCTTAGAATTTGCTTATAATTTGACCTATGAATTTACCTTATTATCCTGGCATTTGAAGCTTTGAACACAGCATAGATTTCCCTGCCAGGTTCGAGCCCAAGCAATTCACATGAAGTCGGCGTGATCACGGCTTTAATCTCTGCACTCCCCATTTTCACCTCGATCACGACAAGGTGTTCCTTTTTGAAAACTCCCGAAACTTTTCCCCTCAAAATGTTCCGGGCCGAACTTTCCACAGCTTCTCTGGCGAGAATCACCTCTTCCGGACGGATAGAGACTGCTATCTTTTCTCCGAGTTCGGCCGGGTCTGAGGAATAGATTTCCAGGCCTTCGGCTTCAATAACTGCGAGTTTTCCTTCAAGAGCCTTTACCTTTCCTTTCAGCACATTGGTTCCCAGAAATTCAGCCACGAAGTCTGGAGAAGGCCGCTTGAAAACAGATTCGGGATCTCCTTCCTGCATAACCTCCCCTCTTCTTATGACAACCACACGGTTTGCCAGGGCCCAGACGTCTTCGAAATCATGGGTCACATGCAGGACAGTGGTACTGTACTCGCTAATCGCTTTTTTCAGCATGTCCCGAAGCTTTTCTTTTGTTCTTGCATCAAGGGCGCTGAAAGGTTCGTCCAGGAGGAGCAGCTTTGGCCTGACTACAAGACTCCTTGCAAGGGCTGCCCTCTGTTTCTCGCCTCCACTCAGGGTAGCTGGTTTTCTGCGTAATAACTCAGCTATTCCGAGGACCCCGGCAATCTGCTTTACTTCGGTTTCAATCTGTTTTTTGTCCCTGAGCTTTTTCCGGAGGGCATATGCTATATTTTCAAAAACGTCCATATGGGGAAAAAGCACATGGTCCTGATACACTATGCTTATCTGTCTCATATCCGGAGGAAGGTCGGTAATATCTTTTCCTTCAAGGATAATCCGGCCTTTTTCGGGTCCGTAAAACCCTATTATGGTTTCAAGGAGCAGGGACTTTCCACTGCCTGTAGGACCTATCAGTGCAAGGTAGTCTCCTTTTTGGGCTTTAAGCCCTATCCTGTTGAGTTCGAAATCTCCGACATCAAGGCAGAGGTCTCTGACTTCAAGAAAATTCACAGCCTTCCTCCTTCAAACCTTTCAAAGCTGAGAATTGCAAGAAAAGCAATTCCCATGAGCAAAATCCCGCTTGCGATTGCCATTTCCAGGTTCCCGTAGGAGATGTTCAGGTAGAGGGTCACAGGCAGAACTTCGGTATGCATATACGAACCCCCTGCAAGCACGAGTACTGCCCCAAAAGCCCCTATACAGCGAGCAAAAGTAATTACTCCCGAAGCAAAAAGCCCGCTTCTGGCCATGGGAAGGGTTACGTGCCTGAAAGTCTCGAATTCTCCATACCCGAAGCTTCTCGAGACCTGCTCGTACCGCGGATTGATATTTTCAAAGGTGGAGTAGCTGACTCTTACAGCATAAGGAAAGGCGACATAAAACTGGGCAATTATTATGCCAAGCTTGCTGAAAGTTACTTTTATTCCTGCAGCTTCAAGATAAGGACCGAGAAAACCCTGCCCGAAAAGAAGCAGGAGTGCAAGGCCCATTACCAGTTCCGGAAATGCCATCGGAAGCCCGAGTATGGTTTTTATAACACTTTTTCCGGGAAAGGAAAAACGGGAAAGGGCATAGGCTGTCGGGATTGAACAGCACATTACAGAGAGTGTTGAAGCTAAAGATGTTAACATGGAAAGTCTCATGGAATAAAGCATCTCTTCCGAAAGCAGGGCTGAAAGGAGTTCTGAAGGTTTGAGGACAAAGAGCAGGGAAACTACAGTTATAAAAAGCAAAAAAGTGAAGATGCAGGCAATGCCTACAGTAAAGTTTCTGAACCAGGAATATTTCATACCCCGGGATCTTAAGAATTGCATGGCTCAAAGCCCCATTTCTCCCAGGTATCTTCCGTTTCTTCGCTTGCAATGTAGGTGTTGAATGCCTCTGCCAGTTCAGGGTCTTCGGTATATACGGAAACTGCTGTGGGTATGGTCTTTATTTTATTCTTTTCTTCAGGAATAGAGACAATTTCGAGTTTTCCGCTTGCTTCTCCCCAGCTCGCCATATCTTCCCAGATAATTGCCGCATCCACTTCTCCGGATACGATGTAGATAAGAAGCTGATTTACAGTTGCAGTCCTGACAATTGTGTTATTCTCGACTGCAGCAAGTATACCTGCCTGTATACAGATTGTTTCCGAGACCTTACCTATTGCAGGTCCGTTGGGGTCTCCGAGAGCCAGTTTTAGCCCGGGTTTTGCCAGGTCTTCAAGCCTGTTTATATTTGCGAGATTTCCTGCAGGCACTGCGATAACCGGGATATGCAGGGTCAGGTTTTCCACACTGTCATTGAAAACGTAATTCCTGCCCATAGCCTGTTCAGTATAGTAATAATCTCCAGGGATGAAGACGTCGCACTCCTTTGAGGTCAAAAACCCGAAGATTTCGGCGCTTCCTCCGTAGCGAACTTCTATATCTGCTCCGGTTTCATTTTCAAAATTCTCAATCAATTCATTCATGGGCTTTACAAGCCCTGCTCCGGCACAAACAGTGAGCTGCCGTCCCTCAAACTCTTTTTCCGAATTTTCAGAAATCGGTGTAGAAGACACTTTTTCAGTACATCCTGAGCCAGCCAGAGACATTGCCAGCACCAGGAGAATTATGAATGCACAGACCTTTTTCATTCAAAAACCTCTTAGATGGAATTCAACGATATGTCTGAACATACATAACGGTTAATAAAGTTTTTTGTAAAACCCCGTGTGTAAATATAATTAAAAATTAGTATAAGATTCAGGCGTTTTCCCAGTCCTGAAATTTCAAAAAATAAAAAAAGGCGTTTTCCGTTCTATTTAAAGTTCAAATATTCTCTTTCTATACTGTTCCAGTTCTTCGGTTCCTCTTTCCCTTTTCATAGCACTTGCCTCATAAACTATGAAAGAAGGCAGCACCTTCATTCCCATATATTCAAAAACACAGTGTGTTATGGATTCAAAATGTTTGTGAATGTCCCCGTGTGCCCCACCTTCAGAATACATTTCTTTCGGAGCGCCAGTAGTAAAGGCAAGCATTGCAGATTTTCCCTTGAAGAGCCCGGTATCGTAGGCACTGTTGGTAACCGGGTTGAACCCGAATCCAGGTGCCAGAATCCGGTCGATCCAGCCTTTCATGATGGCAGGCATAGCCGTAAAGTAGATAGGGAACTGAAAAACCAGAAGGTCAGCCCATTTTACTTTTTCCATCTCCTCCTTGATATCGGGTGAAAATGCTCCTGTCTTTACCGCTTTTATAGCTTCGAAGAAAGGATTGAAGACTTCCACGTTTTTTCTTTCCGGAAAGTCCGAAGCTTTCAGGACAGGATGAAACTTCATTGCATAAAGGTCGGAAAGCTTTACTTCATGCCCTTTCTCCTGCAGGGCAGCAAGGGCCGTATCCTTTAAAGCGTCGTTAAAAGATTTCGGTTCCGGGTGTGCGTAAACATAAAGAACTTTCATTTCATTCCCCCAAATTCTATCTATGAGATTCATTTCCCGGAATAAAAAGGTAAGTTTGCCTCTTTTTTGAGCCAGCAGCAAACGAAAAAATATGCATCTAAACCATGGAATTAGCAAAATTTACGCATTAAGCCAGGTTTCGAATGTAAATCTCATACCTGACTCAATCCAGATGGAAAACTGCGGAAAGCACGGGAAGCAAAAAAGATGTTTCCGTATTTGTAAATCAGCCCCATTGAGCTCGCTTCAGTTTTTATTCATAAATTAGCCCTCTTGAGTGAACGGAGTGAGCGAAAAGGGCAGCGTACTCCCGAGGCGCAATTCGGGCTGCAGAGCCGCAACTCTGCCGTTATAGAGTACCTTTAGTGCTCTTTACTTCTTCGCCCTCGATTTTTACAGCCCGTTTCATAGCATAGGCAAAAGCTTTGAAAAGAGCTTCGATCTTGTGATGATCGTTATCACCGTAAACGCTCGCGTGGATAGTGATTTTTGCATTTGAGGCAAGTGTTTCAAAGAAGTGTTTTACAAGCTGGGTACTTAATTGTCCCACCTGAGGGGCTGCAAACTCGGCTTTCAGGACAAGATAGCTGCGTCCGCCTATATCCAGGGCAACCTCGGCAAGGGCTTCGTCCATTGGGATTCTGGCTTCCCCAAAGCGGGCGATTCCTGCCATGTTGCCGAGCGCATCTGCAAGCACTTTTCCGAGAACTATCCCTATGTCCTCTACCAGGTGATGCTCGTCCACATACAGGTCACCGTCCGCACGCACCCTGAGGTCAAATTCCGCATGTCTTGCAAAAGAAGTAAGCATATGGTCAAAAAACCCGATCCCTGTACTGACATCAGCAACTCCTGTGCCATCCAGGTTCAGTTCAAGCTGAATATCGGTTTCCTTTGTCTTGCGGGACATTCTGCCTGTTCTCATAAGCATCACATTCTCTTTAAATTTATAAATACTTTGTATTCTGTTGTTTGCTGATCTCTCATTTCCTGTTTTTCGGGGCAATCGAGTAAGTGAACTTACGCAAATGTCTCCGCAAGAAAAAGCCGAATCCCGATTTTTTACGGGATTGCTTCAATTATACAGGACTTTTCCAATTACGCAAGACTGCCTCGATCACGCACGATTGCCTCAATCGCAGCTTCAAGCGTGAACCTGCCCATGTAGAGAGCGCTGCCTACAACAACTCCTGCCGCCCCGGTTTCCTTCAGGACCTGCAGATCTTCCAGAGAACTCACTCCTCCGGATGCGATTACAGGAATGCTAACTGATTCTACAAGCTCTTTTGTAGGGGCAGGATTTACCCCCTGCATAAGGCCTTCAGTATCTATGTTTGTAAAAAGCAAGCTGCCTGCACCCAGCTCTTCAAACTTCCTGCCCATTTCCACTGGGCTCTGTGCGCATTCCTCAGTCCAGCCTTTGATTGAGATTTTCCCGTTTTTTGCATCTAGGGCAACAGTTATGCATTCGTTCCCAAAGGCCCTGGAGAGCCGTTTTACAAGCTCCGGGTTCTGAAGCGCAGCAGTTCCGAGAATCACCCTCGAAACCCCAAGCTCAAGAAGAGCAACTGCATCCTCAAAGCTTCGAATGCCTCCTCCAACCTGAATTCGTACTCCTTTCTCCCGGCATGCGCTGACGATTTTTTCAATTATAGGGGCGTTTTTGCGTTCTCCTTCAATTGCTCCGTCCAGATCTACCAGGTGCAGGGTCTTTGCCCCTCTTCTAACCCAGTCAAGGGCAACTTCAACAGGATCATCAAGGGATACAATTTCACTGCCAGGCACTCCCTGCACAAGCTGAACGCACTTTCCACCCCTCATATCCACCGCAGGAATCACTTCAAAAGTCATTTAAACCCACATCTCCGGCAAGTCTTGGGAAATCTCCTTCTGCTTATTTTTTCTGGACCTTCATTTTTCCGGGTCTTTTCCCTTTCAGGGCATTATTCTTTCGATAGGTACGACAAGGACGTCCCGTGCACCAACTTTCTTCAGCTTATTTACAATGGTAAAAATCAGGTCTGCGTCCACAACAGCGTGAACTGCCAGAGTGGATTCTCCGGACGATTTGCTTGGCTCAACCTTCATAACCGTTGGACCTGACAACCCTGGCAAAACCTCTTTTACTGCCTCAAGGGAAGCCTCGGGAACATTCATCATAAGATAGCGCCGCTGCTTTGCATTGAGCACGCTTTCCAGTGCAGTTTTTATATCCAGAATTTTGTCCTTTTCCCTGAGGCTTTCTTTATTTGCGATCAGGTAGACTGTGGAAGAAAAGACTGTATCAATAGCTTTTAAGTGGTTTATCATCAGGGTCGTTCCTGAGCTTGAAATATCCACAATTGCGTCGGCAATCCCCACATGCGGAGTCATCTCACAGGCTCCGCTAACCTTTATGACTTCAACGTTAACTCCAAGCTTTTTGAAGTACTGGCCTGTAATCTCGGGAAACTCGGTTGCAATCTTTTTGCCTTCAAGATCCTGAGCTTTCTGGAAATCCGAGAATTCAGGAACAGCCAGAACAAGGCTCGCCTTTCCGAATTTCAGATCCAGGAGGGCTTCAACCCTTGCTCCCCTTTCCGTTATCAGATCCATACCCGTAATACCGACGTCTGCAGCTCCGTCCTGTACGTACTCAGGGATATCAGCGGCCCTGGCAAAGAGGATATGGATATCCGGATCTGTAGTTTTTGCAAAGAGTTTTCGACTTTCGGCCCCTCCACTGATTGGGAGCCCTGCATCTTTGAAAATAGAGATTGTGGGTTCGTAAAGGCGCCCTTTATTGGGTATTGCAATGCGAATCATCTATTATGTCCTCTATAGGTAATCTACCGGGAAACTTTTTCCCGGATAAGCTCATCCAGGTAAAAACGTTTATCCTGAATACTCTAGTATAATATAGACTTCACGGTAAGATCTCAGAGAAGTTTTCCTTTGAGAAAGGCAGATTCATAGATAAAAAGCCATTTCATTGTAAATTAATTTAAAGAGGCGATCCCTAAGCTTTTAATATTGAAGGTAAGAAAATCGGGTTTCAGGAAGTTTATTACTTTCAGTAATGAGAAGAGGGGAAAAATTATATAGCCCTAGTAATTTAATAGAAGCTAACTCTCGAGTCATATATATAATATTATTAATGTCATAACAATACAGGAATTAGTCAGAACATAGTGCTAAAAATAGCAGACTGATGATACAACTGACCGAAAAATAGTAAACCAATAACATCAACATTTACTAGTAAAACTATTATCAATTTTAAAAAAAGAGGATCCAAATGGCCCGAAATATCAAAGTGGAAGAGCTCTTCCAAACCCCGATTGAGAAGCAGCGGATAGAGCTTGTAGAACGCAAAGGGATAGGGCATCCTGACAGCATATCGGACGGACTGGCCGAAGCTGTAAGTCGCGCACTATGCAGGGAATACATAGGCAAATGTGGAGCCGTACTTCACCATAATACCGATGAAACCCAGATTGTAGCCGGGAGATCCAGCCCCAAATTCGGGGGCGGGGAAATACTTCAGCCCATATATATTCTGCTGGTGGGCAGGGCAACAAAGGAGTTCGAAGGGGTCGAGCTTGCTACCGAGTCTGTAGCCCTTCAAGCTGCCAGACGATATCTTAAGAATACCCTTGTGAACATGGATCTCGAAAGAGATGTTATCATGGATTGCAAACTCGGGACAGGGTCCTCAGACCTCAGGGATGTCTTCAAAAGAGACAGGGTTCCGGTTGCAAATGATACCTCATTCGGGGTTGGGCATGCTCCGTTTTCTGAGCTTGAAAACCTTGTCTACAATACCGAAAGGCAACTGCTTACGGACCTTAAGTCACGGATGCCTGCAATCGGAGAAGATATGAAGGTTATGGGGCTCAGGGATGAAGAGGATATAACCCTTACAATATGCAGCGGCATGATCGGGAGGTACATCGACGACCTGGACAGCTACATAAACATGACCCAGGAGATGAAGACATATGTCGAGGAACTCGCAACCCGGTATACTGAGCGCAATGTGAAGGTCTGCATTAACACCGGAGATAACCTGAAAACCAGCTGTGTTTTCCTCACAGTTACAGGCACTTCAGCTGAAATGGGAGATGACGGTTCGGTAGGGCGCGGAAACCGCTGCAATGGGCTGATCACGCCAAACAGGCCTATGAGTATGGAGGCAACCAGCGGAAAGAACCCGATTAACCACATAGGTAAAATCTATAACCTTCTCTCGACCCAGATGGCCCGCGATATTGTAAAGCAGGTTCCGGAAGTCCAGGACGTTTATATCAGGCTTCTTTCCCAGATCGGAAAACCAATTGACCAGCCGCTCGTGGCAAGTGCACAAATTATCCCCAGGGAAGGCACTTCTTTTGCGAAGGTCAAAGCCGAAGCCGAAGTTGTCATTGATGACTGGCTATCCAATGTTACAAAGATTACCGAAATGGTAATTAAAGGAGAGCTGAACACTTTCTAAACAAGGCAGAAGTTACCGAGAAGAACCTGAAGGTTCTTTTCATAAACTTTTATTGTAACTATTTTTGATCTTTGTTTATTTTTACTAAGAAGTTGTTTGTTTTTAATGAGAAACTCCTGATATTTAATAAGAAATTGTTGAAACTTGATGAGAAATCGTTGGCACTTGATATAAACCATTGATACTTGGTGAGAAATTACTTGTTATTAGTGAGAGATTGATTTTTAGAAACGAAATATTATGGCATGAAGCCGCATATTGAGAATTTTTATAAAAGTGCGCCTATAGCCCACTTCCAGCGAAAAACATATATATTATCACCATATAAGAGATGGTGCACTCAAGCAGTGCAGTACTGGATCAACATACATTGTCCCGCCTTAACTCAGTGGTAGAGTGCGCGGCTGTAGTTCGGCTCGTGCGGGTAAAATTACCCGTACATTTCCGCGCAGGCACCGCGATGTCCCCGGTTCGAGTCTGGGAGGCGGGACCTGATACATCACCCAGAATCGAAAACCTTCAACGGGAACATTTATATATTAAAAAAGCATTTAAGGTTTGCTCGCGACGCGGGCAAAAAACAGCAGCAAAAGAGACCGAAGTGTCCGGATAGTGTAGAGGCCTATCATGGAGCCCTGTCGAGGCTCCGACTCGGGTTCGAATCCCGGTCCGGGCGCTTCTTTTTTTTCGATTGTACAACAGTTTAAACGTTTTTACACTCTCGCCTGGTTTTTCAGCATACCTATTTACAAATCATATACCTGATTTCTGGCGGTTCTATAAAAGTCCTGGCTGCCTGCAAAGAGCACAGACTGAAAGTCTATTCTTTCCTGCAGATAAGTTTCCAGGAAGGTCTTTGTTTCTCGGTCAAAAATTTAACTGTTTCAACCTTTTACTCAAACCTTTTACTCAAACCTTTTACTCAAGGAAAATCTCAGTAAGTAACCTCACAGTCAAACATGCTAAAGTGTAAGACGATTAAATTTCTGTAAAATGTAATGAAAAACTACTAGGATAAAATATAAAAACATTTTACAGAACTACAAGTTTACTATGTGCTTTTTTAATATTCGCTCTACATTCAGGGACAGCTTTTGCTGCAGCAGGAATTGGTGGTGACCCTATTGAGCGTGCCAACATAACTGGAGGAGCTTATTATTTTGAGAGTCTCAGCGACAATAGTGATAATACTAAAACTCAAGACCTGAGAGCGGGTCATTGGGCCCTATAAACAGCTTTACCTCGCCTAGCTTCACCATAAAAATTGAATTTTTATGTTAGCATTCTCTAAATCGTTCCATAATGTATAGAAATATGATTGTTTAGAACTGCTCCTGCACCAGTAAAGAGAAAAGATATTAGGAGAAAAAATATTAGAGACAAATAGGCATTTTCTCTGTTGCTTTTTGTTGTCGTTTTTGAGAGGTATAAAAGTATGTCAAAATTCATCCAGAACAGACAAACCGTCGTGACTTCATCCGGGTCATCCAGAGATTCGAACATGCTGAGGGACAAATCCAGCCCATATAGATCTCACTAAACAATATAAATCTTCTAAAAGCCTTGAGATTCAGCCCTGAAGAGTTGAAAATAAGAAAATATGTAGGAAGCAAAATAAGTAGGATATTAGAAAGAAGGTAGAGTGGAAGAATGCAAGATGGTAATTGAAACCTTCATTTCTGACGACCCCCGGGAAAAATTAAACCGCACACGGGAGAGATTCGAAGCTGCCAGGGAAAAAATGGAACTTGAAACTCTCGTTTTCATTGAAGTTACAAAACAGTTTGCTTCGGAATGGATTCAAAGAGAAATTGAAATGGCAGTGCGTTCTCCGGGGAGTGCAAATTTTCCTGAGAATTTAAGCTTCGGTGATAGAAATCCCGGTGAAACAAATTTAGACCTGAAGGAGCTGCACCCCAAAATTTCAGAGATCGTAGAAGCTCAGCTCAACCGTGACGATTACTGGATTCACAGAAACGCACTGTTTCAGCCGGACATTTCCAGGGACTACCTGGAGTTTAAAAAGGAAAAAACTCGAAAGGAGCTTACCTCAAGTGTTCGGATAATTCTTGGCCGCGCCACTGAAATATTCTGGACACTGGAGGAAGGGGAGCCTGAGAATAAAGCCTGGGTAAAAGAACCGGGAGGAAGAAAGTATGCATGTTTTGTCAGGTTTTCGGATGAAATGACAGCCTCACTTAACCGTTATTTTGCAATGCTTGAGGAGCTTTTTATTCTGGGCCATGAAATGAAGCAGGAAATGTTAAGTTTAGAAGGAAAAAAGGCCTGACGATAAGACCTTTATGCACAGAAGCCAGAATTATCTTGCATGACAGAACCAGAATTCAGCATAAAAAAAGCCCTTGAAGAAGCAGGAACCGATGCGTATCTTATGACAGGGAACCTTCATAATTCCGACATTTACTACGTGACCCGCTTCCTGGCTTCCGACGATTTTGGGTACCTGCAAACCGACACCGGAGAAGAGGTACTTTTTATTTCGGATATGGAAAAAGGAAGAGCCGAAATTGAGTCAAGGGTTTCGACAATAAAAACGATGCAGGATCTGGGCTACAGGGAGAAGATGAAGGAAAAGAAAGATCCTTCTATTGCCTATGCAGCCTGCCTATCCGAACTGCTCGCAGGAGAAGGGATAAAGAAAATTGCAGTGCCTTACGATTTTCCGATATTCTACTCAAATTTCCTCATCGAGGCAGGCTTCTCTATAGTGCCCATAAAAAGCCCGTTCAGGAAAATCAGGAGCTTGAAAGAGCCGGAAGAGCTTGAAGCCATAAAATATACCCAGACAGCCGGAGAAAAGGCCATGGAAGCCGCAATAGCCCTGATCGCGGGAGCCGAAGCAAGGGAAGGCCTTCTCTATCACGCAGGAGAAGCACTGACAGGATCCAAAGTGCTCTCGGTTATAGATCATACCCTGCTTGACTATGGGTGCGAGGCCGAAGAGACTATTGTTTCATGCGGCAGGGATACGGCAAATCCCCATGGAACTACGGATGGTCCTCTAAGGGCAAATGCCCCGATTATCCTGGATATTTTCCCCCGAAGCAAGAAAAAACGTTATTTTGCGGATATGACCCGTACAGTCCTGCATGGAGAAGCTTCGGAAGAGCTCAAAAAAATGTACAAGACTGTACTTGCAGCGCAGAAAAAGGGGCTTGAGATGGTTAAGCCAGGAGTAAAGGCAGCCGATGTACATAACGCCGTATGCGATATTTTCGAAGCGCACGGCTATGACACCTACCGAAGCGGGGCAAAGATAGGGTTTATCCACTCAACTGGACATGGGGTTGGGCTCGATATACATGAGCTTCCAGCAGTAGGAGAAAATGAAGTTCTACTTGAGGCAGGCAATGTGATCACTATCGAGCCTGGCCTTTATTACCCTGAAATAGGAGGAATAAGACTCGAAGATATGGTTCTGGTTACTAAAAACGGATGTCAGAACCTTACAGGGCTGGAAAAGAGATTTGTATTATAACAGATTTACAATTTAAAGAGTTTATTAATTTCTTATATGTTCATTTAATAGTATTTAACTGTTCAATAAGATCATCCGACAAGATTTCAGTAAGATTTCAATAACTCCAGTAAGATTTCAATAACTCCAGTAAGATTCCTATGAAACCATCCAAGAAAGGGTTAACATGACCGATAACGTGCACAATAAACAAGAGATCCTTGAGAAATACAGGGAAGCAGGCAGGATCCTGAAAATTGTCAGGGCCGAGGCCGTGGACATGATCAGGGTCGGAAACACTTTACTGCAAGTTGCGGAATTTGTCGAAAACCGGACTATAGAGCTGGGGGGCAGGCCTGCTTTTCCCTGCAATATCTCAAGAAATCAAGAGGCTGCACATGCAACCCCAAAGGCAGGAGACGCTGACGTTTTTGGGAAAGATATGATCAAACTGGATCTCGGAGTCCACGTGGACGGATATATTGCAGACTCGGCTGTAACGGTTGACCTGTCAGGAAATTCCGATATCTTAAAAGCCGCCGAGGAAGCTCTTGCAGCAGCTATCGACCTTGCAAGGCCAGGAGTCACTACAGGAGAACTTGGAACTGCAATCGAGAGTAGCATTCGCAGTTACGGCCTGAACCCGATAATGAACCTGACAGGTCACGGGCTTTCCCAGTATGCGGCTCATGAAGAGCCTGCGGTTCCTAACCGGCATGTGGAAGGGGGAGCAATTCTAAAGGAAGGAGACGTGCTTGCAATCGAGCCCTTCGCAACGGATGGAGCAGGTTCTGTGCATGACGGAAACTGGGCCGAGATATACAGCCTTGTAAGGAAAAAGCCAGTACGTATGCCTGCAGTCAGGAATGTTCTGAAACAGGTCGAAGAATACAGGGAACTGCCTTTTGCAAAGCGCTGGCTCGAATCCGACAGGCTGGAATTCGCATTAATCCAGCTTGAAAAGGCAGGAATTCTTCACTCCTATCCCGTACTCCTCGAAAGTGCAGGCGGGCTTGTAGCCCAGGCCGAACACACCATAATAATAACCCAGGACGGCTGCGAGGTCACAACAAAGTAAAACTCGAAGATAAGAGAAAATAAAACCGGGAATGAAGAAGAAAAAGAATATAAAGGTTAGAAAAGAGTGAAGAAGTTAGAAAAGTGCCAGGAAATTAAAAAAGATATGAGTTGAACGCCTTGAGAGCACATATTCTTCCTCTAACCGGTTTTCTGTTAATAACCCTTCTTATCCCTGCCTTTCTGGCAGAGCCCTGTACTGCTGCCTATGAAACCGGCAATAACATCACACTGGAAAGGGATGGAATGACCTGGGAGTATCAGGAACAAATTACGGGCAAAGAAGCCGTTTTGTTCAGAAATTTCATAGACCTGCAAGCAGGAAACGATGATAACTTTGTCAATGCATGGGAAATCCTGAAAGCGGAAACCGTACTTAGAAATCAGACAAAGGAAGCCATAAAAACCAAACCTGACGTGAAACTCAATGGTACGTCGGAGCCTGTTAAAGTTACAGATGTTGACTTCTGGCTCTCGAAAGAAGCACTGGGCAAGGTTGAAAAAAATTCGTCAATTAATAATTCTGCCAGTGTAAGCTATATCTTCGAGAAAGAGGTTTGCCAGGGCACAGAAATCTGGTTTATGGGTACTCCGGACTCGAGTGTTACAATCACTCTGCCTGTGGGCCTTGATGTAAAAAGGGCAGAAGGACTGGAGAACAAAAGCCAGAAATCATGGAACAACCGTACAGTGCTTGAAGGTAACTTCGGCCTGCAAAAGAATATAACTCTCTGGATCTCGGAAAATGAAAGTTCTAAAGCCGGGGAACAGGTTGGAGAAGGAAACGCTGAGCAGGATATAGAAAACAAGAGCGAAGAAGCAGGAAATAAAACCGAAACTGCTGGAGAAACCGCAGAAGCCAGGAAATCCTCAGGATCTTTCAAAGATATCTTTGCGCGGTTTTATCTGAGTCCAAAAAGTTAATCTGGCTTGAAGCTATTCTGAAAAATATGCTTATTGAACAGATTCGGCTTGAAAAAGGGTGTGCTCTTGGCCTCCGCTTTGAGATGCAAAAATATCCTCTTCTGGTTATAAGGGCAGAGAAAGGCTTCCTTATGTGCGGATACCTGAATGTAAACGCTGCAGAATCGCTTGGGGACACGGCAGCGAAAGTAAAAGGGGTACAGAGTTTTGAAGATATGCTCAAAGCCCAGGTCGTTGAAGTAACCCAACTGGCCAGGGAACTCGGGGTCGAGCCCGGAATGACTGGCAGGGAAGCTCTGGAAAGAATGTTTTAAGGAAAAAAATTGCTTTTAACTGAAAAAGGTAATTTTGATGAGATAGCCTGTTTAAGTGAAAGGATACTTTTAACGAATTACCATCAGGTAAAGTTTCAAGGTTTACCTCATTCAGATAAAATTTCAAATTTACCGATTTCACTTATTGAGTACAGCTTTGAACATAGGTATTCACTCTTTTAATACTTTCAAAAGCCTCAGTATTTTCAAGAACTCAGTATTTTCAAGAACTCAGTACTTTATTGTAGTTACTTTTAATAACTACTTTCACGTTTCACGCAGGGAATTTTAGATTTATTTCCTCACTGTATGGTACGAATATCATTTCGAATTATAACTATCAACCTATTCCGGATCACCAATGTTATACGCTTTTGAACTCTCTGGAGAACATGAAGAATTGCCTGCTGCCGAAGTCTTTGCCTGCCTCAAAATCGAGGGGCTTGATTTTCGGCCCCATACTAAGGTTGACCAGTGTCTTGTGGTGGAAATAGCCGGTAAAGAAGAGAATGTGGAAAAAATCCTTACAGGCCCGATAACTGACAGGCTGGCAATGACCCACCATATCCTGAAAGTCGCAGGAATTACCGAAAATACTCCGGAGGCAATCCTGAGACTTGCAGAAGCTTTTGATTCATCAGGCCATATCAGGGAAGGACAGAGTTTTGTGGTCAGAGCAAAGCGGATCAAACATCATGTGGATTTTCCTGGTGAGCTTCTGGAACGAAAGATCGGAGGCTGCATTTACAGGAAAGGCTTCAGGGCAAACCTGAAAAACCCTGACGTGGAATTCAGGGTGATCCTGAGTGAAAAAGCCGTATTCGGAACCCTCATATCCTCTATCGACAGAAGTGCCTATGAAGCCCGAACTCCGCAGAACAAACCTTTTTTCCATCCTGGAGTCCTTATGCCCAGGGTCGCACGTGCCCTCATAAACCTGTCGGGAATAAAGCCAGGAGAACTCATTCTGGACCCATTTTGCGGCACTGCAGGCATTCTTGTTGAAGCCGGGCTTGTGGGAGCAAGGGTTATAGGAGTCGATGCCCAGAAAAAACTTGTTATGGGTGCCCGTATGAACCTTGAAGCCTTCAAACTGGATTATGCCCTGATGGAAGGAGATGCCTGCAGGATGCCGTTTAAAGAAGCCACCATGGATGCAGTCGTTACTGACCCTCCCTACGGCAGATCGGCGGCAATTCTTGCCGAATCCCTGGAAGAGCTTTATTCCTGTGCGCTTAATGAGATCCAGCGTGTGCTTAAGCCCGGGGGCATTGCAGTTGTAGTTTCGGATAAAGCTGCAATGGAATACGGGGAAAAGGCCGGGCTTAAGGTTCTTGAGATTTATGCCCAGAGAGTACACCGAAGCCTTACCCGGACAATAACTATTTTTCAGAAAGATAACTTTTCGGAAAAGAAGTGAAGAATGAAAAAGGGAAATGGGAACGAAGTGTTAAAGTAAAGTACAGAATATTAAGGTGCTCTTTAAAAGCATTTTTTAGTCGTGAGAGATCAATTCTTCCAGCACCTCGGCCATAACCCTGTGCCTGAGGATATGTTTCTGGTTCTGTTCGCCTGCTCTCCTGATAGAGTAATTGTCTTCAATCCATTCTATCTTTTCGTCATAATTCACTTTCAGAAGAGTTAATCCATAGGCTGGAGCAGGTTCGATTCCTTCTTCATAAATGTCCGGATTCAACATCTGGAGCAGCCAGTCATTATCGCGTACCCCTTTTCCTATCATGGAAAGGGCAGTTACGATTTTCCGGACCATATTCCAGAGGAAACTGTTCCCAACAACATCGATTTTTGTAAGGTCTCCATCTACGCGGGCATTTATTCTTTCTATGGTTCGAACCGTACTTTTTTCTCCGTTGGTCCGTGAAAAGTTCTCAAAATCATGGGTCCCAATCAGCAATTTTGAAGCTTCCCGAATTCTGAAAATATCGTACTCTTTCCCGCTCATTACATATCGGTAGTGCCTGGAGGCCGCATCTCTCCTGGCATCAAAGCTTCGAGGCACTTCCGCATGGGCCCAGGTCCAGATTGCCGGGGGAAGTTCGGAGTTTATGATTCTTGGAATTGCCAAATTCGGTTTATCCGTATCAAAAGCGACAACCTGTTCAAGGGCATGAACCCCTGCGTCGGTCCTGCCGGCGCAGGTATAATTTGCAGACTTGGGGCTTTCTATTATCCCGAGATTCCGAAGAGCCTTGAAGAGTTCTCCCTCCACGGTCTCGACATTGGGCTGGATCTGGGAGCCGTGAAACTCGGTGCCTATATATGCAAGTTTTAAAGCGACTCTCATAAGAATCTCTACCTGGCTTTTTTCTTATAATAAATTTCTCTTACAATCAGCAGGACTACTATAAAAACACACCCTAAAAGGAACCAAATTCCGGGGTGAAGAGAAAGCGTGTCATAAAGCCCGTGAATCCCGCCTGCATGAGCTAACCCTTCAGGAGGAATAGAGGAAGAGGGAATACCCTGAACCGAATCCAAACCATTCGGTGTGTGCATGGGAACTTCAGCAACTCCCTGAGTAGGGCCAGCTTGCAGTCCGGAAGAGAGATTTCCTGTTCCGGTTTCCAGAGCCTCAGAACTTGCATTCAGTGCTTTGTTTTCGGGCATCTGCTGGTCGAGAGCTATTTTCGGGCTTATATTATTGCTCTCGTTGACATCCATAACCATCTGCTCCGGAGAAGGCTCACCAGGTATCTCCATTATCCCAGTTCTCAAAGGAGCAGTCGCATCAATGAACTTCTTTGCCTGCATATAGGCCGAAAAATACTCTATCCCTGCAGCTGCAAAAAAGGCAGCTCCTATTACCCCGATATACTTTTGAAGCAGACTTATAATGGAAAGCTTGTCCATTGGGCTCTTTGAAGGAACGAGAATAATCAGTTTTTCCGCGGATTCGTAGATCTTTACCTGCCGCCCTTTCTGACTCCACTTTATTTGTTTGACCTTTATAAGATCGGATTCGATAAGAGAGTCAAGATTGTACTTGACAGTAGTAAGGGGAAGCTTCAACTCCTCTGCAATACTGGTTGCAGACATGCTTTCTTTCCCGAGCAATTCAAGAATCTTTAATGATGTCTCATTGGAAAGAATCTGAGCGATCTTTCTGGATTCCCCATTTACCGGGAGAACAAGTACCCTGCTGTCCTGCTCTATTTGTTCTGGTCCCTTTGGAGTCTCGCCAGCATCCGATAAACCGTCTCGATTTTCAAACCCGTCCATACTTACTTCCTGGATTAAAAACCTGCCTATTTTTTATTCAGTCTGTACCATAATTTGTGCGGATCTTAATATAAACTTTTATTTTTGTGTGTAAATATACATCTACTACTATATTTATATATAGAATCCAGACCTTAACCTTAAATACAACATTGTATATTCTAATCTAAATTTTCCGCTGGTACCAATCATGATCACAAAACAGCAGATTCTTGAATTTCTGAAAAATTACGATTTAGAAAACATTACAATTGCGACAGTCTGTTCTCATTCAAGCCTTCAAATCTTTGATGGAGCTCGAAAAGAAGGTTTCAGAACTCTGGGAATCTGCGTAGGCAAACCTCCCAAGTTTTATGAAGCCTTCCCCAAGGCAAAACCTGATGAGTACCTTATTGTCGAAAGCTATGACGATATAATGAATAAGGCTGAGGAGCTTAGAGAAAAAAATACTATCATCGTTCCACACGGTTCATTTGTCGCTTACCTTGGCACGGAAAATTTTGCAGAAATGGCTGTGCCCACTTTCGGAAACCGGGCCGTGCTCGAATGGGAGTCGGACAGGAATAAAGAACGGGAGTGGCTGCTCGGAGCAGGTATTCACATGCCCGGGAAAATCGATGATCCTCACGAAATCAATGGGCCTGTAATGGTTAAGTATGATGGGGCAAAGGGAGGAAAAGGTTTCTTCGTCGCAAAAACCTATGAGGAATTCAGTGAACTCGTAGACCGAACCCAGAAGTACACAATTCAGGAATTTATCACCGGAACCCGCTATTACCTGCATTACTTCTACTCCCCCATCCGAAACGAGGGATATACTTTAAGCGAGGGCAGCCTTGAGCTCCTTAGCATGGACCGCAGGGTAGAATCCAATGCCGATGAGATCTTCAGGCTCGGTTCACCCAGAGAGCTCATAGAAGCAGGCATCCGCCCGACCTATGTGGTCACAGGAAACGTACCGCTTGTAGCAAGAGAATCCTTATTGCCCCTTATCTTCTCTCTCGGAGAACGGGTAGTTGAAGAATCCCTGGGACTTTTTGGCGGGATGATAGGAGCTTTCTGCCTTGAAACCGTCTTTACGGATACGCTTGAGATTAAAGTCTTTGAGATCTCGGCCAGGATTGTTGCAGGGACAAACCTCTACGTTTCAGGCTCTCCTTATGCGGACTTGATGGAGGAAAACCTCTCAACTGGGAGGAGAATAGCTCGGGAAATCAAAATCGCAGCCCAGACGAACCAGCTGGATAAAATAATATCCTGAGTTAGTGCCATAGAATTGTCTGAAACTTTCTGAAATTTACTTTTCAGGGTTGAGCTAAGCTCTCAACCTCCAGACTTTTATAGGTTCTAAATTTTAGAAACTTTGATTTGTCGAGTTTTTAGAATTTTTAATTTATAGGACTTTTTGAAGGTTAAACAGTTAGTTCTCTTTTTGATCTCTTTTTGATCTCTTTTTGATTATACTTTCAAAACCGCTCAAACTTCAAGAATTTAAAAGTTGAGTTTTATTTTAGTCCCTGTATGTAAATTATTTTAAATAGTTTTCAGTCTGATACTATCAGATGTCGAAAGTGGAAAACAAAGAGCTCAGGCCTGTTTTTGGGGGAAAATTTCCCGGAACGCTGCGTGTACTCGGAAGTGAAGAGAATCCAGGGAAGGGCCTTCTGTCCATTGGAAATTACATGGCACTTGACCACTCGCGGGGGGCTGCCGTTTATCTTGATGCCCTGAAGCCTCATGCTATTTTGATCTGCGGGAAGAGGGGATATGGAAAATCCTATACCATGGGCTGCTTGCTTGAAGAACTTGCTTTTCTTGAGCCGGTTATTAAGAAAAGGCTTGCATCCCTTGTTATTGACACTATGGGAATTTTCTGGACAATGAATCACCCAAATACGTTTGAAGCCCATAAGCTGAAAAGCTGGAAGCTCACTCCATCCGGGCTCGAGACTGAAGTTTTCGTGCCTGAGGGGAAAGTTGAGGCTTACAGGAAAAGGAATATCAATGTAAAGCCGTTTTCCATCTCAATTCGAGAACTTTCAGGAAGCCAGTGGTGCAGAATCTTTAGTATTGAGGAGGTTTCTCCCCCTGGAATTCTGCTGGTAAGGGCAATCGAATCTCTCAGGGAAAGGGAATATGCATATTCCTTTGAGGAAGTTCTCAGCGAGATAGCCGGGGACTCTCGCTCGGACAATGCTTCTAAAGGGGCTGTAGAAAACTACTTCAGGGCAGTGAAATCCTGGGGCCTTTTCTCAGAAGAAGGGACTGGCCTGTCAGAACTCGTATCAGGCGGGATGACAACCATCCTTGATGTGAGTACGCTTGAAAATGAAAACGTCTGCGCTGCAGCAGTATCAATTCTTGCAGGCAGGCTTTATGAAGCACGACTTGAGGCAAGACGGGCCTACGAAAAGAAACTTATGGGGGAAAAGACTGAGGAAGAAGAATTTCCCATGGTCTGGCTCTTTATAGATGAGGCTCACATTTTCGTACCCGCAAAGACTGAAGGCCTTGCCTCGAAAGTGCTTATCAACCGCTGCCTCAGGCAGGGCAGGCAGCCTGGTCTTTCCCTGATTCTGGCAACCCAGAGGCCTGCAAGCCTGCATTCTGATGTTGTTTCCCAGAGTGATCTTCTGATCTGCCACCGCCTTACGGCGAGTGATGATATCCTGGCCCTGGAAACTTCGCGGCCTCTTTATATGCAGGAAAGCCTCCAGGCTTATCTTAAGAAGATGGGAAGCGAAAGAGGGGCTGCCCTGATAGTGGACGACCATTCCGAGTCAGTTCATCTTGTGCGCATCCGCCCAAGGCTTAGCTGGCACGGAGGAGGAGAGCCAAGCGCTCTTGAGCCTCATACCGAAGAAAAAAACAACGAGAATGCAGTTCAACGATAAAAATAACTCATTTTTTGTAAATTTTCATGGAAACTCAGGAGTAAAAAGGTGGAATTGTTAACCAATTTTATATCGTGCCAGAAAATAATTTAAATATTACCTGTGATACTTCAACCCTGTGAATGCAGCTAAGTTCAGGCTGTAAGAATTGTAATAATAGCAGCATTTAATTGCAGCAAAAGACCGGTGATGTTATGAAAGGAAGAGCCTGGAAATTCGGAAATGACGTGGATACGGATGCAGTAATTCCCGGAAGGTACCTGATTTACAATACCCCTGACGAGCTTGCAAAGTACACGTTTGAAGGCGTGCGCCCCGAATTTGCAAAAAACGTTCACGAAAATGATATCGTGGTCGCGGGAAGCAATTTTGGTTGCGGTTCCTCGCGCGAGCATGCGCCCCTTGCCCTTAAAGGGGCAAAGGTAGCCTGTGTAATTGCAAAGTCTTTTGCAAGGATCTTCTTCAGGAATGCAATAAACATCGGAGTTCCTGTTCTGGAATGCCCTGACACTGACAGGATCGATGATGGAGACGAACTTGAAGTAGACCTTGCGACAGGAGTTATTGTAAACAGGACAAAAGGCGAGACCTACCAGGCAACTCCTCTTCCTGATTTCGTGCGTGAAATCGTTGATGAGGGAGGGCTTATAGAATATGCCAGGAAACTGGTCTCTGAGCGCTCGGAAACAGGAAATCTGTCCTGAGACAGCCCTGGCCGCGTTTGACATCTCATAATAAAAAAGGCAGTTTTGCCTGTAAATTCGAAAGGAGTATAAACATGACGCAGTATAAGATTCCAGTCCTCCCGGGCGACGGGATAGGCCCAGAAATTATCGCCGAAGGCAGAAAGGTCATAGATGCCGCTGGCGAAAGGTTTGGTTTTGATGTAGAATGGATTGAGTACCCGCATGGAGCAGATCACTATCTTGAGACGGGAGAATTGATTTCGGAAGAAACCTTAAAGGAATTATCCGGATACCCTGCCATTTATCTTGGTTCCATCGGAGATCCCAGGATTGCCCCTGGCATCCTTGAGAAGGGAATCTTATTAACTGCACGTTTTTACTTTGACCAGTACATCAACCTTCGCCCTATAAAACTCCTTGAAGGGGTCTGGACCCCGATCAAAGACAAAACTTCAAAAGACATCGACTTCGTGGTTGTCAGAGAAAATACCGAGGATTTTTATGTAGGAATTGGCGGCAGGGCAAAAAAAGGAGAAAGCAAAGATCTCCTTGAAGTCAAGCGAACGCTCTACTCCGCTAAATTCGGGCTTGATATCGAGACCGACAGCGAAGAAATCGGATACCAGATAGGCCTGATCTCCAAAGAAGGCACAAAAAGGGTTATCGAGTATGCTTTTGACCTTGCCGAAAACCGGAAAAAACATGTTTCGTCTGTTGACAAGGCAAATGTGCTTTCCGAGATATACGGCCTCTGGAGAGAGGAGTTCAGTGCCGTTTCTGCAGAACATCCCGATATTACTACGGATTTCAACTTCGTTGACGCCATAACTATGTGGTTTGTGAAAAACCCGGAGTGGTTCGATGTGGTCGTAACCCCGAACATGTTCGGAGATATCATCACCGATCTCGGAGCCATGATCCAGGGCGGTCTCGGCCTTGCTCCCGGCGGAAACATTAACCCCAAAGGCACAAGCATGTTCGAGCCTATCCACGGCTCAGCCCCGAAGTATAAGGGCCAGAATAAAGTCAACCCTATTGCCACAATCTGGGCAGGTGCCATGCTTATGGAACAGCTCGGAGAAGAAGAAGCCTCAGATATGATAGTGAGTGCAATCCAGAAAAATATCCTGGACGGCAAAGTCAAAACCTACGACATGGGCGGCAGGAACAGCACCTCAGATGTCGGGGACGACATTGCAAGGATAATAAAGGGAGAATAATCCAAACCTCCCTTCCCTATATTTCTTATTCTCATTACCCTTTTCTCATCATTCTTTTCTCATTGTCCTTTTTTCATTATCCTTCACTACATTTTTCTGTTCTTATCAGGCTAGAATCGCCGGAGTTTTCCGACTCCCTTTTTGAAAACTAAAAGACTGTTTTTAATGGTGCCTGGTCTAAGGCTTCTGAATAACAAGAATTTGAGCATCTTCCTGGGAAAACTTATGATTTCGAGCTGGCCCTTTCAGATCTGACCGGAAAAGTAAAATTAATCATGTTAAATATATTCAAAAATTTAGAAATACAAAGAATGCGTACTCAATTAAAATAAGGATAAAGTAAAGGTATTAAGCGGTATGGGCACGCCGGATACTAAGGAGTGAAAGCGATTATGATTTCAATCAGACCTTTTAATGAAAGTGATAAGCAAAAAATGCTTGGAATAGAACGGCTGTGTCCTCAGGGTGGTCAGAAATGTGCACTGGGCGTAGATAAGAAGGATATTATTGCCCGTTATAAAATGTATGATAACTGGAAAGTGCTTGTAGCAGAAGAAAAAGGAAAAATTGCTGGCTGGATCGGTTTTACTGTGAAACCAATTCCTGAAAGAAATAAAAAGTATGCATATGTTACCGAGGTGATGGTTCATCCGGACTTTAGGAGGACAGGGGTAGCCACAAAGCTTCTTAAGGAGCTGGAGGAAAAGGCTCTGGAAATGGGATCAAGTTACGTTTATTCTTATATATACGAGCCAAACAGTGCCTCAAAATCCCTGTTTGGTAAACTGGGATACTCCAGAGTGAGGGATATCAGCACGCCAGTAATAGCCACTTACAAAAAATCGGATATATCGCCAGAATATTCAATAGTGCCTGTTGATAAGGAGAATACTGGTAGTGCAGTCGACCTTATTAACGAATATAATTCAGGCTTTATGCACTTCATGCCGTTTACAGCTCAAACCTTTGAAGCGCGTTTGAAAGCGGTTCCCTGGTATGGATCAGAGAATTTCTGGATAGTTAGAGACAGGGATAATAAAATAGTGGCCTGTGCCGGACTATGGGACAGCTCCAGACTGGCGAATATGTATTATGCCAGAGAACCGGCAGCAATGAAGCTGACCAGATCTGTTTCTGGAGTTTTAAGCCATATTATAAAGGTACCAAAGATCACAGCCGAAGGAGAGCGTCTCAAGTTCCTCTATATTGCTGATCACGCATTCGATAAAAGACAGCCTGAGGCTATGCTGTCGCTTCTCAAACATTTAAGTAACCTCTCAATTGATATGAAACGGGATTATCTGATGACTGCAACAGACCCGGAAGATGCTCTTCTATCAGTAATGAAAAAACTGAAACCCCAGATCGAAATCTGGAGTATATTTGCAAAATCGTTCGAAGGGGACTTGCCGATTTTCAGACCTTTTTATAATGATATAAAAGATATGATTCCATAAATCGACACGGCCCTCTTTGAGAATTTTTATTTTCCAGGCAGCATATCTCCGGGAAAACTCCTGCAAGGATGAATTTCTTACATGAAGATTCCCGCTTTTACAGCAGGGTCATTATCCATCAACTTTTAGTTTCTTCTTCACCTGTGCTGAGAACTCCAACCCCTTTCACTTCAGTCCCATCGTTTACTCAAACATTACTTATATCCTTTAAATTAATGGTATCATGGCATAAGCGATTAATTAAGTTCCTGTCATGGCTTACAACCAGTACTCCAACATTGAGCTCTTCGACAATATTTAGAACTATATTCCAGATCTGGGCTTGAGTGATAGCGTCTACCATTGTGGTTATTTCATCGGCAATTAAAAACCTGGTTTCAGGACTTAAAGCCCGTGCAAGGGCGAATCTCTGGAGTTCTCCTCCGGAAAGCTCATTGGGCCATCTATTAAGCCAGTTCTTTTTTATTCCGAATGACTCTAAAATATCCTGTGAAACAACATGTCCTTCATTTAAAATATCTTTCATTCTCCATATGGGATTTACGGCTTTTTCCGGATGTTGAAAGACAAGCTGGACAGGATTATAGCCTTTTGACGGGATCTCTTTTCCATCTATGCTTACTTTTCCGTGGTATTTATTTTCATAGCCGGCCAATATTTTACATAGGGTTGATTTCCCGCTTCCACTGTCCCCGATCAGGCCCAGGACCTCTCCACTATCTAATGAGAGATTAACGTCTTTTAAAATCAAATTATTCTTTTTATATCCGAAGCTCAGGTTCTCACCCTTAAGATGCATTATTGCACCTCACCACTCCTCCATTGACCGTTTTAAATTGGGGAATACCCTGAGAACAGAGGGGTTTCTTTTTAGAGCATCTTTCATAAAAGATACATCCGTCAATAACTTCGTCCTGCATTGGCTGATGGCCTTTGATTGCCTGGAATCTGTTCTGGGGGAGAGCATTCCAGAGTGCGCGGGTGTATGGGTGCCTTAAATTCTCACCATTATTCTTAAAATCCTGAACATTAGCGATTTCTAAAACCGTACCTGCGTAGAATACTGCAATTTTATGAGAGATTTTTAATGCAGCCTCTATATCATGAGTTATAAGTACCACTGCACAACCTCTGTCCGCCATGTCTTTGAAGTAGCTCAGCGTCTCACTCAAAGTTTTCTCATCTAACCCCGGGGTCGGTTCATCCGCAATTATAAGCTTTGAAGAGCTTATTACGGCAGTGGAAACCAGAACTCTTCGGGTCATCCCTCCCGATAGCTCGTGAGGAAGCATTTTTTCAACTTCCGGTTTTAAATCATACCTTTGAAAAATCTCTCTCTGGAATTTCTTCATTAAACCTTCATTTTCCTTTTCAACGCATCCTATTACCTGATTTGAGATTTTCATTAAAGGATCAAGATAGGTGGTAGCTTGCGGAATCAGGGCTATTTCTCTGCCTCTCATCCCTTCTTTTCTTGCCTGGGTAAGTTCTTCGCCATTGTATTCGATCTTACCCTCGAGCTTTGCGTTTGAAGGTAAAATTCCTAAAATCGCATGAGCCAGAAGACTTTTACCGGATCCGCTTGATCCTACAACAGCCAGGATCTCGCCTTTATAAGCCTGTAGACTCAAATTGGAGATTACTTTTAACTCAGTTTGTCTGAGTCCTGAAGCATACTGAATGAACGAAAGCGAAAGATCTTCCACATTTAATAAAGCTTCAGCTTTTTTCTTTTTCCCGGCAACGGTCTCAAGTGCGGGGATTAACACTTTTTTAGTATTTGTTTTAGCTTTGCTTCCCATATTTCACACCTTCTAAATATAAATCAACACATTTTTTATTCATGAGCATTTTTCGGATTCATCAATTTTCCTAAATTTTCTCCGATCAAATCAAAGGCCAGGACTACAATTAGCAGGGACAATCCAGGGAAAAATGCAAGCCACCAGTATCCTGCTGAGAGGTATCGCATAGATTCTGACAGGATTATACCGATTGCCGGTTCGTGCGGTGAGAGCCCGAAACCCAGAAATGTGACTGAAGCTTCGTGTAAAATAGCATGCGGAAACATTAAAATCGTGCCTAACAGTATCTGGGGAACCAGATGGGGCAGAATGTGTTTTGTAGCTATCCACCATTTTGACCTGCCAAGATTTCTGGAGATGTGAATGTACTCCTGGGTCTTCAGCTGTTTGATTTCTGCTCTTACAACTCTTGTCAGGCCTGGCCAGTGCGTTAATGCAACTCCGATGATAACTCCTGTAGCTCCCCCTCCCATACCTATGGAAATGAGAATTATTAAAAGAAGATGCGGGATTGAAAGAAACAGGTCTACCAGCCAGGATACAAAGGAGTCTGCAGCCTTTCCTGCACTTGAAAGTAATCCTAAGATCACGGTCAGTACGGTACTGATCGTGGAAGCGAGGCCTCCGACTACTATACTCAGGCCCAGCCCTTCCAGAGTTCTTACAAACATATCTCTTCCCATCCAATCTGTCCCGAATGGGTGTTCCAGAGAAGGAGCAAGGTTTTTAGAGCCAAAATTAGTCTCTAACGATTCCCCGCCCAGAAATACGCTGGAAAACACAATTGCAAGTAATAAAAGCGAGGTTGAACCTATTATTAAAAGAGTTTTCTGCCTCAGGTTTAATCCCTGGAATAATCCCCTGTTAACTGTTACAACAGCAGTACTCATATTGATGCCTCCTGTTGTCTTATCCTGGGATCAACGAATTCATAGATTATGTCAGCAATCAGGTTTCCGAAGAAAACAAATAAAGCACTGAAGATAACTATTCCCAGAAGCAGCGGCACATCCGATCTCAATCCTGCTGCTACTGCAGCCTGCCCGATTCCGGGATATGAGAAGACCTGTTCAACCAGGACTGTTCCTCCGAACAATTCACTGAATCCTAAAAACTGCAGGGTAATGGCCGGGAGCATAACATTTCGAATTCCATGCCTCAATACCAGGTCTAATCCTTTCTCACCTCTTGCTTTTGCAAATAATACGTAATCGCTGGACAGGACTTCGATTAATTTCTCTCGAGTGAACATCGCAATTTTGGCAACGTCTAATAAACTCAAAGTTAGCGCAGGGAGAATTAAACGTTGAAGCCAATCAAAAAACGTCACATTGTCGGCTGTAACCCCTATAGGTACACTTAATCCGATGGGGAACCAGCCCAGATACACTGAAAAGACCATCAGAAGCACCAGTGCCAGCCAGAATGTCGGTGCGGCAGCTAAAGCGTAACAGTAGGTTTTTATTGCTTTATCTACCCACGTTCCCTCTTTCGCGCCCGCTATTATTCCTAAAACAAAACCTAAAATTCCCGCAAAAAGCCAGGAAATTCCCATTAAAACAAGGGAAGCTGTAAATCGTTCTTTAATGACATCAATCACAGGCGTTCTATAAATCAATGAGGTCCCGAAATCTCCTTTGAGAATATCTCCCGCCCAGTTCAGGAATTTCTCCTGAGGAGGAGTATTAACCCCCCAGTACTCTTCAAGTTTGGCTTTGTGCTCTGCGGTTACTGGCATTTCCCCAATATAAGCTCTAACAGGATCTATAGGCGAATATTGAATAAGCATGAAACTTGCAAAACAAACTATAATCAAAAGGCTTGCCAGCCTGAGGGTCTTTTTTCCTATGAAGCCCGCTATTTTTCCATTGTTTAACATGCTATTCCCTCGTACACTAATTGTTTACAATGAAGTCCCTTTTAACATGACTACCGTCTATGGATGATTTTAAGGATTTTGAGGAGCTATCATATCGTTTTAAGCCAGAATATGATTAATCCTGGCAAAACAGACATTTTATCACCTTTTTAGATCAGCCCATCGAATTCCAGTTCTGATAGAAAGAAAGGTAAAAATGAGTGATGCCCGTAGCACTGGAACTACAGGATCAGCCACTCATTACTTACAGGCTAATTCCCCACAACTGCAGGATTAATCACCTGCAATTGAGGAATTAATCGCTCATTTCAATGTCGAGCTGGCTGCGTTACCCTTTTCCACTCATAGATATTTCCCATGATATCTGCTCCTGAGTTTCTTTGCGGAGTTCCCAGGTCAAGGGTTTCATCAACCATATAGAGATAATCAGTTGTCACAAGCCATAGCCAGGTAGCATCTCCTGCAGGCCCATAGCCGGTATTTCCGTCATATGCGGCTAACTGCCAGTATTTTGTAGCCTCATCCTGACCTTCAGATTTTAAAGCTGCTTCCAGATACCCATCTACAACAGGATTATTGTAAAGCCCGGGATTTTTGTATGTATCATCGGCTACTTTGCTGTGGTATTGCAGATATAAAGTGAAGGTGTCGATATTACTGTAAGCGTATAAGACGGCTGAACTGTATTGATTGGCGTAGATTTCATCCCAGCTTGCACCTACAAGGTCTATTTTTATGCCTAGTTTTCTGGCCTGTTCGCTTACAGCCACAGATAGAGCTTGCCTGGTCTGGTCATCGGAAGAATAGTATAGTTTAAATTCTGCTCTAGTTCCGTCTTTTTCTCGAATTCCGTCGCCATCAGTGTCTTTCCATCCTGCGTTTTCCAGTATTTTTATGGCTTCTTCGAGATTTGAATCATTGATTCTGGCTTCAGGGTTTCCATAGACTCGCTGGTCCACGCCAGTGTATTCTACGGCTCCTTTTCCGGAGATTACTCCTTGGAGCAGGGCTTTTCTGTCGATACCTATGTTCAAAGCTTTTCGAATCGCTATATCCGCTGTCACATTATTGCCTATCGGATCTCCCTTAAGGCTATTTTTGCCTGTATCGTTCTGCATAGGGAAGGAAACGCCCAGTGCTCTTGCTGCCAGGAGAGCTACCAGGTTATATCCATCTATAGTTTGATTTGCATGGCTAATCTCGATCTCAGCTATGTCAACTTCGCCGGATTTTGCAGCTGCAAACGCAGTATCTTTATCCAGGAATAACATGGTTATTTTTTTAAAGTATGGTTTTTCTCCATAGTAATCTTCGTTTAATTCGAAGATTGCCTGTTGACTTCTGTCCCATTGTACCAGTTTATATGGCCCTGATCCTATTGGATTGGATCCGTAGGTTTCTTTTCCATATGCATGTTCAGGCACAATCCCGACGTATCGGAGTTTCCATATGAAGCTTGATTGAGGCTCTTTTAATTCGAATTTAACCGCAGTATCGTTTATTGCCGTAGCTTTTTCGAGATTACTCATATCCAGCTCGGAGTTGCTTCCAATTGCCGTATTAAATGTAAATGCCACGTCTTCTGCGGTTAATTTCTCACCGTCTGTGAACCTGGCATCATCCCTTATATTCACAGTCCATATTTTTCCATCCGAACTAACCGAGTAACTCGTAGCAAGGTCATTTATCATGCTTCCATTATCAGCTGATTTAAAAAGAGTACTCTGTACCAGTGGCTCGAAATTCACATGACCGCATCCCCATCCAAGAAGCGGGTCAAATCCGGTTTCCGGTTCACCTGTGTGCCCATATACATTCACCACCAGTTCATCAGAGCCCTGAGAAACTAATTCGTCAGAACTCTGGAGAATTGATTCATCTGAAACCTCGGAAGTTGAGCTAACTGGCTTACCCGCTGACATCAAAATAAAAATAACTGCTATAATTATGACTATTGCTCCTACCATTAAATACTGTTGATTTTTCTTAATTTAGACGCCTCCTCTATTTCTACCAGAACCATGAATATTAATCAGGAATTGAACCATATTAATCAGGAATTGAACTGTGAAGCAACAGTTAGACTGTTGAACACAAATTGAACCATTAAGTAAGGATTTTTAACTGTTACAGACGGTCCGGAGATAGTTCTTTAAATAAGATTTTTCTGGTTAATTATGACAATAAAATGTTACTTTTTATGACAAAATTAAGACAAATTAATTAAAACAATTTTACTATAAATACATTCCGAAATTTACGTATTACTAAACTCTTAGTTTCAAGTGAGTTAGTAATACTAAATGGGAACTCTACTCTTTTTTCTGCGTCTTTAAGCCGTTGAAGTATTGAATATGAAAAATAAGTTTAGACCAGGGAGATCCCAGAAGACAAAACGACAGTATAAAGATTGAAAAAGCAGAAATCAGTAGTCCAATGACTGAAAAAAGATAACGTGGTAATCCAGAGTCGGGAATATATATTCGAATCAAATTGAGCAAAAAGAGTTATACTGAGGATTTTGCATCCTCAGCTTTACTAAAAAGCCTTCAAGAACAGCTCCTTTGCTGGAGTTCAGCTTCCGTTTAATCCGATTTAATTCGCTTTGTTTTTTAATTCGTTATGCATTTTTAATTCTCTGTGTTTTTAAATTGTTGTGCGTTTCCACTCCAAGATATTACCGAAAATATCTGCACCGTGGGGCTGTATTTTGGGAGTACCGATGTCTAAATCTTCATCCATAATGAACAGGTAATTAATAGTTGCAATCCAGAGCCATGTCGCATCTCCTTTTGCAGAAAATCCTGTTGTTCCATCCCAGGCAGCCAGTTGCCAGTTTCTACTGGCAGTACCCGGATCAACACTGGTTATGGCTGCCCTTAAATAATTGTCCACGACCGGATTGTCGTACATTATTATGTTGTTGTAGCTTGAAGGGTTGTAGCTTTTGCTGTAGTATTTCAGGTACAGGTCAGCCGGGTCCAGCGAGCCGAAACCGAAGACTACCGGAGTAGAGTGTGCCAGGGTATCGATTTCATTCCAGCTCTTGCCTTCGACATTAATGTTTATGCCCAGTTTTCTTGCTTCCTCGCTCAATGCAATGGCTAATGCCTGTCTTTCCTGTGCGCTTGAATAATATAATAAAGTAAATTCGGCTTTCAGCCCATTCTTTTCAAGGATGCCGTCGCCGTCGGTATCTTTCCAGCCACCATCTGCTAAAATCTTCCTGGCTTCGTCTGCTTTTCCATCCTCAAAAATAGCTTCCTTATTTCCGAAAGGTAGTTTGTCAACACCCGTAAATTCTTCTTCACCCTGCCCGTTTAATGCGCCGTTGATTAACACTTGCCTGTCTATTCCAAGATTCAAGGCTTTTCTTATTGCAGGATCGGATGTTACATTGTTCCCGATTGAATAGCCATTTTCCGTTTTCCTGCCTGTGTCGGGCTGCATGGGGAAACTTATCCCTCTGGCGTCGATCGAATCAAGGGATACTATTTTCATTCCGTCTACTTTCTCATTAGCATAGGAAGCAGGAATTTCGGCAAGGTCAACCTGTCCTGATTTCGCGGCTGCGAAAGCCGTGTCAGACTGCATGAAGAGTAAAGTTAATTTTTTAAAGTACGGTTTCTGGCCATAGTAATCCGGGTTTGCTTCAAAGATCGCCTGCTGGCCTTTATTCCACTGTACGAACCTGTACGGGCCCGACCCTATCGGATTTTCCCCGTAAGTCTCATCGTAAGCGTGTTCCGGTACAATCCCGAGAACTGCGAGCTTGTTAATGAAAGTCGCCTGCGGATCATTTAACTTGAATTCAACCGTAGAATTATCAAGGGCTGCAGCATGTTCCAGCATAGTGAGGTCTACTCCGCTGGAATTTGCCGCCGTATTGAACGTAAACGCTACATCTCTTGCAGTTAGAGGCACTCCGTCATGGAATTTCACATCATCCCTTATATTAACAGTCCAGGTTAACCCATCCTCAGTAACAGAATAACCTGTCGCTAAATCGTGGATCAGAGACCCGTTACTATCTTTTTTAAAAAGAGTGCTCTGAACCAGAGGTTCATGATTATAGCCCCATCCGGTAATCGGGTTAAACCCGGTTTCGGGCTCTCCTCCGTGGGTCCCTACCGCTGCCACCAGCTCATCCGAACCTTCGGAAATTAAGTTATCCGAGCCGCCGGAAACCGATTCGTCAGAAACCGATTCATCTGAAACCCGGGATGCCGGGCTGACTGGCTCCCCGGCAGGCATAAAAGTAAAAGCAGCCGCAAGAATTAGGGCTATTGCCCCTATTAACAAATATTGCTGGTTTTTTTTAATTCAAACTCCTCCTTTCTCATAATTATGATGAGTTATCAGAATAGTACTACCCTATCAGTGGTGTATTCAGGAATTTCCAACCCGTCAAATAACACGTACCCAGTAAAAGATATTACTAAGGTAATACTTTTTTGACCAAAGTTAAGATAAATTAGACTAAATCCATTTTATTATAAATACTTTCCTAAATATGTGTAATACTAAGTTAGTTGTTTTATAGAATTTAGTAATACAAAACAGGCATTTTATTATTTTAGGGAGATTCTTGATTGCCTGCAGTTTCGAATGCATAAAATAAATTTAAATTTGGAAGTTCAAAAAACAGTAAAAGGATTCATTAAACTAAACCTTTCTCTGAATCTACTAAAATGATTTCAGATACAAAAGTTTAATAGAAAGAAAGGCATATGTCAAAGTGTTTGCAAACCGCTAAAAACCCTGTTTTTCTTGTATTTATAAAGGGTTTGATAATATCCCAACAAGAATTTTAGTCCCAGAATTGGGCTCATCTCAGACCTTTTCTGGCCAAATAACGGAAAATTTTGCCCTATTCGCGAGCAAGATCCACTAAAACAAGGATTGAAACTATTCGCCCATCAGGACCCCGACACACCAGTCAGGATTCGCGAGCAAGATCCACTAAAACAAGGATTGAAACTATGTCCTATGATTTTAGTCTAAAACTTAAATTAATTCGCGAGCAAGATCCACTAAAACAAGGATTGAAACAGCCTGTTGGAAGTCTCCATGTAGTTCCATCCGAAAATTCGCGAGCAAGATCCACTAAAACAAGGATTGAAACAAAGACCTTTCAGCCCTGAAAGATCAGCCTGAACTGATTCGCGAGCAAGATCCACTAAAACAAGGATTGAAACTTTTTTATAAGGATCGTGTTCTGGAAACAATTCTAATTCGCGAGCAAGATCCACTAAAACAAGGATTGAAACTCCATGTGTCGTCTGCCCATGTTAGGCTGCCTATTATTCGCGAGCAAGATCCACTAAAACAAGGATTGAAACCCACGCTACCAAACGTGGTTAAGTATGTAATCTTGAAATTCGCGAGCAAGATCCACTAAAACAAGGATTGAAACCAGCTAATAACCGATCTTCACCTAATGACTTAATTGAATTCGCGAGCAAGATCCACTAAAACAAGGATTGAAACTGGAATTGTAAAACGGGTAATGTGCAAGTATAAGGAGATTCGCGAGCAAGATCCACTAAAACAAGGATTGAAACATTTTTAAGGATGTGCCACAAATGCAATACAAACCACATTCGCGAGCAAGATCCACTAAAACAAGGATTGAAACGAATTACGTATGAGTTTGCAGGATGGAAATTAAAAGGATTCGCGAGCAAGATCCACTAAAACAAGGATTGAAACTTCGTAACTCCCCAGTGATTCGCTGTTTTGTTTCCATTCGCGAGCAAGATCCACTAAAACAAGGATTGAAACTCCGACAAATGGAAGATATGGGATTAACTCAAACGATTCGCGAGCAAGATCCACTAAAACAAGGATTGAAACTTCAAAAATAAGAAATTTCTTTGAAGGAAAAGACCTGGTATTCGCGAGCAAGATCCACTAAAACAAGGATTGAAACTAATATTTCTGTAGACAGTTGATTTCAGACCCGATAATATTCGCGAGCAAGATCCACTAAAACAAGGATTGAAACTCTTTTTAACGCGAGGCATTCCAAAAGCGTCATACATTCGCGA
>NZ_JBNAKP010000004.1:0-27742 GCF_049706645.1 Methanosarcina sp. | reverse complement strand
AATGGAAAATAAATTCATTATCATCTGTACTTTTATTGGGGAAGCACTAGCACCACATCCAATTCACGAGATAGGGCTTATTAACCCTCGAAAAATGAATCATTTTTTGAGGACCCTATGTATATTACCATTGTCACAAATATAAAAGAAACAGAGTCTGAAATACACAAAACAAGGATTAAAACTTCTTATCTTCATCGATAATCTCACGAATAACCCTGCAAGGATTCCCAACGGCAACAACGCCAGGCGGAATATCTTTTGTCACAACACTTCCAGCGCCGATGACAGTATTATCTCCGATAGTTACCCCCGGCAGTACGATAACATTACCGCCTATCCATACATTGCTGCCGATTTTTATTGGATAAGCATACTCCAGTCCTGCGTTACGACGTTCTGCATCAAGCGGATGTCCAGCTGTATAGAAGCTACAGTATGGAGCGATCATCACATTATCACCAAAAACAACCTTTGCTCCGTCAAGGATGATACAGTTGTGATTTGCAAAGAAATTGCTGCCTATTTCGATGTTGTAACCGTAGTCGCATATAAATGGCGGCTCAACAAGAAAAGAGTCTCTGGTTTTGCCAAAAAGTTTCTGAATTAAAGCTGTCCTTTCCCCAATTTTTGCTGGGTGAAGCTGATTATATTCGTAGCAAAGTGCTTTACAATAAGCTCGTTCATCGATCAGCTCTTTGTCATAGTTTGCATTATATAATAACCCCTGGGCTGCTTTTTCTTTTTCAGTCATTTTGGTCATTGTTGTTTTCCTCTTAGTAAAATGGTAAACCTGTTTATTTAATTGCTCTTGAAGAGCTTAACTGTGAACGTAAAGTTACACAACTTAAAGAGAAATCTGACCACGAAGCAAGCAAGAATTGAAGCATTAGAAAAGAAGGTGTTTAAAGCCTTTAAATCCGAAAAAACGGATCATTAAGAGAGTGGGCCCGCTGAGATTCGAACTCAGGACTTCCGCCGTGTACTGTTGCCTTATAAAAATATACCACATTTACTTACCTTTTATCGACCAAATACATCTTATTCCTACATGTTCTGTAATGGTTAAGTAAACAAGCGACTTTCATAAAAGAGAATTGATAAAATTAACATTGCCAACCTTTCATTGATCTATTTGTCAAAAACTAAATCGAAAAAAAAGGTGCTGTTATATAGAATTATAATGTTCCATCTTATACTATGGTAGTTGGTGATAAATATGGAAGAGATAAAATGTAGAGAGCGCTTTGTTCCTTTATTCCCGTTCAGTGAACAGAATAAATCGGTAGTTATTGCAAAAGATCAAGTATTGATTAAAGATAGTAATAAGATTGATTTATTTACCCTCAATGCAGAAATTCGTCTTGATTTCCTTCCAAAACCTCGGATTCATATACATATTACCAACATAGATGAATTAGATTACGTTCATAGGGTAGAGTTATTCGCACTAATTTGCACACCAGAGCTATATTCATTAGAGCTAAAAAGTCACAAAAAAAATATTGAAGCATGGGTAACAACTTCAAATCCTAAGGAATACTCATTGATTTTCTCCCCGCCTTCTGAGCCAATAGTTGGACTTGGAGATGAGGATACCCAGATGCAATATGTTATTTTTCATTTATTTAATTTCAAAAAAATATGTGCAAATAAAGGAAAGTATTGTGAAGATGTCCACCTAGAAGCAGATAACTGGGTCATAGAACTCAAACCTTCGGGAAAATCTGAAATTAACTTTGAAAAATTAAAAAAAGAAGGTGGCTATTGTCTAACGCATGTAGGTCATTTACGGAAAAGAGATAATACTCTCATTTCAGGTAAAGAAGCTGCAGATATGCTCAACGCGCTATATTATTTTTTCTCTTTTGCAAAAGGAAACTGGTGTAATCCCGTATGTGCAGTAGGTGTTAACTCATCAGATAGGGTATGGGAATCATGGTCATCCCCAAAAGAATCTTGTTCCTCTGCAAAAGGATCATGGTTTGATGAACATCATTCTGAGCAGCTCGAAAATCTTTTACATGGTTTTATGAATCTTTGGGTTCCTGAAGATTGGAAGGAAACTCTTCAGAAGGTTATATATTGGTATATAATTTCTAACACTTCCAATATTGATGCTGGAGTAATCTTAACTCAGTCTGCACTTGAGAGGTTATATTCTGAGCATTTTAAAGCAAATTCAAGGGACATTAGTGCCGCAAAGAAATTGGAAGATCTTTTTTGTGATTTGAATATTCCTATAGACTTAACTGATAATACACCTAAGTTGAAAAAGTTAGCAGAAGATGTCAATGATCAAATAGATACAAAAAAACTAGACAAAAATACGAAATGGATTAATGCACCTATTGCTTTGACTAAAATGCGCAATTATTTGGTACATCCTAAAAACATATATGAGCCCTTAAAATTTGGTCCAGCCATCCATGACTCATGGAATCTGGGGCTGTGGTACCTTGAGCTTTCTTTGCTTAAAGAATGCGGATACTCAGAGCGATATCGTAATCGTTTAATTCCTGGGTGGGTAGGAGAGGTTGAAAAAGTTCCGTGGGAAATGTAAGTTACACGTCTACCAGATAATTTCGAAACCTGTTTATACATAAACGAGAATTTTTAGTAGCTCTGATGTGAGAGGGAATCCCTCTACAACTTCCTTATGTGTATAAATCATGAAATATTCTACTTGGAGGTATAATATGAAAGACGATATGCATCATATGGAAGTTATTATGATATGCATCACAATCATCATAGCTTTGCTACGCTGAGAAAATGCATTAAGGTGAACCCCACATCAGAGCCAACCTTTTTATTTGAGACTTATTACTAGATCTCACCATCATTTTTATAAAACATCTCGCGTACAGTTAAGCCAGATTACCTGAAGCATGGCAGATTAACTTCACACTCTCTGTGTATTTCTCCAGAATATATTTATGACACTAGAAAGCTCACATTAAGGACAACAAAATAAATGAATATATATTGTATGGATAAAGATTCTAAATAATGTACCAATACATAGCTCCCTCTTTTGAACTAGCAGTCTTCTCGTGTCCTCACTGTAATGCTATTGCTCACCAAGTATGGGATAAAGTTTATGTGTACAACGAGTACAGTGATCGATTTGACGTTCTTGATTTTGTATCAATAAGTTCTTGTGGAAATCCTAATTGTGGTGAGCGGTCTATTTGGTTTAAAGATAAACTTATGTACCCATGCTTATCTACAGCACCGCTCCCTTATGATGACATGCCATCAGATGTAAAGGAGGACTTTTTAGAAGCGAGAAATGTAGTTGAGATCTCCCCAAGATCAGCAGCAGCTTTGTTAAGGCTTGCATTACAAAAATTAATGAAGCATTTAGGTCAAGAGGGTGAGGATATTAACAAGGATATTGGGCAGCTGGTAAAAAAGGGATTACCTGTGAAGATTCAGGAAGCACTTGATTCTTTACGAGTTTATGGTAATGAAGCGGTTCACCCAGGAGAAATCGACTTAAAAGACGATAAAGAGACAGCTTTAAAATTATTTAAGCTACTGAATATTATTGTACATGACATGATAATTCAACCAAAAGAGATAGAGGAACTATTTAACCGCATCCCACCCTCAAAATTGGAAGGAATCAAAAATAGAGACAAAAAATAACCTTGATCATTTATGGCTCTAATACTTTTTAAGGACCTTTCAGTAATTACCAAAATCTCACAACAGCCTTTTTATTTCCTATTTTTTAGGAATAGCTTATCTTTAGCCTAGCTTAACATTATCTGTTATTATCTGGATCAGGAATATAAAGGTAATAACATTTCTATTTTGTCAAGTATTCCTATTGTATAAGCCGTGTTAGCTCTGAATATCTTAAATTTAAGTGTCAAATTGAACTTATATAGTCCTCAATTGAATCAATTTTTTCTGGTTTTATGGCATATTTTCCTTTAATCCACGTACAGATGTAAAAATTTACATTATAACCCCTTTCTAAATAATTCTCATTAATTAGTTTATATATAGCTTTGATATCTTTCTTAGATGTATAAAGTCCAAATATAATACCTTCCAAATCTTCTTTTCTAAACTTCTTCATTGTTCTTGTTTGTTCCCACTGAGGATTTGTGGGAAATAGCAGTAATCGCCATTCTTCCTCATATTTCCAATCAGAGTACTTTGTTATAAAAAAATTAATTGTGCGTTCATTCACACCCATTGTTATTAGGTTCACAGGTCCGGGAAATTTTCTTGTATACTTAACCTTATATAATGGCAAAAACTCAGAATCAAAATAGAAGCCTAGATTCTCTTCAAAATAGTCAGCTTTAAAACTGAGACAAATCCCTTGATGGTTCGAAGCATAATGAGCCCACATCAAGATACTATCATTCTTTCGGCTTAGACACAATGTTTGTGGCAAAAATGCATGTTGTAATGGGTAGTCCTTTGAAAGTTTGTCACACTTATCGGGAGGTACATAGGTGTTTCGTCTTGTTTTTTCAAGACCAAACTTTAGGATGTCCTGCAACTCGTTTCCACTTGCGCCTGTAAACCATTCCCATTCTTCCTTTGTTCCTTCAATGTGTATCCAAAAAGCACTATCAAAGGGATCATTATAATTTACAGGGGACGAAAAACAAAATTCATTATTTTGAATAAGATTTTTAGTATTTTTGTCTATAACTCGATATTTATAAAATGACGTTTCCTGACTTCCCTTTTTATTCATACTATTGCAAAATAAGATACTTCATAATAAAGATGTTGAATTTTTATTATATTGTGTTTAGTTTCCATGAAACCGAAATACAATAGTAAACCTTTGTATTTAATTTTCCCTTAATAAAGAGTTTGATGGTAATATTAGCATTGTACAACACAAAATAAAATCCGATTTAGAATTAAGAATCGAAGCATTAAAAGAAATATATAAAGTCTCTAAATCCTAAATACTGTTAGTGGACCCGCTGAGATTCGAACTCAGGACCTCAGCGATGTGAAGCTAGGGAACATTTGGCATATACACTGTAAAATTTGTGGAAATTCGTGAGAGTAAATTCTAAGCTTCCTATAGAGAATCAGTTTATTTTGAATTTATTTCTAATGACAAAAATAGATTAGTAAGTGAGTATCTACATGACATTAAAATTAAGTGCTTGATTTGTAACGCAAGGTATGAGCATTCAAAAGAAGAGAAGTTATAAAGAAAAGGAATGATTAAAAAACATTCTAATTAACGTTTCCTTTAAAATATAACCAGCTTTTTTAAGCATTGCATTGTGATTACACTTAGTAAATCCTTACTAACTTTACAATTATGATAAGTTGCCTTTCCCATATCAGGAGCTTCATGAAATACTTCCTTTCTAATTCCATAAATGCATCGTACAGCACACTTAATTACTTCTAAATCTCGCGTAGAATTTCTCAGTCCCTTTAGCTTTTGACTATAATTCGTTTTTCCATTTTGAGAACAAATGCCAAATGATTGTAACTGATCAAACAGATGAGGATAGGTATCGACTATTTTTTTAGCATCACTTTTCTCTAGTAGGCCATCAATTACGTTGTCAATTTTTTGTGCATCGTTATTTATTACCTGTATAGTGCTGACGGAAGAAAAAAGGTTATACAGACCATTAAAAGCAATCCAAGTCAGAATGAAACTTTTAATATCGTCATTTTGTTTTTCTGCTAAGATAATCCAATCTGCTAATCGAAAAACTTCATTTTCCTTTCCTTTGATTTTATTCTTGAACCCTAAATTCCAAAAATCACAACTTGCTTTTATCGAATCATCTTCGTCATAAATAGAACTTGTAGATGAAAATGTTACAGATAAAAGAGGATCGGCATCTAAACCTTTTATTCCAAGTATTTTAGTTTCAATAGGTTTAGCACTTCTTAAGTTAATCATTCTTCGAACCATTAATCTTTGTATTTCTAACTTGTGTTCATTGGCAATTTGATTTATATCATGCTCATAATTTGTTTTGGTTTCATAAAAGACATCAACATATGTTTTTTTATCTATTACCTCGAAATCGTATTTTCCAATTAATTCAGGATCATATAACGAAGGGATGATCTCAAACTTAACAAGCCATCTGTACATAGTTTACCGTTTCCATCAAAACTTTTAATCTTTTTCTTGATAATTTTTAATAAAGACAATTTGAGGGGATTAAATGTAATGGATATTGGCTACTAATTTTAAAACTAACCTTGCTCTAACTGCAATATAATCCATTACTATCATTTCTTAAAGAGCTATTGAATGTACGCACTGCCAAAATGGAAACTATTGTCAGAGATTTTCGAGAAAAATAATGTGATTGAGAATAATGAGATAAATATCTTTGAGCAAAGTCAAAGGGAACTAATTATCATGTTATTTTTTCGGTATAAATGCTTGGGCTACGGTATTTTAAAAAAGATTTCGTGAGATTTTGAGGGAGGCACAATATTTATTCCAATTACCCTTCTTCTATATGACCGAAAATAGAAAGTTACATAAATATTTAGTAACTGTTATTTGATGTTATAGAGGTCAAAAAATGAAGCTTTTAGGTAAGTCCAAAGTCATGAAACATAAGGTAAAACCTGAAATTACTTATCCTTTAGTAAAGCTTCCACAATCAGAAATAGACTTTGCCGGAGAAACTGCTCATATTTTCAAAACAAAATACAATGGTAAGCCTGTTTATGTGATTGCTCTTGAAGAAGAGCTTAACTGTGAGCTTAAAGTTACACAACCAGAAACAAAACCTGACCTTGAAGCAAGACTTGAAGCGTTAGAAAAAAAGCTCTCTACGCACTTAGAATCGGAAAATAAGGACAATAATGAAAGTGGGTCCGCTGAGATTCGAACTCAAGATCTCCGCCGTGTGAAGGCTGGAAAATGTGACTTATGCACCGTTATTGACGAACAAAATGCAGTATAGACCTTTTTAAGTTCCTATGAAATGAATATTTTCCGAGCTGATTTTGGACGCATGATATAACTAAACCCCCATAACTGAAGTGATGCGTAGTATTATTTTTAGAATTATCGTCCAGCACATTGTTACATCATGAGCTTTGAGTACTCTCAGCTTGATCATATGCAAACTTCATAAGAACCAAGCATAAACAAAAATTGTCTCCTGAGTTTGGGCTAATAAGTGGAATTATTAGTCTAATTAGTGAATAATTTGCAAAAGGAAATAAACAGGTATAGCTTAATAAACTGCGTGAGGTTCTGATATGAAAAAATTTTTAATGTCTTCTTTGAAAATAGGTGTTGGAGTTTTTATAGGACTGTTTCTGCTTATAATTGTAGTAGGAATGTTTGCATCTGACGAGGCTACAGATAATTCTGCAGATACTACTGTGGCAGATGATCCTGAAACTGAAGAGGTTGTTGAAGATGAGCAAGTTGAAGCTCAAAAAACAGGTACGGTCTTCGATTACACTACCTGGGAATATTATGTGACTGATCAGATAGGAAGCTATTATATTGCTCCTGCAGGAAAGCATTATTATGTTGTAACTATCCACGTTGACAATCAGGGAACAGCTACGTACAATACAAATCCGTATTACTGGTCTTTGACTGCAGATGGAATTACATATGATCCAGATACCGCAACCTTTAGTGAGTCTATTGACTCGAAAACAGTAGATGTTGGTCCTGGTGGAAAAATTGATGTTCAATATGCCTATCTGGTAGATGGAACGCCCAAAGATCTTGCGTTGAATTACGGTTTATAAATGGGATCAATATCCCATTTTTTCTACTTTTATTTTCTATTTACAGCGTATCAAAGAGTATATTAAAAACGGTGATTTTGTGGTGATGAAGTGGACGAAGAGTGACGGAACTAAAATTCCGATTATGAAACGAGTAGAGCACATATAAACAGTTGTGTAAAGATGCTTTCAACTGATCCAAGCTTCTGGTTCGAGAGTGCAAAAAAGAGCCAAATTTTTTATCAGTTCAAGTCTATTTCAAAAAATCAAAAACAGTAAAGACTCCGACTTTGAATCAAGAATTGAAGTATTAGAAAAAAAGCTCTATAAGCACTTAGAACAAGAAAATAAGGATAATAATGGTAGTGGGCCCGCTGAGATTCGAACTCAGGACCTCCGCCGTGTGAAGGCGACGTCATAACCGTCTAGACCACGAGCCCCTGGATTGAAATTGAAAATTAATAGGGTTAAGCAACCATAAAATAGAACTTCTTATGTATAAGCTTATCGCTTGTTAACGATGTTCGGGGCTGGCCGGACGCGTTATGAGAGTCTTTTTATATTTCATCGGTTAGGGTTTCAGTTTGTCCACATTTGTCAAACCCTGTTCAGCCTTTTTCACGGTAGCGGGATTGCCACTCACAATCTGGTATTCTGCCTGTTTTGCCGGAGAATTTTTTTCACACGACCAATAAAGTAAATAAGTGATAAATGTGAATAACTATAAAACTAATTTCAGTACAGGGTAGAAATGATAGAAATTCTCAAAATCCTCTTCAGCATGCCTTTTTTGCTGTACTCGTGTTATTCCGACCTGTGTTCCCGCAGGGTCTCAAATAAGGTCTGGAAATACATGCTTTCGGCAGGATCCGTGTTTATACTCTATGAACTTTTTACCGGGGGAGTTTCCTATCTCATGCAGCTTGTTTTTTCAGGAGTGCTTGTTTTTACTGTCGTTTATATCCTTTTCCAGCTTGGGGCTTTCGGGGGCGGGGATGCGAAAGGGCTGATCGTGCTTTCCATCCTTTTTCCTTCCTACCCGGTTTTTAAGATTTCAGGAGAAATATATCCCCTGCTCGGGCTTCCGCCTGTCGGGCTTTTTACATTCACGGTGCTCGGGAATGCTCTCCTGCTGACAACGCTTGTTCCGCTCGGGATGTTCTGCTACAATCTCCTGCATTTCTCGCCTGAAATGGTTAAAAACCCGCTTTACATGTTTATAGGATATCGGACTGAGATTTCTTCCCTGAAACATAAAAAGCACCTCGGCCTGCTTGAGAAATTCGAGCTTGACGAAAGCGGGAGCCTCAAAAGAGGGCTTGCCCGCACAGGACTTAATTTCGATGCGGACCAGAGGCCGGAACTTGAAGAGTATCTGAAAAAAGGCTTGATTGGAAAAGATATCTGGGTTACTCCAGGCCTGCCGTTCATGCTTTCAATTACAGCGGGCTTTATTACGGCAGTCGTTTTCGGGGATTTGATCTTTTATACCGTAATGCGCCTTATGGTAGGCTGAGTTGAGAACTGAATTTCAACCATTTCACCTGTTCCAGCCGATACACAGGTTCTATTTGTCCCACTGGATTTACAGGCTCTATCGGATTTACAGGCTCTATTCGCCCCACCGGATTCAGGAGTTCTATCGGATTCACAGGTTCTATCGGATTCACAGGTTCTTCGAGTATAGGGGTTTCCCGGATTCAACCTCTCGACAGGTCTAAATCATTTTTGACTTTGAAAATATGTTTACCTTTTTTGCACGACAAGCAGCCCGTAGAGAATTGTTTCGGGAACAGGCGGATTTCCAGGCGTGCCTTTTGCAATCCTTTCTTCAGGATAGCCGAGATTTTCACAGGTATAAAGTTCGGCTTCCATACCCAGCTCCCTCAGGACTTCTGCAACCTCAAGCGAGCCGAAAGTTTCTTCCGGCAGCAGGAAAATGTTTCTGCCGTTCTTTAATTCCCTGATCAGTTCGGCTTTTGCAGGTTCGGAATCTCTGCCATGCGCCGTAATTGCACAGAGATTGGTCAGGTTCACCCGGGTACGCGCACATGCCACCTGCATTGAAGAAATCCCTGGAATCACCCTATCCTTTTCCCCTGCGAATTTCCCGAGCCCTGAAAACATGGGGTCGCCTGTGGATAAGACAACTGCATCTGCCGGCAGGAGATGAAGTGACTTATAGTCCTTAATCGGTTTTGCTTCGCAGGTGATGTATTCCTGCGCAATTTCAAGGGCTCTTTTTGCGCCATAAACCACAGAGGCTTTCCTTATAGCCTTTATTCCTTCTTCCGTGATCATTCCGGGCCCGACTCCGACTCCTACCACAATCATTGTTTTCTTCCCCTTTGCCTGTCAAATTTTTTAATTTTTCAGTTAATTTTTCAGTTAATTTTTCAGTTAGTTTTTTTAGTTAATTTTTTCAGTTAGTTTTTCAGTTAGTTTTTCAGTATCTCTGGCTTAACGCTCGCTTTTGCTGTCCATCAGGACCGAACCATCCCTGTCGATTACCACGATCCTTGCGCCTTTGCCTTTCTCGATTGCCATCTCGAAGGCTTCTTTCAGGCGTGCGTGTTCAGGCGCTTTTTCAAGCATCTCAACAACGGTTGCGTATCCGCTGCTTTCAAGCATGTTCGGATTTCCCCATTTAAGGACAAGGCCGGGAAGCCCGCAGATAATTACATCGCCGGAGGCATAACCAAGCCCTTCCGAGATCCTGCTTCCGACCATAACAACGGTATAATCAGGGAAAAGCATGTGAGAGTAGCGCATTCCTATCCTGCCTGTGGTCAGTACCACTCTGTCCGTGCAGCGGATAAGGTCTCCTTTCATCTCTCCAAGGTGGTCGTTCCAGGGCTCAACAAAACCTGTACTCCCAAGTACGGAAATCCCGCCCTCCACCCCTATCCTGCTGTTCAGGGTTTCTTTTCCGATCCTTTCCCCATCCGGAATTGAGATTGTAACCTCGGCTCCTCTCAGGCCCAGATCTTCTACGGCTTCCTGCACTGCAGCCTTTATCTGTTCCATTGGTTTCGGATTAATAGCCGGCTGGCCTCTAGGAACCTGGAGCCCGTCCCTTCTAACAATTCCTATCCCTTTTCCTCCGAAAATTCGGATTCCCTCGGATTCCCTGGCCTCGCCCACAAATTCAAGCCCCCGGGTAATATCGGATTCATGGTCGTTCCGAATCTTTTTCACAACGGCACGCCCCTGCGAGGTCTCGCTGACCTCAAGCTGAGCTCTCAGTCCCACAGGAGTCGGGACGGAAACACTGTCAACCGTTTTCTTAAGAGAAAGGACAGCAGCTTTTGCAGCAGCACTTGCTGTGGTTCCTGTAGTGTATCCTCGTTTGAGAACAGACCCGTCACTCAGAACCACAATCATCCCGGATGCCACTTTTGTTTCAAGTTCTTCCCTGGACAGCCCGGTGCGGACAATCCATTCTTCAGGGATCTTGAAATTGTTAACAGGATCTATCATGGAAGAATACTCGGAGGTTTTTTATTATAAATGTATTGACGTGAAAATCGGAAAAGAGCCCAATGGATTTCCGGGATCAACCTTGCCGTATTTCCCGGCTTAAATTACTGAATTTGGGAAGAGACTCAGCTAATTAAAAACACAAACTAATTAAAAACTACAAGCTAATTAAAAACTACAGAATTATAGAAAAGAAGTATAGAAAAGAGGTGGCATCATTCCAGGAGTGGGGATTTTGTTTTTCGGAAATGGGGGTTTTATCCTGGATTCTGGAACAATTGGGGGGTCGTTCCGTTTTGGGATTTTGGGGGGTTGGTGTGTGAAAAATAGCCTTGCGGAATGATGCCTATTCAGATGCCAGTACTCGCCTGACACCCAGTACTACATCATAAGTTATATTATATAAATATATAGGAAACTCAGAACAATTTTTCAATATAGAAGTATATCGGGTGACCGTGTAATTCTCCCCTACATACCACCCATATAACCTATATAGATTGATCTGTAAGTTGCGTTTTATAACCGCGCTGAAGCAAATGCTTTCTGGAATATAGCTCACCTACTCTAAAGAAATCGGGTGATCTGAAAGGAGAGATAGCATGGACTCTATTATGGAAGTCCCGGGGAAATTAAATTCCATTCGGGAAATCCAGGGAGAACCGAACTATTATTTTTTATGTTTTAGACCTTTTTTACGGAACTTTTACGGAATTCGATTTGACTGAAATCTATTTGACTGAAATCTATTTTACTGAACTCTTGCAAACATGCGATCCAGTTCTCCTTTCGTAAATGTGATCACAGTGGGCCTGCCGTGCGGGCAGGAATAGGGATTTTCAGCCTTCTTAAGCTGCTCTATCAGCTCCTCCATCTGTCTGGGATTGCAGGCTGCTCCCCCTTTAATCGCGGCTCTGCATGCAAGGGTCTTGCAGACCTTTTCCGAGATTCCCGTATCCTTTTTAACTTTTCCTGAAGCCAGAAGGTCAGAAACTACGTCGTGGATAATATCGGGGTCCTCAAGCCGCCCGAAAACCTCAGGCACGAAGGTAACTACGTATGTATTGTCCCCGAACTCCGAAATACCGAAACCGCAGTCTTCCAGATAGGGAATATATTCTTCCATAAGCACTTTCTCTTTAGGGGTAAGGTCTATGGTTACAGGTGTAATCAGCTCCTGCACCCTGGACTTTTTCATTCTCAAAACCTGCTCGTAAAGAATTCGCTCGTGAGCAGCATGCTGGTCGATGAGCACAAGGTCTTCTCCCCTTTCGGCAAGGATATACAGTTTGGAAACCTGCCCTATAACCCGAAGGTCTTCAAGAGAGTCCGTATTTGGCTTTTGTTTCAAATTCTGGCGCTCTTCGGCAGTTACTTCTTCCTTTATTCCCACTTCGTCAACTGTTTTTTCATTTTCGTTTTCTTGAGCGCCGATTTTTCCCTTTCCTCCGATTTTGTCCTTTCCTATTTCTTCCGCGCCTGGCTTTCCCTTTTCACTTCCACCTTCTTTTCCTCTTTCCTGCTCACCTTTCCTTTCCTGCTCGTATATACTATCCAGCTTTTTATCTCCCGGGATTTCCTGCGCGTCCCCTTCTGCGGTAAAGTTCAGGAGGCGCTCGGACTTTTTTAGCTTCCTTTCGGTGTCTTTTACAGGATAGGTATAGGTTTCAGCCTTATCTCTCAGGACTTTGCCGGTTTCAGAGAGGCCGGCTTTTTCCGGAATCCCGGTTTCCTTTCCAGCCTCCTTCCTTCCGAAAGTTTCCGCAGCTTCTGAAACCTGGAGCCTGCCTGAGGAGCCTGGAACCTCGAAGGTTTTCTGAAGAATTCTGTCCCTTTTTTCCCGGATTTCGGGGGCAAGAGCATTTTCGGAGAGCACCTTCTCAATCGCAAATGTGACCGTATCCCCAAGCTCTTTTTCCCGGCTGAAACGCATCTCGGCTTTGCGGGGGTGTACATTCACATCCACCTCCCCGGAATCAACAGTAAGGAAAAGTACTGCCACAGGATAGCGCTCCTTTGGAATTCTGGTGTAATATCCCTCACGTACAGCTTTATTGATAGCTCTTGAAACTACCGGGCGGGTATTTACGAAAAGGAAAAGCTGGTCACTTTCTCTTCGAGTAGTTTCGGGCTTTGAAATGTAACCCCGGATCTCAAAATCTTCCGTCCTGTACTCTAGGGGAAGCATTGAACGAGCCGTATCTGGCCCAAGGAGATTTACAATACTTTTGAAAGGCTCGCTTGAGCCCGCGTTTCTGAGAACTGGCTTTCCTTCACTCAACAGGGTAAAGGAAATTTCCGGATTTGCCAGCGCAAGCTGCATGACCGTATCGGTAATATGGGCAAGCTCGGTACGGTCACTTTTGAGGTATTTCTGCCTTGCCGGAGTATTGTAAAATAGGCCCTTTACGTGTACGGACGTACCTGGGGCCGTGCCTGCATCCGAGGTTTCCAGTATCTTCCCCCCGTGGATCACTATCCTGGTACCTGTAATTTCTTCCGGGGGCCGGGTAAGGATTTCCACCTTTGAAACAGCTGTGATGGACGACAGAGCCTCTCCCCTGAAACCCATCGTAGAAATCGTATCGAGATCTTCAATCCGCGTGAGCTTGCTCGTTGCATGCTTTTTATATGCAAGCAGGGCATCCTCTCTGCTCATCCCGCAGCCATTATCCCGGACAAGGATGGAGCGTTTTCCACCTTTTTCGACTTCAATGCGGATATCCGTAGCTCCTGCATCGATTGAGTTGTCTACTAATTCCTTTACTACGGATGCAGGGCGCTCGATTACCTCTCCTGCTGCGATTTTGTTTATCGTATCCTTATCAAGGATTCGGATTTTGTTTCCCTGAGCTTTTTCCTTCCCTTCAATATATTCTTCCATCATTCCTTTACTCCGTCCAGACCGGAAAAATTTTAATTGGATATCCTTTAATCGATCCTTAATCCAGCAGTCTTTTCAGCTCATGGAGCTTGTTCAGGGCTTCGATTGGTGTCATCTCTTCCACATTCAACTTTCTCAGAGCGATTTCCACCGGGCCGGGCCTGTTTGCCTCTGCCGGATTTCCGTTGCTGTTTCCGGGATCAAAAAGCATCATCTGGGTATAACGTGCGGATGCTTTGCTTTTTCTTCTTTTCCCGTTTTCGCCGTCTTCAGCTTCCTCAAGTACGTTTTCTTTTTCGAGTTCCTTAAGAATCTCGTTTGCCCTTTCGATTACTTTTTCCGGGACGCCTGCAAGCCTTGCAACCTGGATCCCGTAACTCCTGTCTGTTGCACCCGGCACGATCTTTCGCAGGAAGACAAGTTCGTGGCCTTCTTCTTTTACTGCAATATGATAGTTTTTGACCCTTTTTAGTTTCTCTTCAAGGGCTGTCAGCTGGTGGTAATGAGTTGCAAATAACGCCCTTACCCCGACTTTTCCCCTGTTATGCAGGAATTCCACAACGGCTTTTGCGATACTGTACCCGTCATAGGTACTTGTTCCCCTGCCGATCTCATCAAGAAGCACAAGGCTTCTGGGGCTTGCATTGTTCAGGATGTTTGCAAGCTCAACCATTTCTACCATAAAGGTGCTTTGCCCGCTTGCAAGGTCGTCAAAGGCCCCTATTCTTGTAAAGACCTGGTCAATAATCCCTATTGAGGCATGGGACGCAGGGACAAAAGAGCCTGCCTGAGCCAGAATAGCTATAAGGGCGGTCTGCCGCATATAGGTCGACTTTCCTGCCATGTTCGGGCCCGTAACCAGCAAAAACTGGTTCTCCTTGCAGTCTATTTCGGTATCGTTCGGCACAAACCCTCCAGGTACGGTGTTTTCAACCACAGGATGCCTTCCGTCCCTTATAAGGATCTTGCAATCATCCGTAAGCTGAGGCCTGATATAATTGTTAGTTTCCGCAACTTCAGACAGGGCTGCAAGGACATCAAGCGCACCTGTTCTTTCAGCGGTTTCCTGAAGTTCTCTCGAATGGGCTGAGAGCGTCTGCACAATTTCCGTAAAGATTTCATATTCGAGAGCTATAGCCTTTTCATTGGCCGTCAGGATAAGGCTCTCTTTTTCCTTGAGTTCGGGGGTAAAAAAACGCTCGGCATTTGCCATAGTTTGTTTTCGGATATAATCGTCAGGCACCTGGCTGCTATTGGCGTTGGTCACCTCTATGTAATACCCAAAAACCTTATTGTATCCCACTTTCAGGGACTTTATTCCGCTTCTTTCCCTTTCTTTTTGCTGGAAAATTGCAATCCATTTCTTGCTGTTGCTGGCAATCTCGCGAAGCTCATCAAGCTCGGCACTGTATCCCGGCTTTATCATGCCCCCTTCCCGGACCGAGATGGGCGGTTCGTCGGCTATTGCCCGGTCTATCATTTCAGCCAGGTTTTCGAGTTCGGAAAACGATACAAGCCCGACTGAGATCTCCTTTAAAAGTTCGGATTCAACGGTTTCCATAAGGGAGTCACGGACAGGAGGCAGGGCTGACAGGGACTTTTTCAGGGCTACAAGATCCCTTGCATTTGAATTTCCATATACTACCCTGCCTACGAGGCGTTCTATATCCCTTACCTCGGAAAGCCAGTTCCGCAGATCGTAGCGAAGCAGGGGAATTGCTGCCAGCTCTTCCACAGCATCAAGCCGAAGATTGATTTTTTCTATGTCAAGCAGGGGTTTTAAAAGCCATTTTTTCAGGATACGGCTTCCCATTGGCGTTTTTGTACAGTTAAGAATGCGGTAAAGGGAGTTTTCATCTCCTTCATCTCGCACATTTTTCACGATTTCAAGGTTTCGCAGGGTTACGGAATCAAGAATCATGAATTCGGAGTTCGAGTACGTTCTCAGGGTATTGATATGGGTAAGCTCCCTCATCTGTGTTGTCTGGGCATATTCGAGAGCAGCACAGGCCGAATAAACTGCAAAATCCAGTTTCTCACAGCCCATGCCTTCAAGGGTTGCGACCCTGAAGTGAGTTTTCAGCCTTTCTCCGGCTTCCCCGGTTCCTGAAACCTCAGGGGCAAACTCCTGTACAATAGTCTGGGCTTTCAACCGGTCTGAAAGGTCAGGATTTCCATACAGGGACGGAGGCAGGATGCATTCGGAAGGCCGCATTCTGGCAAGCTCGCTTAGAAGCTTTTCAAAGCTTTCCGAGTCCCGAAACTGCGTTGTAAGAAATTCCCCTGTCGAAATATCCAGAAACGATACCCCGATTTCTATTTCCTTTTCCGCATGCTTTCCGGACTTTCCGATCTCCCGCCCTGCAACCGCCATGAGGTAATTATTCGAGGCATCCGAAAACATGGAAGAATCAATTGCCGTGCCGGGCGTGACCACCCTGACAACCCCTCGCTTTACAACTCCTTTTGCCTGTTTAGGGTCTTCAAGCTGTTCGCAAATTGCCACTTTATACCCTTTATTTATAAGCCTCGGCAGATAGGTGTCAATTGCATGGTAGGGTATTCCTGCAAGCGGCATTCTTTCTCCCGATTTGTCCTTTCCCCGGGCTGTAAGCGTAATTTCAAGTTCTTTTGCAATGGTTTTTGCGTCTTCCCCGAAAGATTCGTAGAAGTCTCCCATGCGGAAGAAGATCAGGGTATCAGGATATGCCTGCTTGGCTTCGTAATACTGGCGCATTGCAGGGGTCATCATTTCAGTCATTTTTTTACTCACTGTAAACCTTGAATCGTTCTGTGTAAAATTGAAAATTATAATAAGGAATACCGGAGTTCTCAGGATTCCTCAAATAATGGGCTAGAATCCTTATCAGAATTCCTTAGATAACGGCTAATAACTGCATACTGGCTAGTATCCTTTATGCTTTAGATAATGGTTAGTATCCCTTATGCTTTAGACAATGGTTAGTATCCTTAGATAATGGTAGATACTATATCTTTATTAAAATCATCCTTCTTATATATATTTAACAATCCGAGATTGCAAACCATCTCCGAGGAGGAATTGTTCTGGATCGGGAAAAACTCATTGAAGTTTGTCCTGTCTGCGGAAACGCAGATTTATATTATGAAGTTGGCGGGTATGCAGGTGCAGTTTACCACTGCAAGGAATGCGGGTATGTAGGAGCTTTCATCATTGAAGCTAATGAGGAAATGATCGAGAAGATTCGGGAGAAGTACAGGCGTGAAAGAGTGAATGAAAGTGAAAAAGAATGAATGAAAGTGAATGAAAGTGAATGAAAGTGAGTGCAGGTGAATGATACTAATAATATATTTTTAAATATATAGTTAGTTATCCATTAAATCCTTTTGGAGAAATAACCTGCCTGGGGCTTGGAAGAAGGTAATAAAGCTAGAAAAAGAAATTCTTGAAAGTAAAATTAAAAGGAAATTGTGCCGAATTGTGTCACAAACATATGACAAATGCTATGATAGCTGCATTGACAGCTGTCAGCATGACCATATCTCTTTTGCTTACCCGGTTATGAGCCCATAAATCATACGTTAGAAATAAAAATCCTACGATTGACCAGGTGAGAGTTATATCTTCAGAGAAATCCCTGAAACTAGCTGTATAAATCGGGGATACCAGACGCCATAAACAATAAATTGAGATTTCAGAAAGAATTATAACTAAAGGCAGATAGCTCAAAGAACGAAGCACTGAAACATTCTCATCCAGGGCTTTTACCAGAAACCGGGAAAACGCGATTACGAGAAGCACCGTAAAGACTGCAAATAATACAAACTGGAGAATCGGATTAACTGGAAAAAAAGCCAATAACTCAAAGGGGTCTGAGATCTTAAGACCTCCATAATATTTATTAATATGTCATCCTCAGAAGAATTCAAATACTTTTCTATTTTGTTAGAATTTTGAGAAATATAATTATCATTATTAAATAGGACTTACGCGGTTGAACTGAGAATCAATAGCCACTAAACCTCTAACTGTTTAAAGAGCAAGTTTAACTGCAATATCAAATGTACTTGATTTTGTACTTCAAGTGCGTAAGTCTTATTAAAGTAAAAGCAAAGGAAAGAACTGAAAAACTTCCCGCCTTAGAGTTAAAATGCTCAAAAATAAGCTTATAGAACTGACGAGATGCCTGCATCATTTTCTATGGTTAACCATCCCCATCTCCCCACCCTGATTTCAAGGTGATATTTTACATATTTAAATCAAGGTGACGTTTTACATATCCACGTCCTGCTACTACTGAATTCATCTGGTAAGCCAGGTAACTTTCTATGCGCGAACTTCCAGCTATTAGATAGTCAGCCTCTGTGTAAGAATCTGTATCTCCGTCAAAAATATCCTTTCAAGGTATTTTTTACTTATGATGCCACTAGATCAGCTAGTGAAAAAAGTATCCTAAAACCCAACGAAAAATTCTGTTTAACGTATTTTTTTTTGGCACTGTTTCTTCCACCAACTCACCCCAATTCTACTTCATAAATTTTTATGTTAAAGTGTATATAGGTGCTATAAGGATATATAACTTATTATCGACTATATTACCAAAATATTGTTAGCTCATAATATGAATATTTGTTCTTGTCTATAAAATATTACCTATGAGAAAAATTGATGCGCGAGTTGAAATACAATAGACAATTCCCATTGTGGCTTAGCGGTAAAGAACTGCACAATATTAAACTACGAATTGAAAGAGTAACAGCCAGATAATTAACCCCGCAAGATTATAGAGCCTTACCAGAAGGAAAGTCGGCTGTTCCGCAGTAGGTGAGAGTTCGAGGTCAGAAAAACGAATTCAAAGATTTGCTACGCTTTCGAGAATCATTTAAAGATGACAAAAGGTATGAGAATTGAAAATACAAAATTGAGCTGAAGAATAAAAAGACAATAAAATCAGGAATAGCATGTAATAATGTGTAGTGTGTAAAAGCAGGTAAAAATCTGTGTCTAAATAAATTTTGGTGGGGCCGCTGAGATTTGGACTCAGGTCGCAAGACCCCCAGCCTTGCAGGATGGACCAGGCTACCCTACGGCCCCGCAGAGCAGATTGTACTTATTCAATGACAAATCTCTTTTTTTGTTTGCCATCGTCAACTATTGTAATCAAATATGTAGTATAAATGAGTATCGGTAGAAGAAAGTCGGGATATTCTTTTTATAATTTCTTCAATTGTAATCCGATATCCATAGATTCCATTCTCATCTGGATTTCTTAGCAGGATCTGACCTTTTACGGTTTTTGAAAATCGGCTTCAGAAGGCTTGCTCAATATGCTTTTTGCCCGCAGGACTCGCTGGATAATGGTGATATGGGAAAATACGGCTATGAGTACGAGAGCCCAGCCAAGGAAACCTGAAAGCCCTCCAAGGGCCAGGATAATCATTCTTTCCGTGCGTTCGGCAACTCCGACCGATAGTTTCCGGCAGCCTGCGGATTCTGCACGGGCGCGGGTATAGCTCACAAGGAAAGAGCCTATCAGGGCATAGCCTGCCCAGAGCCAGCCTTCAATTTGCACGATAGGAGAGAGGACAAGCCTACCGTCCACCGCACCTGCAATTATCCCCAGGAACATCACGCCGTCGGAGTAGCGGTCGCAAACCGAATCAAGTACGCCTCCGAAAGGCGTTATCCGGCCTTTTGCCCTTGCGACTCCCCCGTCGAGAATATCAAAGACCCCGCTGAAAAGGATCAGGAGCCCGCCTTCAAAAGGTTTCCCCAGCGCAAACGCTGCCCCTGCAGCCACGCTTACGGCAAAACCAAGTAAAGTAAGAGTATTCGGAGATAAGGGAATCAGGCGGGCAATGGGAATTATCAGCTTTCTTGCGCTGTTTTTGAATTCGTCGAAAATTTTTAACCCCTTCCTTTTGCTGGCTACCTGTATAGTCACTTATATAATGATAATATGGTTAAACATTAGCTTGTCTTTTTTGGAAAAAGATTCTGTCCAGACCTATTAATCCCTGTAGAAGATTTACGCCGTCCAGGAAATAGTTCTCCGGACAGAACGTAAGGCAGCGACAATAAAAGAATCCCTGCCAAAAAGTAAACCTCAGCGATTTCTCAGTAATTCCGAGTGATTTCTTGATGATTTCTCAGTGATTTCATATAAAGGAATAACTATTAAGATTTCATGTCAAGAAGAAGCTTTTAAAGATTTCCTGTCAAAAAGGAAATTTTAATGATCCTGTTAAAGATACTTATTAAAGATAGCTATTAAAGATAGCTACTAAAGATGCCTGTTAAAATGCCTGTTAAAGATAGAATAAGTCGCACGAGTTTAAAATGATATGGAGCTGAAAAATGGAAATCGTAGAAAAGCACAGGTCAAAGTGCACGGAATGCGGGCAGTGCCTTGAGGTCTGTCCTCGCTACAATGATCCTGGCTTGCTTGACCGGCTTTACGGATATCTGGAAGGTAGATCAGAGATTGATGCCGGATCCCTTCTGCGCTGCCTGACCTGCGGGCTCTGTACGGGTGCCTGTCCAGAGGAGCTGGGAATTAAAATGCTTATTTCTCCTGCCAGGCAGAAATGGGTGAATGAAAACGGACTTACCGACAGGCAGACAATGGTAGACCCCGAAGCTAAAAATAACCTTTTCAGGAAGATTGCCGAGCTGGACGAAACTCCCGTATACAGGGAAAGTCCGGGTTCGGTAGTATATTTCCCCGGCTGTGCGGGCACATATATCAACAAAATCATGGCACAGGCTTCAATTGCACTGCTGGAGAAAGCCGCAGTCGATTACACTGTCCTGAGCGGGGTAGAATACTGCTGCGGAGCCGTATCCGCAGGTGCCGGAGATTCCGGGCCTATCCGCAGGAACGGACAAAGGAATATCGAAGAAATCCGGAAAAGGGGAGCAAAAATCCTTATCACGGCCTGTCCGGGCTGCTTCAAGGCATTTAAAGATATCTACCCAAGAATGTTTGGAAAACTTGATTTTCAGGTGCTTCACGTCTCCCAGTACCTTGAGCTTCTGATAAGGGAAGGCAAACTTACTCCTGAAACTGTCCTCAATCATAAGGCCTTTTATCATGATCCCTGCCACCTTACCAGGGCAATGGGAGTATATCGAGAAGCAAGAGAAGTGCTTGGGCACATTCAGGGCACTGAACTTGCCAACAAAACCCCGGAAAATTCAGCCTGCTGTGGTTTCGGAGGAGGGGTAAGAGTCAATTACCCGTCTGAATCCCTTGATGTGGCTTCTGACCGATACAGGGCTGCCGAAAACCTGGGCTGTGATATAATTATCACAAACTGCGGGGGCTGCATGCAAAACCTTATTGAAGCAGGAAAGGATGAAAAAATAAAAGTTTTCGACCTTGCTGAATACCTTTCCCTCGCCTGCGGAATAAAAATAGAGAGGGAAGATTCCAGGATGCTGGAACTTGTCAACAGGGCTTACAAGCTCTGCATTTCAGGATACGGGAAACCCAGGAGCTGAGAATTAGATATCTTAACCTTATACTTTTCAATCTGCTTATTTTTGATTTCTTTACTTTTGATTCCTTTATTTTTAATTTCGTTATTTTTGATACCCTATTTTTGATTTCCTTATTTTTTAATTTTCTGAGAGAATCCTGAAAGAAGAAAATCCTGATCTCGGAAAAACCATGATATATAAATTTTTCCTTTTTTCTGAGTTTTTTGATAGGACAATGTGGAAACTTTACAAAAATAGAACGCGAGCTCTCAAAAGAATCAGTCTTGAGGCATATTCCCTCGAAATATATAAATCAAGACAAGTTAAAATCAGGTCAAAATCAAGAACTACCGCTTTATTTAATTTCAAAAAAGTCTGGAGATATACAGAATGTCCAGGATCTACTTTCGATCCGATTTTTACTTAATTTATCCATTTCCAGCTCAGTTCAGGCCTACTTCATGTAATTCCTGTAAAGTTTATTCGTTTTAAGGTATTCATAAAACTTTATAAAAATCCAATTTTAATATCTAATATTTATATTTTTTGATAATTCCATTTTGTTTTCTTCCTCAATATACTTATAAAACCCCCTATACCGAAAACTATTTATGTAACCCCCAGTTTTGTTACAAAATTTTTGAAAAAATATATATATGAGAAAAGTCAACCTCTTTATTGGAGACATCTGAGAGATGAGTAATCAGACGGGATTAAAATGGCACAAAAAACGCTCCCTCTGCTAAAACACTCATGAACCCCGGTCAACGAATCATGAACTCTTCATGGTTTCATTGTCTCACTTTGGTGATCATGGTTTCCCACCCGTGATGATCGTGAGTTTCTTCCTGTGCATTTCATGGCTTCATCGGGAGGCATGAGTTTGCAACCTGAGGTTCATGTATAATCATGATAATCAGGAAGAGACGTCTCTAAAGTTCAAAAATTAAAACGGAGGATGCAACTATTAGCAAAGAAGAATTGCTTCAGGAACTTGCAGGCGCTGTAGTTTCCTGCAAGAAGGATGCAGTACTCGCCGCTGTTGAAAAAGCTAGAGGAGAACTGGAACCTTCCGAAATAATTGAAAAAGGGCTCGCTGCAGGTATGAATGAAGTAGGTGTCCGTTTCGAGAGGGGAAAACTTTTCCTTCCGCACGTGATGATGGCTGCCGATGCAATGACTGCAGGAGTCGCAGCCCTTAAGGACCTTATGCCTGAAGGGGCTTCCAGCTCAAAAGTCGGCGTCATTGTGAATGGTACGGTAGAAGGCGATGTCCATGACATAGGAAAATCCATCGTGTCCACCATGCTCCAGTCTGCCGGCTTTGAGGTATACGACATTGGCCGTGATGTGCCGGTCAGAAACTTTGTTGAAAAAGCAAAGGAAGTCGATGCTGACATGATAGGGCTCTCAGCTCTTATGACCACCACTCTCCAGGGCCAGAGGGATGTTATTGAGCTCCTCAAGGAAGAAGGCCTGAGAGACAGGGTAAAAGTTATGGTCGGCGGTGCACCCGCAACCCAGGCCTGGGCTGACAAGATCGGGGCAGACTGCTATGCCGAAAATGCAAGTGAAGCTGTCGCAAAGGCAAAAGAGCTGCTGGCTTAAATCATTCTTATTCGGAGGCTACAAAGATGGCAAAAAATAATGCAGTTGCAGGATTTAATGCACTTAATGGCGTAGAATTAAACCTTTTTACCACTGATGAACTTAAGGCAATTCACTATGCAACCATGGAAGTTCTGATGAACCCCGGGGTCCAGGTTTCTGACCCCGAAGCAAGGCAGATCTTCAAGGAGAATGGCTGTGAAGTTGATGAAAAGACCAATATTGTAAAAATTCCTGAATATGTTATACGGAAAGCCCTTCAGCTTGCACCATCAAGATTTGTACTCTGGGGCCGCGACAAAAAGAACAATACTGTCCAGGAATGCGGCGGCAAAGTGCACTGGACCTGTTTCGGTACCGGCGTCAAGGTCTGCAAATACCAGGACGGCAAGTATGTAACCGTCGACTCTGTTGAACAGGACATTGCAGACATCGCAAAACTTTGCGACTGGGCAGAAAACATTGACTACTTCTCTCTCCCGGTCTCTGCAAGGGATATTGCAGGCCAGGGTGCCCAGGACGTTCACGAAACCTTCACCCCTATAGCAAACACCTCAAAACACTTCCACCACATTGATCCTGTCGGCGAAAATGTCGAATACTACTGGGACATCGCAAAAGCCTACTATGGCGGCGATGAAGAAGAGGCAAGAAAGAAACCTATTTTCTCCATGCTGCTCTGCCCTACAAGCCCGCTTGAACTCAGTGTAAACGCCTGCCAGGTCATCATTAAAGGTGCCCGCCTGGGAATTCCGGTTAACGTCCTGAGTATGGCAATGTCAGGCGGATCCTCTCCGGTCTACCTTGCAGGAACCCTCGTAACCCATAATGCCGAAGTCCTCTCAGGTATCGCCCTTGCACAGCTTGCAGTGCCTGGTACAAAGGTATGGTATGGAAGCTCAACAACCACCTTCGACCTGAAGAAGGGAACTGCACCTGTCGGATCTCCTGAACTTGGCCTGATCAGTGGAGCTGTTGCTAAACTTGCGCAGTTCTACGGTCTTCCCTCCTTTGTGGCAGGTTCCTAGTCTGATGCCAAGGTTCCGGACAGCCAGGCAGGGCATGAAAAAACAATAACAACTCTTCTGCCTGCTCTTTCTGGTGCCAATACCATCTATGGAGCCGGAATGCTTGAGCTTGGAATGACTTTCTCAATGGAACAGCTCGTTATTGACAATGATATCTTCAGTATGGTCAAGAAAGCCATGAAGGGAATTCCAGTCTCGGAAGAAACCCTCTCGGTAGAATCAATCCAGAAAGTAGGAATCGGAAATAACTTCCTTGCCCTCAAACAGACCAGGCAGCTTGTGGACTACCCATCCAACCCAATGCTCATTGACAGGCGCATGTTTGGGGATTGGGCTGCAGCAGGCTCAAAGGATCTTGCGGCAGTAGCACACGAAAAGGTCGTGGATGTTCTTAAGAACCACCAGGTAAAACCTATCGACGCAGATATTCTCAAAGATATGAAAGCAGTCGTGGACAGGGCTGACAAAGCCTTCAGAGGCATGTAAACAGGATATTCAGGAGATCTAAAAATGGCAAACAAAGAAGATATCATTGCAAGAGCAAAAGAAGCAATCACCGAATTTGATGACGAAATCGCAGCTGAAGTTGCAGAAGAGGCTCTTGCCGCAGGAATTGACCCTGTAGAGCTTATTGAAAAAGGCTTTACTGCAGGCATGCAGGAAGTAGGAGAGCAGTTCGAGCAGGGCACTCTTTTCCTGCCCCACGTGCTTGCAGCGGCAGAAGCTATGAACGCAGGTATAGAAGTTATCAAGCCGGAAATGGAGAAGCGCAAATCTCAGACCAAGAGCCTCGGAACCGTTGTTATCGGGACCATTGAAGGCGACATTCACTCCATCGGGAAGGACATTGTTGCTTCCATGCTCAATATTGCAGGTTTCAAAGTCGTGGATCTCGGAAGAGATGTCCCGATCAAAACCTTTGTTGAAAAGGCAAAGGAAATAAAACCCCAGGTAATCGCATCCTCCGCCCTTATGACCACAACAATGGTCTACCAGATACAGATCGAGGAACAGCTCAAGGAAGCAGGCATCCGCGATCAGGTTAAGACCATGGTTGGGGGCGCACCTGTTACCCAGGACTGGGCAGACAAGATCGGCGCTGACATTTATGGTGAAAGTGCCACAGATTCCGTAAATAAGGTAAAGGCAGCTTTACTCTAAAGCGGTTTAAATTGCAGAAAATGTACTCTTTGAATACATTTTCTGTCATACTTTATTTTGTGCAGTCTTCTGAGATCTGCAGCTCGGATATAGGTTTAAAAACTTTCGCAAGTCATACCACCATTCGCAGGAATATTACAAACCGGATATTACAACAAAACGGCAGTATTACAAAAAGGCAGTATTACAAAACGTGTGTTACTACAAAACGGTTACAAGCACCTGTCACTAAAAAACAACCGTACAAACAGTGTGTTATTACAAAACAGGTGTATTAAAAACGGCTCTATTAAAAAACGGTCACTAAAAATAAACTGCTGAAAACGATTGTAAAAAATGACAACTTAAACGCAATCTAAAAAACAGCTGAAAAACAGCAGTTAAAAAGAAGTTTGAAAATATTCCCGGAGATATGAAGCCTGCAGAAAGAGCTTTTGAGCTGCACTTTCAGGCTGTGGAATAGGGTCTGGGAGATCCCCTGCCCTGAGGGAGTTCCGCAGTATTCTGAAAAAATGGAGGGAACTTTTGTGGATTTGAAGACTTTAAAAAAACAGGAAAGTAAAAGAAAAGTCAGTAAAGGGTATATGTGGGCCCTTTTCTGCGCTGTCTTCTGGGGCATCTGGTATCTGCCAGGAACTGTTGTCTGGGTGCTCAACCCGTTCGATGAAATGTATGGCGCCATTGCCGAAGCAAGTGGGGATGGCGTATCCCTTGTTATTACTGCTGTTCTGATCACTGCCTTTAATGCACTGACTGTTATGCTTGCGCTTATGCTGTGGAACGGAGTGCTTGGAAAATACGGAGAACTGGGCAGGACTCTTAAGGAATTCCACCCCTGCTCAAAATGGTTCTTCCTTGCCTCTATCTTCGGCGGCCCGATGGCAATTCTCGGTTCTTTTATTGCTATGGGCTTTATCGGAGGAGCATTTGCAGCCGTTGCCGGCCTTCTCTATCCTGTTGTAGGTTCGATTCTCGCCTATTACTGGTACGGGGAAAAGATCTCCAGAAGAGCGGCAATGGGCATAGGAGTCATCATCATAGGAGGAATTACGATCTTTGGCGGCGGGCTTCTGACTGAAATTTCTTCAGGCAATGTCCAGTGGATCGGATATCTAGGAGGTTTGATGGCTGCTGCCGGCTGGGGCATTGAAGGTGCAATTGCAGGTAAAGGGCTTGACATCGCAGAGCCGGATACGGGGCTGACCCTCCGCTTCCTTGGCGAGAATATTATCTGGTGGATTATTATCGTGCCGATACTTGCACTCGTAGGCTTTCCGATGTATTCCTTTGCGCTCCAGGCCTTTGAACCCCTGACCCTGCTGGTGCTGATCTTTGCAGGCATCACCTTTGGTTTCTGCTATGTCTGCTGGTACAAATCTTTCCCGCTTATCGGTGTCGGAAGAGGCCAGGGCATAGGAAACCTCTACGGGTTCTGTGCAATTATCTTCATTTTCCTATTCTTCGGAGATGTTCCGGAATGGACCATCCTCGTAGGCGGTACTCTCTGTATTGCTGGAAGTTTCATCATGTTTACGGAAGATGCAAGCGCACTTGAAACTCTAAGAGGTGAATGAAATGACCGGAAACCGTCCTGTCAAATTCAGAATCCTGGAACTTTTCCTGGATGGGAAAGCATACTGGAACTACGAGATCGTTTCGAAGATCCAGGAAGAATACGACATGAAAAGCAGCTACGAAAGGGATAGCATTAACTTTGACATTATTGAACTGGCGTCCGGAGGGATGTTGAAAGACCTGGAGCAGAAAGTCGATGAAGAAGGAATCTACAAAAAAGGTTTCCTTCTGCACAGGTACGTAATCACCGACTTTGGAAGGGTCCGAGGTTCAGATGCCTGCCTTAAAGGCCTATAATTTCAAAGAGGGAAAAAGATGACACAAACAGCAGTGGCTCTGGAAGCCTACAATGGTTACTGGGCAAATTCCTTCATACCGGCAGCCGACATCATGTGGATGGTTTTGATCCTGATTCTGGCGATAGTAGCCCTCTGGCAGGCCAGAACTTTTGTATCCAAATTCTGAACCCCAAAATACAGCTTATTAAACCAGAGTATAAAAGGTAACGAGAAAGGTGAGAAGAGAAATGGCAACCGAATATGCTTTACGTATGGGAGACGGGAAACGTGTCTTCCTCACAAAAGAGAAAATTCTGGAAGAAATTGAGGCCGGTGTTGCAAATGCCGCCGACCTTGGTGAGATTCCTGACCTGAGTGCCGATGAATTTGACAAGCTTGCGGAAATCCTTATGATGCCTGGCAAGGCTGTCAGTGTCGAGCAGGGCATGGAAATTCCCGTAACGCACGATATCGGCACTATAAGGCTTGATGGCGACCAGGGCAACAGTGGCGTTGGAATCCCTTCCAGCCGCCTTGT
>NZ_JBNAKP010000003.1:0-115158 GCF_049706645.1 Methanosarcina sp. | reverse complement strand
TTATGTTATAAGGAAACCTTGTTAAAGGATACTTAATCATCTGTCCCTAAGTAACCGGGCGGGCGGCCCGAAGCATACCCCATCCTTTAGGGTGGGGTGGCCGCCCGCAATTTGATTTAGCTAACTATGGATATAAGAAGATTAAATTCGATGTTTTATTTCAAGTGTTTTTCCAGGAAACGATTCTTTACGTTATATTATACATTTCCTTTCGACAGGGTTCTTAGTTTATTTTTTTCAGGTTAAACTTTCTTAGATTTTTTTCATGAAGTTCGATAAATATCTTCTATGTTCCGTGCAGTTCAATAAATCTCTTCTGTGTAAATCTGCCGGTTTCTTACAAGATTCTCTGGAGTTCACCCTTAAAGGCTCTCTCATAAGCTTTATATTATGCAGGATAATTACATCGTGTATTACCCCCTGCAATTTTCTTGCTTACTCGTCTCTCAGACGGAGAATGGCCAGGTCTTTTTCAAAGATTCGGGAAAAATACGGGCTTATTTGTCCGGTTGCCCCGAAAGAAAATGGTTTTCCGGCCTGAGCTCTTGAGAATTAATTAACAGCAGTAACAGCAATAAAACGTGATGTCGGTACAGATGGAAGATAAACTCAACTTTAAACTCCTGGAGCTACTTGAAGGCAGACGGCTCTCAATCAGCGGGCTTTCCAGAGAACTGAAAGCTAGAGGCATAGATGAGCACCGCCTGGTTCTTACAGGCTATCTCAGGGCGCTCAGGGACCTTAAAATTCTGGAAGAAACCGAAGTCCCTCCTTCGAAAATCTATGCCCTGCCTGAAAAAACCACGGAACCCCTATCCGAAAAAGGCAAGGATCCCAGGTCCCCTGAACTTTATGATCCGCAAGAGATCTATTCTACTCTCAGGGCCCAGCTTCTTAAAATCAGTCTGGATTCCAGAATTCCCGTGGGAGTATATGTGGTTTCCAGGCTGTTTGAAAGGCCCTGTTTCCGCAGGGAGTTGAAGCTTATAGGAATAACTCAAAAACACCTTGAACAGTACCTGGAAAAACCCGGTATAGTCTGTGAAGCCCAGGATGCGCATCTGAAGAAAGCCAGAGCCGATATTACAAAGATTGAGATCCCTCCCGATGACCCTGCATATGAAATTCGAGAAAACAGGGAAGAGATAACCAGGCTTGCGAACGAAGTGCTTGCAGGGCTGATAAAACACAGGATCGACCTGGAGGGCCTGGTAGCTAAGAGCAAGCAAACTACCCTGCTCCCCTGAAGAAACCTTCAGTTATTTTAAACCTGAAATTAATTTCTTTAAACTCATTTCCTTGAGTTCATTTCTTTAAATTATCTCTTTAAATTATCTCTTTAAATTATCTCTTTAAATCATCTCTTTAAATTATCTCTTTAAATTATCTCTTTAAATCATGCCTCTAAATTGAAATCTTACGTTAAAAGGATTCAACTCGTTTACTGTTGGTTGGCTGGTGATTCGGATATGAAAGTTGCCTGTATCCAGATGGATATACTACACTGCAGGAAGCAGGAAAACCTTGAAAAAGCTCTCTATATGGCTCTAAAAGCCGTGGATAAAGGAGCCGAACTCATCGTTTTTCCCGAGGTCTTTTCAACAGGCTTTTGCTACGAGCACTTTGACCATGCGGCAGAAACCTTGCCTTCCCCTATTCTTGAAAACCTGGCCTGTTTTTCCGAGGCCAATGACTGCATTATAATGGGTTCCGTAATTGAAAAGGCTGTTACGGAAGATATTTCTGGCAATGGGAAACCTGTAGATTCTAAAAATTCTACTCCTTCTGGCGGTAATTCAACGCTTTACTATAATCTCGGCTTTTGCTTTGAATCAGGAGCTCTTGCGGGCAGTTATCGGAAAACTCACCCTTTTAAGGGTGAAAGCCGATACTTTTCCAGGGGTAATTCAATCGAACCCATAACTCTAAAAAGACAGAACCTGAAAATCGGTTTCCAGATCTGTTACGAGCTTCGTTTCCCCGAGGTTGCAAGAAAACTCGCCCTTGCCGGTTCCGATCTTCTTGTAACATCTGCAGCTTTCCCAAATCCCAGGTCTGAACACTGGAAGACCCTTGCAAGAGCAAGAGCAATCGAAAACCAGATCCCGCACATTGCCTGCAACCGTACGGGTTCGGCTCCTGACTGCACCTACTTCGGAGATTCAATGATAATCGACGCCTGGGGCGAAGTAAAAGCGAGCGCAGGTGACCATGAATGTGTAATTGTCAGTGAGCTTGACCTGTCCGGAAAAGATGAGATTCGAAAGGCTATTCCTGTTTTTGAGGATAGGAGAACTGAGCTTTATTGATTTTCACAATTTCTTTTTCATAACTTATTTTTCATAACTTATTTTTCATAATTTCTTCTGCGTACCTTTTATACCACTGAAGGTACGGAAAACTCACTCTAGATTTCATAACTTAGAAACCATTGAAAACGCAGAAAAAAGAACTTTCGGGGGATTATTTTCAGGTTCCCCCGGTGTGATATCAGCCGATTAGATAGGGACATCCGGCTTTTTAAGTAATTTTTCTTTTTTATTCTTCTTTTATTCTTCTTTCTTCGCCTGCTCGATGTAAATTGCGGGTCTCAGGGGCTCGGCAAACCTTGACTTCTTTTCAGGGTCAAAGGCAGGAGATTCGGCACTGTGGACTTCAACAGGACATCCGATTTCTTTTTCCAGGAAGGAAGCTGATTCTTTCAGGAGAGCCTGTTCATCAAGCCCGGGACCTGCAAAGATTTCGTACCTGTCAGCTCCCCCGCTTTTGAATTCCGGGACAAGCTTCTGCACGAACTTCGGGATCTCCTTGCCGAAGCGTTTGAGGTCGGGATTTGCCATCAATGTTTTTATAAGGGTGCCTACCTCGAGGGAACCTTCAAGCTGCATCTCGCAGGCACACTTAACGGCTTCGGCTTTCCAGGCAGGCGCGGTGTAGAGATGAACCGTCTGCGGGGTCATCTTTGTCACCCTTATAATCTCTTCAACGTCTTCCAGGGTTCCCTTTATCATTTCTTCGGCAAGCTCAGCGCCGTCGTCTATCAGGTCTTCATTATAGAGCGGGTACTGGGCAAGGGAGATCGGGTCCTCATGCCCCATTGCTTCCCAGATTTCCTCACAGAGGTGCGGGGTAAAGGGAGCCATAAGCCTGACCCAGTTGTCCAGCACATAGTAGAGCAGGGTCTCTCCGCCTCTTCTCTGGTACCACTTGATATCATTTATCAGCAGGAAGAAAGAATTCTGGATTGCTTCCCTTGTCTGGATAGAGTCAAGCGCTGAATTCGTCTCCCGGATATAATTCTGCATCCTCGAGAGTATCCAGCTGTCGATCTGCTTTAGCTCTGTGCTCAGGTTTGCACGTTTCCCACTCTCTATAACATCCTTTGCAAAGGAATAGAACCTGTCCACCTGCCTTCTGGCCGATTCTATTCCTGTCCTCTGCCAGTCTGCATCCTGCGTCTGCTCGGCTGTGGAGAGAATGTACATTCTTGTTATATCCGCGCCGTAACTGCTGACTGCGCTTTCCATGGTAAGGATCGGGCCTTTGGATTTGCTCATTTTCTGCCCCTCAAGGGAGACAAAGCCGTTTACTGCAAGAGTTTTCGGCCACTTCTCTTCTTCAAAAAGCGCTACGTGATGGAAGAGGAAAAAGAGCAGGTGGTTCGGGACCAGGTCCTTTCCTGAAGAGCGCAGGTCAACCGGGTACCAGTAATTGAAATGCCTGCGGATTTCCTCTAGGAGCTCCGGACTGAGCCCGGTATCCGCGCTGACTGCTGCCAGATCGCCTTTCCCAAGCAGGATGTAGTCGAAGAATGAGAGGGTAAGCTGTTCGAGCTCCAGTTCACCTTTTTCGATAAACCTGGCAATGATATAATAGCTCATGTAAATTGTCGAATCCCCAAGGGACTCAATCAGCCATTCCTTATCAAAGGGGAGGTGGGTTCCAAGCCCTTTCCTGCGGGCACAGGCTTTGTCCTTAAGCCAGTCAACCTTGTTCTCAAACTCGACCCTATACTCTGTGGGAATAATTCGCATTCCGCTAAGGCATCTATAGACCTTTGCCTTCCATTCGGGGTTTGAGTAATTCAGGAACCACTGGCCTTTTACCATATTTACAACACAGGGCGTACCGCAGCGACAAACTACAGGTTCGCTGAATTCGTAAAAGATCTCCCCGGCGTTTGAACTGACGAAGTCCCTGGTAAGGATATCTTTTATCTTGGAGACAGCATGTCCTTCGTATTTTCCTGTAATCTCCTTAAGAACCCCTCCGTGGAACTCCCTTCGGTATACGATCTTTGTGGCTTCCTCGGCTCTCGGGTCTTTCTGGTTTGCGATTCCCATCTTCTCAACTATTTCCTTTGCAGGAAAATCTCCGAATTCAGGCACCTTGATAAGGGAAACCAGCTTAATTTCCCTGAGATCTTCGGAAATCCCATATTCGCTCATGTCAGCATCGTAAAGGTCGCGAAGGGCAAGGTAGTCAAAAGGTGCATGGGCAGGCACGCTCATTACTATTCCGCTTCCGTTTTCAGGCCTGACAAAGGATGCGGGAAGGGAAATTACTTCGTCGCCTGTGACCGGATTTGTAAGTTTTATTCCGATTACGGATTTTGCAGGTACGTCCTCAATATATTCGACTGTCCGGTCCGTGAAAGTCAGTTTTCTGAAAGCTTCCCTGCTGACAACCCAGAACTCCTCGTTTCCGTCCTGCGCAACTCTTGCTTTTACGTAAGTTACGTCAGGGTTGACCCACAGGTTAGTCACCCCGTATGTCGTTTCCGGCCTGAGGGTTGCACAGGGCAGAACCAGATCCTTATATCGGAACTTGATTAGCGTATATTCGACGATGGTAGCTTCTTCGCCGTGCAGGATATCGTGATCCTCTACAGGGTTATTGTCGTTGGGGCACCATTTTACCGGGTGGGAACCTTTTACGATCAGTCCCTTTTCTTCAAGCCGGATATACTGCCATTCAATGAACTTTTTATAAGTCGGGTCAGTTGTTGTAAATTTGCGCCTCCAGTCAATGGAGTACCCGATATTACGCATGGCCTTCTCGGATTCACGCTTGAAATAGTCAACAATCTTTTCGGGAGTATCGAGCGTTGGTAGAATGTTTCCGGGAATCCCGTGAAGGCGTTCATAAACGTCCATTGTCTGGGGATCCCGACTTGCAATCAATTCGGCAAGCCCCACAATGGGCGTGCCTGTCACGTGAAAGCCCATAGGGTAAAGTACGTTGTACCCGAGCATCCGCCTGTGCCTTGCAACGACGTCCCCTATGGTAAAAGTCCGGGTATGTCCTGCATGCAGGTTCCCGTTCAGGTAGGGGTAGGGGATGGTTATGAAATATTTTTCTCGCTTATCGGGTTCGGCCTGGAAAATCTGGCTCTCATTCCACTTTTTTTGCCATTTCTTTTCGATCTCGTGAGGCTTATAATCCTGCTCCATTCGTGTTCACGCCCATCGATTATTTTGATATTGAAAGAATTTGAACTATTAACTGAATTTGATACAATCGTAAGAATAGAAACGATAACAGTAAGCATTAAAAGTAAACGATAACAGTAAATGGTTTCTGGCAGCTATAAGCCATCCAAGGAAACTCTGAAGGATCGAGTCAACCGGGTCACGGTTATATCAATCCTTCGACTGTTGCCGTTCTTCAGATTTTATTCTGCCTTTCCGAAGATAGCTTCCCGGATGGCTTCTATACTGGCATCCACAATAATCGGTTCCTCGCAGATATCAATTACAGTCTGCGGGTCTTTAAGCAGGTGCCCTGTGGTGATACAGACAACAGTTTCGTCTCTGCCTATGACGCCCAGATCAACCAGTTTCTTAAGCCCTGCAACCGAGGCTGCACTCGCAGGCTCGACACCTATGCCCTCAAGCCTTGCAAGGTCTTTCTGGGCTGCAAGGATTTCTTCGTCAGTGACGGATTCCGCAGTCCCGCCTGACTCCCGGATCGCACTCAGGGCTTTTTTCGCATTAACAGGGTTGCCTATCCGGATTGCAGTTGCAACGGTCTCGGGTTTATCCTCCGGGGTGATTTCCGGAGCCCCATTCTTTATAGCCTTTACAATGGGGCAGGAACCTTCGGCCTGAATCCCGGTCATCTTCGGGAGCGAATCGGTTATGCCGAGCTTCTTAAACTCCCTGAAGCCCTTATAAATAGCCGTAATATTTCCTGCGTTTCCTACGGGCAGGACAATTCTGTCAGGCACCTTGAAGCCTAGCTGGTCTGCGATCTCAAAACCGATAGTTTTCTGGCCTTCAAGCCTGTAGGGGTTGATCGAGTTTAAGAGATAAATTTTCTCCTGAGAGCAGAGAGTGCGAACAAGAGCAAGCGCTTCGTCAAAATTTCCGCGAATGCTTAGAACCTTTGCCCCGTGCATAAGGGCCTGAGCTACTTTTCCAAGAGCTACTTTTCCTGCAGGCAACAGCACAACTACAGGAATCCCGGCTTTTGCTCCATAGATTGCAAGGGCTGCAGAGGTGTTTCCCGTAGACGCGCAGGCAACGGTATTCATGCCCAGCTCAAGCGCTTTCGTAACTCCTACTGTCATTCCCCTGTCCTTAAAAGAGCCTGTAGGGTTCATGCCTTCGTGCTTTACGTAGAGCTCTTTAATTCCTATCTTCTCAGCCAGACGGTCACATTTATAGAGGGGAGTCCCACCTTCCCTGAGAGTTACAGGTTCCCTTTCTACAGGAAGAAGTTTTGCGTACTTCCAGACCGAAGGGCATTCGGTCTTAAGTTTTTCCCTGTCAAGTTCAATTGAGGAATAATCATAAATAACATCAAGCAGCCCGTCACATTTGCTGCACGTATAGATCACTTCATCTCTGGAATACTCTGCACCGCATTCGATACATTTTAAATGATACATTAAGTTGCTCCTGTTTCTGATGATTTTGAGTTATTCGGATACCGGGCTTTAAATAACATCCAACTATATTTTAGGATTTACTACCCGATTTCATGTTAGTTTATTAATACAAGCTAAATACAACCCGGAGTTCAGGTCAGCACAATCTGGATTTCGGATTAGTATAATATTGGAGTTTAATAATATTTTGTATCTTTACACTTTAATTGCTTTTAAATCATACTATTTTTTAGAATTGTACTGAATTCAGGCTTTATAATAGTTCCGTAGCAAGAGATACCAGATAGATCTAACAGTAGATTCATCCGTTTCCAAAGCAATGTGGAGAGAAGATATGAAAATCTAGTACGAAAATTTTTGAAGTACTTTGCGGAGATAAAGACCTGAAAGGAAAAAACATCCGGATTAAAAAGGACACGGAGGCTCAGGTTTTTTGCAGGATTTCAATTTTCCAACCGTGTTTCAATCAAGCTGGTATTCCAAAACCTCCTTGCTAAGGAAATAACCAAGAACGGTTCTTATCAACACGACCGTACCCAGCAGGAGCAGTTCTTCCTGAGACGGATTAAGTACGGTTTCCAGGACATCGGCTGCAATGAAAAACTCAAGCCCGAAGACGATTTTGTTTGTAAGCTCTTTTCTTACCTTCTGATAACTATGAGATTTCTTCAAAACTTCAATGCGGATAACCCCTAAAATTGACCTGAGGCCACCGTATATTATGAGAAAAGAGCCCATAATATTGAATAGAGAAGAGAATGCCTCGATCAACAAACCTTCAAAATATTGAAATATCCTTTTAACGCCCCCTTTAAAGCCGGATATTGAAATCCGATAAAAAGCTTCCGAATAACATTTAATATCCCCCGAATAAATATTCTTCCTGTATCTGGCCTTCAAATATAATTTCAGAACTCAATCTAATTTTAGTAAGTATCTCCAGGTGAGATGGAACTGCTTTTTTGCGGAAACATAGCATGAGAAACGTATATGATCGGAAGGGAATAATCTGAAGCAAAAAAATCTGAAGGTCATAAATAGGTATAAAAAAGCAAATTTCCGGAAGGATAGAATTATTTCCGAATCCTTCCGGGCCGGATTACCTTATCATGTTTATAGTTCTCGGTTTTCCGAACTGAATTGCTTCTGAGTAACCTGTTTCTCCGAAAAATTTTATTTCTTTTCCGGCTGAAGGGCTTTGATTTCGCCATGTTCTATTCCGTACGCTTTGACAGCTTTCGGAGCTCCCAGCAGGAGTTTTCGGATTCTGTTGTATACACTCGGGAACTTCTGGGGGTCAAGTTCTCCGAGAAGGTCTGCCAGGATTTTTATCAGTGGAATATGGTATTTTGTCTCCATCAGGTCTATATTTGCAAAGGCGTTGAGCAGGTTAACTGTGCTGTATTCGTTTACAGGAGTCAGTTTTCTCAGGATTTCTGCAAAGAGAGCCCTGCCTTCTTCGGTCTGGAGCGATTTTTTCCGGTTTCGGGCAAAGCTGCCGTACAGGGCACGCTGGTCATTTGTCTGCTCGATCCTGAAAGCCTCTGACCTTTCCATTTCCCTGACGAGTTCCACGGCGTCAATGCTGCTGTTGCTTCCTATTACGGAAAGGAAAGCTTCCCAGGCAACGAGATTTTTCTTTGATTCCGCTTCAAAGGCTCTCAGGACTTTCACTTTGTCAGGTGCCGAACTGTTAAGGTAAGCAGAAAACGCACTCAGCCGGTCCGTTGCACAGGTTGCGGTCTCGAACTGCTGTTTTATCATGGCATGAATGTCAGGAGTGTCAAGGGCTGCAAGGATGCCAAGACAGACATTTTTAGCCTGCCTGCTCTTAATTGCCCTTGCCGTCTCTTCAAGTGTCGAATCCCTCGGGGCCGAGGCGTTTTCAAAGAAGCGGTAGGCAGAGATCACGGAGTTCCTGTATTTCCAGGCAACGGCTTTCAGGAGCGTTTGTCTTACTTCATAAAGTGCCTGGTACCTGTGGGCAAATTCTTCATCCTCCACGGACTCGAAAATGGTCAGGAACTGTCCACCTGCCTTTTCGAGAAGCTGCCGATCGTTCAGCAGCCTGTAATAAAGCTCGATAAATTCTTCAGAGGGCCTTGAATCGGAATTCTTAAGAAGCCTGAGCTTTTCTCTGTCAACCAGGGTATAAAAAGCTGTAAACCTGCTTATGATATCGCTGTCTCTCCTGACCTGCATCAGGAGCTCGTCCTGGCTTGCCCTGTACACGAGTTTCCCGTAGAAAGAATAGCCTCTATTAAGGGACAGGAAGGCAGGCATGTCCACATTTTCAATGGCAAGCTCGGCAGTTTCCCCGTTTACCCTTTCCAGGATTTCGGCGAGGTCATTTCCGTTCTCGTCCACAAGGGCTGCCCTGAACGGGAATTCCCAGGGTTTACCGCCGGCGGGAACCTTCTGTTTGAGGAAGAACGTGAATTTTCTGGCAGCCCTGTCATATTCGGCTGAAACCTCGACTACAGGGAACTTTGTCTGTTTCAGCCAGGTTTCAGACATTTCTTTTAAGGGCTGTCCGCTTGCTTCCTCCATAGCTTCGATCCAGTCCAGGGTGCTTGCGTTGGAGTGGCTGAATTTTTTGAAGTACCTGTCCAGGCCCCTGACAAAGGTCTCCTGTCCCAGAAGGGACTCGACCATGCGCACGTATTCCGGGGCCTTTACGTAAGTGACTGCAGTAATCAGGTCGTTTGGGTCGTTGAAGCCTTCCGGAATGATCGGCATGGAAGCTGCACCCGAATCCAGGGCAAATGTTCCCGAGACCGGCGCTAGCAGCTCAAGCACCCTGGCGAGCCTCTGGTAGTCCTCGCCAAAGAAAAAGGCATGATGCTGTTCTTCAACATGCACGGTCACGGCTTCATTCAACCAGATCTCAAACGGGCTTCTTCCCGTGACCTCGGACCCATTCTGGTTATGATAATATTCATGCGCCTTAACCCGGACCATATATTCATAAGCCGAATCCGTCGTCTGCGGGAAAGGCATTATCTTGTTCGTGGTAATCGTGGTATTCCCGACGTTTTCCATGCCTCCGAAATCCGAGTTCTGCATCCCGATTTCCCTGTATACGGTGCCTGTGTACCTGTACCCGGGACTGATGGTTCCGTCAAGCTCGGCAAGCCTGCCCCTGACCTTTTGAAGTTCTTCCAGCGTAGTGTCAGGCTTTGCCTCAAGTTTCATTCTCTCCCGCCTGCGGACAAGCTCCCAGATTTCTTTCCGGACAGCCAGCTTCTCTTCATCGAACTGCTCGGGCCCCGTGAAGAGGTAAACCCACATAACCGCATCGTGCAGGATATCAAGCGCTTTTTCGGCTGCGGCTGCCTCGGATACCGGCGGTGCGAGCAGCTCCAGCATAAAAGTGCCTCCGTCAGGATACTCAAATTCCCTCTTGAAAGTCGCATAAGTCCCCACCCCAAGGAAAAAGAGATAGGTCGCCATAGGCGTGACCGAGTTGTCATAAACGATCCTGTCCCGCCCCGGCTTTACGGTATGCCTCTCAACCACGACGTCCCCATTCGTGATGAGGTTCGTATACCGCGAATCCGCAATAATGGCAGTCTTATAAGTGCATTTTGCCGTCATATCGTCAATGCACGGCACAATCCTCTGGAACCCCCACTGCTGGCACTGCGTGATCTGCTGCGGGGGAGCCCCTGCCGGCGTCTCGTCATAATAAAGCCCTTCAAGGGTATGTTTTGTCGGCCTGCAAACCGTATCCGTCACAACCGCAACCTCGGTATGCGGCGGAATCTCTTCCCTGAAATTAATCTCAAGAATCGCGTCATCCTGCCGGTATCTGTAAGAAACCTCAAACTGTATGCAGCTCACAGCCCGAATCTCAAGGTCCCTGCAGTTCAATTCCAGCTTCTCAATAGGAGCATCCTTTGTCCTTACCCTGAGCACGGACTTCACATTCGTCCTGTCATCATAAACATCAAACACCAGATCCATATGCAAAACGTCAACCGTAAGTTCCCCGAAATCTTCAGGATAATATTTGCAAAGCTTGCATTTCAATTCCATAAAAAGGTCACCGAGTAGAGTTATAAGAGTTATGTTATGGGATAGAAAAGGAAGGGATGGGATTTAAAGGTGTAGTTTTGAGAGAGGAAGAGAAATTCAAAAATTTAAAATCAGATGATTCAAATCAACATATTAATATAATTCAACTTCGTCTGGTGTTAGTCGGCTTTTAGAGAATTAATAAACTCAAAAAGAAAAACAGTATCGGTGAATTTCTGGATGAAATCTAAATACACAGTTCTTGATATGTTCTCTGGAGCAGGAGGGCTCTCAGAAGGCTTTTTTCAGCGAGGATTTAAGTTTGTTTCTCATGTAGAGAAAGATACTCATGCCAGAAACTCCCTCGAAACCAGAGCTATCTATCATGCATTGAGAAATTCCAATAATGAAGAAATTTATAGGGATTACATTTTTGGAAGTTTCAGCAGAAAAGAATTTATCCAAAGATACAACGAACTGGACCTGCCACCTACAGGACTATTCCAGGGAGAAATATCCGAGTCAAATGAAGAAGCTGTAATGAAAGAGATCAAAACACATTTGGATGTTATTGATAGTGATTCAGTTGATGTGATCATAGGTGGGCCACCATGTCAGGCATACTCTGTTGCTGGTAGGGGTAGAAAACCAAAACAGATGAAAGATGATCCACGCAACTATTTATATAGACGTTATACCTCTTTCTTGGAGACTTTTAAGCCAGAAGTTTTTGTTTTTGAAAACGTTCTTGGATTAAGAAGCGCAATAGATGGAACAGTCTATTCAAATTTAAATGAAGAAGTAGCAAAGCTTGGATATAAAACAGAAGCTCATATACTTAATGCTAAAAATTTCTCTGTACTTCAGGATAGGAGAAGAATAATATTCATAGGGTGGAAGAATGAACATAATCTTTCTTATCCTGAGTTTCCAGAAAATCTATCTAGAAAGTTTTCTGTCTCAACGCTTTTTAAAGATTTGCCCTTTTTACAGGCTGGAGAAGGTACTGAACAAGCTACTAAGTATTCCAAGTCATTCTCAAGATCATCAAAATACCTCCGAATGTTTAAGATTAGAGAGAAAAATGACGTTCTCATTCAGCATAAAGCAAGAATTCATAACAAGACAGATCTTGAGATCTACAGGCAGGTTATAAATAAATGGAATTGTGAAAAAAGGCGTCTAAAATATAGTGAATTAGATCCAGACTTTCAAACACACAGGAACAAAAGTTCGTTTCTTGATAGATTCAAAGTTGTTGACGGAAAAAGTTATTCTCATGCTATACTCGCTCATATTGCTAAAGATGGACATCATTTTATACATCCAGATATAAATCAATTAAGATCCCTTACAGTTAGAGAGGCAGCAAGAATACAATCGTTTCCTGATAACTATAAATTCGAAGGACACAGAACATCGCAGTATGCTCAGGTTGGCAATGCTGTACCCCCACTCATGGCCAGGGGTATTGCAATTGAAATCGAAAAAATGCTTAAAGAGATTTTATGAAGAGTATCAACAGAGACAAAGATTATTTCAGAAAAATAAAGATAATTCGTACTGAGCTTCTAATATGGGGAGAGCAAAATCTCAGAAAATTTCCCTGGAGAGAAACTTCTGACCCTTATAAAATTCTGATTGCTGAAGTGATGCTTCACAGAACAAAAGCTGATCAGGTAAGCAATATCTATGAAGAATTTATCCTTAAGTATCCTGATTTTGAATCGATTGTTGAAGCTGGACGTGAAGCAATAAAAAATGATTTGAAATCTCTTGGTCTTTTCTGGCGTGCAGATTTACTTTATGATATGGCTGTCGAAGTAATTGAAAAGTATGGTGGAAAATTACCTATTGACCGAGAAAAATTAATGGCAATGCCAGGGGTAGGGAATTATATCTCAGCGGCCATTCTATGTTTTGGATACAACCTTCCTGAACCAGTACTAGATACTAATACTGTGCGTGTTCTTGGAAGAATTTTTGGATTGAAGATTACTGATTCCTCTCGGAGAAGCAAACTATTCTATGATGTTATGTACGATCTTGTTAATTTCTGGGATCCCAGAACAGTCTCTTTCGCGTTAATTGATTTTGCAAATGCAGTTTGTATTGCGGGAGAAAAACCCAGATGTGATATTTGTAATCTTAGAGATATTTGTATCTATAATAAAATTAATCTTTTCAAACAATAGTATCCATATTTTTTTCAAGCTCTCTTGTTTAGTTTTAATTAATTTTTAAACCCGCAGAGTGGATAACAGAGAAAAGATAATATATGTAATAAATCAATTTTTATTTTACAGTTTAACTGTCCACTTTAGTTTCGCAACTCTTTCATTTAATCTTTGTCTTTTTAATTCTCTGATCAAGCTATGGTTGTGTGTTCTTTTGTCTGAATCTGATAGCAGCAGAACGGATGTTGAAGCTTACGATTTAGTTCCACCCGAACCGGGGGCTATGATCGAGTCATTACGTGCTTTTGGGTACAGTTTAGAAGCTGCAATAGCAGATCTTATAGATAACAGCATAACTGCAGGCTCGAAGAATGTCTGGCTTAAATTTGATTGGAAAGGAGAAAAATCAACCATTTCAATAAAAGACGATGGATGTGGGATGAATGAAGAGACACTTATAAACTCCTTACGTGCAGGAAGTAAGAATCCTCTTGAAGAACGAGACATTCATGATCTGGGAAGATTTGGACTGGGGTTGAAAACGGCTTCTTTTTCACAATGCAGAAAACTCACTGTAGGTTCAAAAAAAGAGAAAGAGATGGTTTTTGTTCGGTCTTGGGATCTTGATTATGTAAACAAGTGTGGGGAATGGCGCCTGCTTAATGTAGATAAATATTATTTGGAAGGTTTTTTCACCAGTCTTGAGAACATTAAAAGTGGAACAGTTGTATTATGGGAACAGATTGATAGAGTTGTAAAAGGATCAGATATCGACAATCCCAAACATCAAAACATATTTTACGAAAGTATTGATTCTGTAAAAAGTCACCTTGAAATGGTCTTCCATAGGTATCTTGAAAGCACTGGAAATTTCAAAATATACATAAATGGAAGGGCCTTAAAACCGTGGGATCCATTTTTAAGAAATCATCCTTCCACTCAACAGCTGCCTAAAGAGCCTCTATATGTCTACGGGAAAAAGGTGGTTGTTCAACCTTATATTCTTCCTCATCGTTCTAAAATGGACAATGAAACTTATGAGCTTGCTGCAGGTCCAGGAGGCTGGAATGCAAGACAGGGATTCTATATCTATCGAAATAACCGACTTATCGTTGCAGGTGACTGGTTGGGTATGGGATTCAAGAAGGAAGATCATACAAAACTTGCTCGAATTTCAGTTGATATACCCAACTCTCTGGATGACGAATGGAAAATTGATGTAAAGAAATCAACAGCTAAACCTCCTGCCCAGCTTAGAGATGATTTTAAGCGCCTTGCAAGACTTACAATTGAACGTGCAATTTCGGTATATCGTCACCGTGGAAAGATAATTCAACGTAGAAATGCTGAAGATTTTGTGTTTCCCTGGGAAACAAAACTCATTCACGAAAAATACTTCTATTCTATAAATAGAAAACACCCGCTTGTTGACGACGTTCTTAGGAATGCGGGGGATCAGAAAGGAAAAATTTCTGCGATGCTACGTCTTATCGAAGAAACCGTTCCTGTTCCATTAATCACTCTGAATAGTTCTGAAAAACCGGATAATTTACCTGTGCCTTTTGAACACACACCATCTGAAGAATTAAAGTTAGTCGTGCGAGAAATATGGGATTCCTTGAATAAAGCTGGAGTAGCATCAGTTGACGCCAAGAACAAATTACTGAACATGGAACCATTTTGTGATTATCCCGAACAGATTTTATCATTCATAGAAGAAGAGAAAGAGGAATGAAAATTAATCAGTATGAAAGAGCTCTCCAACTTGTTATGCTAATGCTCAGAGGAATTCCTAATCCAACTCCAGAAATTATTCCTCAGAAAGTCAAACTAGTCCTTGACATGTTAAGAGCAGAGGGAAATTTAGAAAAAGTTGACGAGGATCGTCTAATTAGAGATATCGAGTCCCGCTGTGAAATCTGGAAAGAAAAAGCAACTGTTCTTAAAGACAAAAATAATCATGAGGTCTGGCTTCCGTATTATAAAACTCAGATTAAATGGAAATTTTGGAAGAGATATGAAAGGTATCTTATGGAAGTTGAGGGACGCTCAGAACAATATGTCATGCACTTCGATGAGCTCACGGATAGTGCTCTAGAACATCTTGAGTATCCATTAAAAGAAGGCTCATGGGATAGAAGAGGAATGGTCGTTGGACAGGTACAGTCTGGAAAAACATCACATTATACGGGTTTGATATGCAAAGCGGCTGATGCAGGATACGAGTTAATTATTGTTCTCGCAGGAATGCATGAAAGTCTGAGAAATCAGACACAAAAACGCTTAGAAAAAGAATTCATTGGATATGAAAAGATTAGCTGGTCTTCAGAAGAAAAAAATCGCCGTGTTGGCGTAGGAGAGTTCTTTGATGAGAATATCTCGCCTCCCTATTCTCTGACCTGTAGTGATGAAAATGAAAATGGGGACTTTAATCGTAAGATTGTGTCACACATGGGAGTAATATTAGGAGGAAACGATCCCGTCATACTGATTGTCAAAAAAAATAAATCTGTTCTTACAAATGTAATTAACTGGGCTATCAGTTTCCACGGAATAAAAGATCCTAAAACCGGAAGAAAAGTGGTTCGTAACATTCCTCTACTTTTAATTGACGATGAAGCAGATAATGCTTCAGTAAATACAAATCTGGTCCCATTTGATGAAAATGGGATTCCTCTTGAAGATTATGACGTTACCGCTATTAATGGCAAAATTCGAAAGCTACTGAATCACTTTGAGAAGAGTGCATATGTAGGATATACAGCGACACCGTTTGCAAACATTTTCATATATCCTGAAGGTGAAACATTAGCCCACGGAGAAGATTTATTTCCACGTGATTTTATTGTCAACTTACCAACACCTCCAAATTACATAGGTCCAGTGAAATTGTTTGGTTTTCCATCTGAAAATGAGCTAGGGTTCGACGAGAATAAGGATGAGAAAGGTCTCCAAATAATAAGAGAAATAAAAACCAGTGATTATGAAAAGGATATTCCTGACAAGCATAAGAAGTACCATGTTCCCGAAAAAATACCGAATTCACTAAAAGAAGCCATAAAATCATTTGTTATTGCTAGTGCAGCTCGTATGGCTCGTGGTGAGCAAAATAATCATAATTCTATGTTAATCCATGTTACTCGTTATACTGCTGTTCAAGAAAAAATTGGGCAATTAGTCAGCGAAGAGGTCCAATTTCTAAGACGTCAAATGGAATATACAGATCAAAATGACCCAGAAGGTGTTTACAAAGATTTAGAAAAACTGTGGTATTGTTCGAAGTCTAATTTTTGGGCCAAGTCTTATCTAGATTATCCAGAAACGACGAAAGACGTGAAAGAACAAATTAAAGACTTACTAATAAAGGAAATTTCATGGGAAGAGGTGAAATACTTCCTCTTTGAAGCAGTCTCAAGAATTAAGATTAAACTAATAAATGGAACCGCAAAGGATGCTGCTCTAGATTATAGCAAACATCCCAAGGGTTTGAGTGTAATTGCTATTGGTGGCGATAAACTCTCCCGTGGACTTACATTGGAAGGGCTTACTGTAAGTTATTTCCTTCGAGCTTCACGTATGTACGATACGTTAATGCAAATGGGACGTTGGTTTGGGTTCCGTCCTGGATATATCGATCTTTGCCGTCTCTACACGTCCCCAGATCTTGTAAAATGGTACAAATATATTGCTCTCGCATCTGAAGAGCTTAGAAGTGAATTTGATTATATGGCGGCTTACAATTCAACACCTTCTCAATATGGTCTTAGAGTAAGAACTCATCCAGATAATTTGTTGATCACAGCAGTAAATAAAATGAGAAATGGGACTGTTATGGATATTTCGTACGCAAACTCTATTGTAGAGACAGTTATTTTTCCTCAAGAAGAAAATGAGCTCAAAAATAATTTAGATGTAATTGATCAATTTATATTTAATCTCGGTCCGAAATTCACAACTAATGGAAATAAGATCTTATGGAGAGATGTCCCTTCTCAACAAATTTTACAGCTTTTAGACGAATATATTGTTCATCCAGACTCAAGAAAGGTAGCTCCAAAGCCTCTTAAAGAATATATAGAAAAGCAAATGGTTAAAGGAGAACTAAAATCTTGGACAATTGCTTTAATTAATAAAAAAAATGCCAAACATACATACCCTTTTGAACTGTTTAAACCTAATGAAATAGGTATGCCAGAACGAAATCATTCTCTTAGTAATGGGCGAATGATTGATCGTAAAGACGAATATGTTGATCTCACTCAAGAGGAATTTGATGAAGCTTTACGTCGGATGAAAAGCGATCCTTATAGAAAATCAAGGACTTCAAAGGAACCTACAGATCCTAGTGGACCCTATATAAGAGAAGTGCGTTCTCCGGAGAAAGGCCTTTTGATAATATATCCTTTAGATTTGGAAATTAAAGGATTTGAAAAAGGTTTACCCGTAATTGGTCTTGCATTCAGCATTCCAGGAAGCAGAAATGCGGAAAAAGTACAATATACAGTTAACAATACATACCGGGAGCAAGAGTTTGACAGTTGAAAGTTTTGAAGAAATATGGAAAATTCTTGAAGAGAAAACTGGGAATGAAATTAAACCAGGTATTTTAACCCGCAGAATCTTACCCGACTCACCTTATGATATATATTTAGGTTTTGAAAAACCGGGTAACAGGAGAATGATTCAAATTAAAATCTCAAAGGAAAACATACTTAATACACATTCATTTCCAAGATCAAGGGGTGTAGAGTTGCACCAAACTGTTCTCTTTGAAGATAGAGATCACTCTGTAACGATTGAACTTATCTTGATTGAGAACCAATACCAAGATATTTTCACCATACTTTCAGAGGATATTGTTAATCGTTGTACTCGTGAGAATAGTGAGAAAGAGATGATTCGTTCATTCATATCTCGTCTTGAGCAATGGCAGCAGTTTCTGGAGCAATACGGGGTTGAAGGTTTGAGTACTGTATCCCAGAGGGGTCTTTATGGAGAACTTCGATTTTTACGCGATTTCCTGATTCCTCTCATTGGTGTAGAAAAAGCAGTTTCAGCTTGGGCAGGCCCATATAAAGCACAACAGGATTTCCAGACTTCGGGAATAGCTGTTGAGGTTAAGACGGGTACTGGGAAACTACCTCAAAAAATACAGATATCAAGTGAACAACAACTTGACAATTCAGGGTTAAACGCACTTTATTTGTATTATCTCTCACTCAAGGAACTCAATGATAATGGAGAGACACTCCCTGCCATAATTGACATTATTAGAAAAATCTGTGATTCATGTACAGGAGTTACTTCCACCTTCAACGAACTACTTTTCCATGCAGGATACTTGGACGATTACCGGAACATATATGAAAATAGAGGTTATGCAGATCGTTCTTCACATATATTTCTTGTAAATAGTGGTTTTCCTAGAGTTACTGAAAGTCAGCTTATTAGTGGAGTTGGAGATGTTCGGTATTCTATAAATTTGTCTTCATGTATTCCGTTTTCTTTGAGTGAAGAAGAATTCAGGTCATCTATAAAGAGGAATCTCAATGAGCATTGATCCTGGGTTTGAACAATTTATTTCGAATTTTCAAGAAGATGTAAGATTAAAATCTCGAGATAGTAGTTCAGAGTCTTTTGCTGAAGAACAGTTCACAGAAGAGATGTTGGAATACCTTGCTGATGCTGGTGAGATTGAAGGTTTCCAACTATGTTCTTATCAAGCTCGGGGAGTTAAAGTTAATGGTTATGATTTCAATAATAATGATGAGTTTCTTGATCTATTTGTGACTTTTTTTAATGGGGAAAGTTCACCGGTTAAAGTATCAAAGAGCGAAATTATAAATTATTTCAAAAGGCTCAGAGCCTTTTTTGATCGATCTGTGAGGCAAAAGTACATCACAATGGAAGAATCCTCACCTGCTTTTGATCTTGCTGATAAAGTTTTTCAGCTTCGTGAGAACCTTATAAACGTTCGCCTTTTTGTTATAACTGATGGTATTGCTGTAAATATAGATGCTATTGAGGATGAAAAGTACGGTCAATATAAAATTTCGCATCATTTATGGGATATGCAAAGACTCTTCAGATTATATAGCTCTGGTAATCGACCCGAGCCTATTGAAATTAACTTTAACAATGATTTTGGAAACACAATTCCCTGTCTTCCAATGCCAGAAGAAAACTCGAAATATATAACATACTTGGCCATTCTCTCTGGAAAGACTCTTTCTGATCTTTAGTATGGGTCTCGCCTTCTCGAGAGAAATGTACGTGCTTTTTTACAGATGAGAGGAAACATAAACAAAAGTATAAGGAACACAATTCGCAATGAGCCTGATATGTTTCTTGCCTATAACAATGGCATTTCAGCAACTGCGGAAAGTGTTGAAATTGAAGAACTGCCTAACAGAGTTCCAGCAATAAAAAAAATACGTGATTTTCAGATTGTTAACGGAGGTCAAACTACCGCTTCAATCTATCATACCTGTGTGAAAGATAAGCGGGATGTGTCCAATATCTATGTTCAGGTAAAACTCACAGTCCTGAAAAACGAAGAAGATTTTGATAGAATTGCTCCAAAGATATCAGAATATGCTAATAGCCAGAATAAAATTAACGCTGCTGATTTTACATCTAACGATCCTTTCCACGTTCAGATTCAAAAACTTTCCAGATCTATTTGGGCGCCTGTAAAAAAATGTAACCAGCAAGAAACACATTGGTACTATGAGCGCTTTCGTGGGCAGTACCAAACCGATAAAGAGAGGGAAAATACTCCTAAGCTAAAGCGCCTTTTTGGAGATAAAAATCCTACATCTCAAAGGTTTACTAAAGTAGACTTGGCAAAATACGAAAACTCCTGGGATCAATTACCATATTTTGTAAGTCTTGGTGGAGATAAAAATTATCGCGAATTTATACTCCAATATAAAGAAGAAGGAGAATTTAAGCCTGATATAAATTATTTCCACCTTCTTATTGCGAAGGCTATTCTATTCAGAAAGACGGATAACATCGTAAAGAATTTAGACTTAGGGGGATATAAAGCCAATGTTGTTACTTATACATTAGCTTTATTATCCAAACTGACAGAAAAGTGTGTAGATCTTGAAGGGATCTGGAAAACTCAAGATATTTCACCAGCTATTGAAGAGTCTATTATTTACCTTTCTCAGATAGTTCGCGGTCATATAACCAATCCTGATGGTGGAAAAAATATTACTGAATGGTGCAAAAAAGAAGAGTGCTGGAACTCACTCTTAAAGTTAAAAGTTGACATACCTTTGGCATTAAAGACAGAACTGGTTAGTGAAGAAGTTGTAAAAATGAGGGATATCAGGACCTTCGAAAAGGCCAATATGTCAAAAGAATCTAGTAATGACAAGATTCTAGAGAGTGAGAATGACATAGATAAATTTGATAAAGTTGAATCTCCAGACTATGAAAAGATGATTAAAAGCCTTACACCGCAGAGATGGACTAAAATAATCAGAGATATGAAGGATTCCGGAAAATTTTCAGATGAACAGATTTCCCTTCTAAAAAGGGTTCAAAAAATGTCATTCAGGAATATTTCTCCAAAAAAAGATCAGGTACAAAAGATAAAACCTATTTTGGAAATACTTAATCAATGTGAAAGTTCAATAAAGATAGTAGATTAAATTAATCAGGCAATCACTGTCATTTTTTCACCTTTCTGCGTACGCCATCTTCAGAACATATGGCCAGTTTACCTAAATGTATTACGACACTGCAGGAATCCTAAGCATCCTAAACTGTCATATCTGAGAGTCCCAAGAAGGCTGATTGTAATAAAGAAATCTTCTATGCGGTTTGTGAATATCGCTTCCATGTTTTTCCTCTCAGTGTGCCTGATTATCTTGGCTTAAGTGTTTCAAAGTGGTTCAACTCCCATTCAAGGAATTCCTTGGCATCTTCAAAGCTTTCAAAATTGCTAATCAGGTAGGTTTCACCATCTGCTGTTGAGGTCGCTTCATGCCGTAAGAATCATTACACTCTGGATCTTCTTTAAAAGCTGCAGTCTTTTCTACCTAACCTGTTTCTCCGGTTTTATTAAATTGAGTTATGTTTATCTTCAGTTACGAAAATTATCTCGGTAATCAGCATCTAACCCAAAACCACAAACTAGAAATCACTATCATCCCCCTCATTACCCCTCCTTCCTTCGCAAACTATATATACCATGCCTCATAAATAAGGTACTGTATAAAAGTCTCTAATTCGGAGAGTGTTTTTTCAAATAATGCTACACCAGGGGATCAATGTTGAACTGAACCTTCAGATGCATCCATTGAAGTTTTCAGCTTTTTGTCTCATTTTAAGAGCACCATAACAGCCAGCCTCCACGCTCTGGCGGGGGACTCCATTTAATTTTTGGGCAGGTTGAAAACTGACGACAATAAAGCCTGATTGATAAAACACAAAAACAGATTAGAATAAAAATAAAATAAGTTAAAAACAGCTAAAAACAAGCTAAATAAAGAGCACCTTTAGCACCTTTATTTGCGAGGTTTGAAACAAAATGTCAGAAGAATCCGATGATCCAGACAGTAGTGATAGTAGCAGCCATCAGAAATTGCTCACAGTAGCCGGAATGGTCCTGTGTGCAGTACAATTTGCGTTCTTCGTATACATGATTTTAAGGTTTATCGAACTGGATTTTGCCCAGGGCTTTAAATTCATGCTGCTTGCTTACTCTTCAGCGTTCGTATACAAGAACCTGGAGAATTCAGGGAAAATTCCCGTTGTAGCAGCCGAGAACTGATGACTGCGTGGCTTTGATTTAAAGCTCCACACCTTCTACAGAAACTATCTGTTCTGAATTTTTTTCCCTTTTTCTTATTTTCTTATTTCTTTTATCTTCTTCTGTTCCTTCTATTGCTGCTATTTTCCTCTATTCCCCTCGATTTTCTCTATTCCCTTATTTTCCCGAATTATTATGCTTCTTCTATCCCCTTCACACCTGGCTGTTATTTGCTATCTTTTGCTGTTATCTGCTATTCTTTGCTGTTTTTTGCCTTTCTTTGCGTTTTATTGATTTCGATTTAAAAAAAAGACTAATGCAAAACTTTTAATGGGATTTTCTCTCAAAGGAGGTAAAAGGTTATTAATTTGTGAAAACATAGGGTGCAAATAAGCTCCGGACTCGAAAAAAAGAATTAATTGAGTTCGTCGGACCGAAAAAAAATTCTTATCTACAAATAGAAAAAGACATATATGATTATTTTTTAGTACCACCAATAACTTTTCTACGGGATAAACATGGATTTGACCTTGCAGATTGATACCGATTACTCGCTTCAGGAAGCAAGCGAGATCATTCGCTCGGCTCTGGAACATGAGAAACATCTTGCAAAATACAAGATAGATCGCTATTCCATGATCTGTGATGAGTTTGAAGATCAGTACGACCTGATCTCTACCGAATTCATACTAAAATTCGAAGCCGGTGAACTTATTGGCGATGATAACTATTTTGAGTGGTATGCTGCAAAGCGAGGGCTTGACCACTGGAAGAAAAGGCTGGCTCTCCTCAAGGGCGTCAGGTTCTGACTGCTCAGGCTGTGCCTTCTCGAAAAAACTAATTTAAATATGAATTTAAATACTAATTTAAATATGAATTTAAATACTGATTTAAATACTAATTTAGATACTGACCTGAATACTAGTCTAAATAGTAATTTAAAATAGTAATCTAAAAATTAATCGAAAAACTGCTTGAAAAATCCTTCCCACTCTCAACCTCTTTTTAAAATATACCGTTCAGGTTATTCTAATATTATCCTGATACCATTCTAATACTAGCATAAAATTATTATAATGTATTCTTAGGCTATTTTGAGGTTAATTTAGCATCTACATGCCGATAAGACTTATTTTATTCCTAAAAATAGCCTCACAAATACGTAAAATTAATGGAAATGTATTTATAACTGCCGTGCTATCTTTTCATTATAAACTTTTTTTGGTGGTATTCGGATGGGCGCAAAAATCGGGTTAATGGAACTGATCTTTCGGTCTGAAAAACGAAGGGATCTCCTGATTTATCTCAAGGATAAGCCCAGATCCATAGATGAAATCCAGGAACATCTACATGTAGATTCCGTCTCTATTCTCCCCCAGCTCAAAAAACTGAAGGACAGGAAACTGGTCATACAGAAGGATCACACTTATGAGCTCTCTGTTATGGGGAAGACGATTGTAGATAGAATGCCGCCGCTTCTGGACACCTTGGAAGTGCTCGAAGATAACTTCGATTACTGGTCACGGCGAAATCTTGAAGGAATCCCCCAGGTTTTGCGAAGTCGAATCGGAGAGTTAAAAAACTGTAAACTTATCCGTCCGGACCTGAGTCATATGTTTGAACTGGACCCTGAGTATGTGGAAAACCTTCTCCTTTCAAGACGGGTTTTCGGCTTCAGTTCCTATTTCCATCCCTCATTTATTCCTCTCTACCTGGAAATTGCAAAAAAAGAGGCTGAAATTTCTATAATGCTTACCGAACCCGTGTTAAAAAGGTTTAAAACCGATTACCTCGAAGATTTGCAAGCCCTGATTGAGTTTGAGCACGTCAACCTGTCGCTTTTCCCGAAAGACCCGAAGCTTGCAGGCTTTACAGTTACGGACAGGTTCTTCCTGTTCACCGTTCTTCCCCAGATAAAATTTTTTGAACACGAAAGCTTGTTCAGCTCCGAGCCTCAAGCCCTCAAATGGGGCACAGACCTTTTTTCTCATCTACAAAAGGAAGCCGTTCAGGTAAAAGAGATTTAAATTCCTGACTTTAAACGCTTTCATCGATCCTTTTTTAAATCCGAATTTCTCAGCGCTCCAGCCTGAAGACACTGTAAATTTCAAAGCGAAATTATTTCAGGATAAAACAAAAACTACTCGCGTGAGATTCCTTTATAAAGGAAGAACTTCAGCAGAACTTAAGGTTTTATATCCCGGGAAGAATTTTTCCGAATTTTATCAAATCAAAAAGTTTAATATTTCCTATTGCAATTCCCTTTTACAGTTATAGTCCATTCAGGGAAGGAAATATTGATAATAAGTTACAGAGGAAGAAGACATTATCTTTTTCCATAAACCTTACAACCTTTACACATAAATGAATTTAACATAAGCGAGTTTAATAATTTGTCGAGATTTACCTTCATCCGAAGTTAAAAACGCAGAAATAATTAGTAATCACAGTTGAATAATCTTAAAAAACGTTCTTTCAGACATCCGGCTAAGCGAGCCTGAAAAGGAAGCCGGAATCTTACATGGGGGAGCGAGATTTCAGCAAAAAAGCAGAAGATAAGCAGGGTGTATGAATTGAAAAAAATAATTACAATATTAATACTTCTGTGCTTAGTATTCCTGGCTTCGGCTTCGGTTTATGCAAGCCCATCTGAGGATTCAGGCACAAATTCCACAAACCTGTCCGAAGAGCCCGCAGATCCGGGTACTGCAGAAGATGAAAACGCTACGTTTACTGCGGATTTTACAGCTCTCCCGGTATCAGGGATCGCTCCTCTAACAGTGAATTTTCAGGATAAGTCAGGCAGCGATGCTACAACCTGGGAATGGGATTTTGATTCGGACGGAGAGATCGACTCACGCGAAAAAAATCCGGTATATGAATTTTCTAGCCCTGGGAATTATGATATTACTCTGAGGGCGGGCAACGGCATCGTACAGGGCGATATCACAAAACCGAATTATATTACAGTCGGAGAGATGCCAGAAGCCGGTTTTACTGCCTCCCCGACAGAAGGAAAAGCTCCTCTAGCCGTCCAGTTCACTGACACTTCTACTGGCAACGTAACCTCCTGGCAGTGGGATTTTGGAGACGGCGAGACGTCAGCATCCCGGAGTCCAGGACATAAGTATGTAAAAGCCGGGATCTATGAAGTGAGCCTGACAGTATCAAACGCTTTCGGTTCCGACACTCCAGAGAATCCTATTTTTATTAATGTAAGCTCCAGCCCTGCTCCCGTTGTCGACTTCAAAGCAGATGTAACCTCGGGCAAAGCTCCGCTTAAAGTTCAATTCAGTGATCTCAGTACAGGCAGCCCGGCAGCCTGGCAGTGGGATTTCAATTCTGACGGAAAAGTAGATTCAAACGAACGAAACCCTGTTTATGAGTTTAAAACCCCTGGGACCTATACCGTTACCCTGAGAACAGGCAACGAGAATGGGTGGAGCAGTACTAAAAAGGACAATTACATTACCGTTGGAGGCGCCGACCTCCTGGCCGATTTCACGCATTCTCCCAGGGATGGAAAGGCCCCATTGGCCGTTCAGTTCACTGATACTTCCACAGGGGGCGCAACTGCCTGGTCCTGGGAGTTTGGAGATGGGTTTACTTCGACTTCGCAAAACCCCAGTCACACCTATTCTAAAGCCGGAACTTATACAGTGAAGCTGACAGTAACAGATGGTTCGAGATCGAATGCCCTGGAAGTTCCCTCTTCAGTCAATGTTCTGCCCAGTACTGATCCGGTGGTTGATCCTCCAGTTAATCCCCCAGTTAATCCCCCAGTTAATCCCCCAGTTAATCCCCCAGTTAATCCCCCAGTTAATCCCCCCGTCGATCCCCCCGTCGATCCCCCCGTCGATCCTCCAGTTAATCCCCCCGTCGATCCCCCCGTCGATCCCCCCGTCGATCCTCCAGTTAATCCCCCCGTCGATCCCCCAGTTAATCCTCCAGTTAATCCCCCCGTCGATCCAGTTGATCCAGTTGATCCTGTCGATCCAGTCGCTCCTCCGGTAATCGATTTTCCGGTGGAAGATATATTGGGAGTCGATTTTAAATCCAACGTAACCTCAGGCAAAGATCCTCTTAAGGTCCAGTTTGAAGACAATTCAGGTGGAAATCCGGTAGCCTGGGAGTGGGATTTTAACTCGGACGGACAGGTAGACTCAAACGAAAAGAATCCTGTTTATGAATTCAGAGACTCAGGAACCTATAGCATTACCCTCAGAGCAGGCAACGGCACTTCCTGGGGCAATATTACAAAAACCAATTATATCACAGTCGGAAATGACTTTCAGGCCGGTTTTACGGCTTTTCCAATAGAAGGACAGGTCCCTCTGACCGTTAAGTTCACTGATATGTCTACAGGCAACGTCACCTCATGGATGTGGGACTTTGGAGATGGCAATATCTCTACTTTCCAGAACCCGATTCACACGTATTATGAAATAGGTAAATACTCCGTAACTCTTAACGTCAGTAACGAGTATGAATATAATTCGTTCGCCTGGACAGATTATATAACTGTCACTGAAGAAGGCGAGAGTAATGAAGGCAACACCGGAGGCTCGGGTACAGAAGGCTGGGGTTTTGGTGAGACAGGCCCCGCTACTGGCGGAGGGGGTTCTCCTGAGCCATCCAGTAATGTTCATACCAGTGTACTGACGCAAAAATTCGTTACAGCTGGAAACCGAATAAGGTTCGATTTTATACAGGATGCTACCAGCATTGATTTCGTGGAGTTTGATGCAAAAAGGACTCTTGGAAAGACAACAACAATCGTTGAACAGCTCAAGGGAAGGTCAGTCCTGGCTCCAGTCGAGCCCGGAGGGACCGTTTACAGGTATATGAATATCTGGGTAGGAAACAAAGGTTTTGCAAGCCCAGAAAATATAGAAAATGCCGTTGTAGGTTTCAGAATCAGCAAGGCTGAAATTCCGGTGAATGAAACCGAGAATTCAACCGTTTTCCTTCAGAGGTATTCAAACGGAGGATGGAACGCCTTAGACACCCAGAAAACGGGAGAAGATGATCGATATATCTACTTCCAGGCCAGAACTCCGGGTTTTTCTCCTTTTGCAATCACCTTCGGCAGGACAACAATAATTGAGCCTCAAGAAGTAAATGAAAGTACGCAGGAAAGCCCCGGTTCTCCAGTGGAGAATAAGTCGGTTGACAAATCTGAAAATCTTTTCACTAAAGGACTTATCTCTGAGGAAGACTGGCCAGGGTTCTCGAGTGCAATAGGACCCTTTATCGGATTAATGCTAATACTCTTTATAGGTCTCGCTGTAAGAGAAAAAATAAAATAATATACTCATGAAGGCTTGAAAACAGGAAAGATTGAAAATAGGAAAGATTGACATATAAGGGTTTTCAGGAAAGCTCAAAACATAAGCATAGACTTTCCGGTATCAAACCTGCCCAATTAATTGCTTACAATAACCATTTAATGGAATAAAAGTCTAATATTAGTGGGGATAGGTATGAGTTTTACGCTTAACATCGAAACTGATTTCTCGCCTCAGGAAGTGACTGAGGCTATCCGCTCGGCTCTAGAGCACGAAAAGCACGTTGCCAGATACAAGGTCAAAAGTTATTCTTCAATCTGCAGGGATTTCGAAGCGAAATTCGGGTTCAGTTCTGCTGAACTCCGGACAAAGCTCGAAACTGCAAATATAAACAAAGAAAGCAGTTTTTTCGATTGGTATGCAGCAAAAAAAGGGCTGGATCACTGGAGCAAAAGACTTGAGATTCTTTCGGGCATTTCCTTTTAAATAGTGGGTTTAAGAGTCCAGTTATTCTATTCAATAACTTTATTGGCATAACTTTGCCTTTGGAAACTCTGTTAGAGTACTACCGATTTTTCTATGGAATTTTCTTATCCTTTTTTGCGTATGCTTTTTTTGCCCTCCCTGATCCTGAGTAACTTCGCTGTACTGTTATAAACACAGCCGGTAAATTATTTATGTGTGTATAAGTATTACAGGCTAACCATTCTCCATAACAAAAATAATTACGTTTAATACCTGAATCGCTATCTTGTTCATTGATGGATATGTAGATCAATTCCTTTCTTTCCGGCGATTCCGGGTATTGGGTTTTCTGTTGTAAAATAAACTGAGGTGTTCAATCTGGTCAAAAATATTCTGAAAAGTATGGTAGGAGAAGCTCTCATAGGTTCTGGTCCGGAAATTGCACACATAGACCTGGTTATCGGGCCCCGAGGAGGGCCAGTCGAAGCAGCGTTTATGAACTCGCTTGCAATGCCCAGGCAGGGTCATACCCCACTTCTTGCAGCCCTTGAACCGAATCTCCAGCCCAAACCTGTAACCCTGCTCGTAAACAAGGTAACAATAAAGAATGTATTGCAAGCTGCCCTTATGTTCGGGCCGGCTCAGGCCGCGGTCGCAAAGGCGGTTATGGATTCCGTAGCTGACGGCGTGCTCCCTCAAGAACAGGTTGATGACACTTTTATCATCGTTTCCGTGTTTATCGAATGGGACGCAAAAGAAAAGGACAAAGTTTACGAATATAACTACGAAGCAACAAAGCTTGCAATAGCAAGGGCTATGGAAGGCAGGCCGACCGTCGAAGAAGCTCTCGCTAAAAAAGATTCTGCTAAACACCCGTTTGCCTGAGTTATTGTTCAGCACAATTTAAATTTCAAAAACAATTTTTTCGGGTTGAAACGTTATTCAACCTTTCTTCTTTTCTATATGGCAGGACATAGACCCGGTAAGGGCTACAGTATTCTTAGCAGCACGGTTTTCTCAGGATAGATAATATCGCAGGAGACATAACAGATATAATAACAGATATAATGGATGTTTAGACAGCAGTTTATAATGCTTTACTTCGGGTTTGAGTGGTATGTATGTGTCCCCTGGGCTGGAAAAACCTGTAAAGAATGGGGCATGGAGTGCTTCAAAAAACAAAGTAGGGAAAATCACTGTTCCCTAGATTGGAGTTCTAAAAGGCTTATATATTCAATCGACTGGACACAGGATAATATAAGATCTTTAAGAAATTTTTCAGTGAAAAAGGGCGAGAAATATTGAATTTCTTTCAAAGTCTATGTTAATAACGAACTGAAAAGGGACACTTGCAGCAGGCTCATCCTTTGATTTTTCCCATCATGGGCTAATTCCAGGTCCTTAGTTTTTCCTTTTCGGGATAATTTCATGTCTTAAAGAATATCTCTCAAAATTATTTCCCACCCCTTGCTTTTAGTTTCTGAATTCCTCTGGCTCCCTCTAAAGTGCGAAGCTGCCAGAAGGTCTGAAATCAAGTATTATATTTAGCAGGGTAGCTTTTTCTTTTCAGCTTTATGGTATTGAAGGTTATACTACTGGCGTGTATTGCCAGCTTCTCTCTGAAACTTCCTCAGTTCAGTATATATGTATTTGGAGCAGGTTTACTTTTGTAAAACTCCTGAGATATCTGGTATTCAGTATGGAATTCAGAGTGTTGTGGTCTGTCAGGGCGTTAAAGATACTGCAGTAAACTCTTTCTAATCAATCTCTCACTTGACTGCCAGAAGTTTTCTCTGAGATCTGGCACTTTATAAGACTTATTGCAGATTAAAAGGTGAACTCCGGAAAAAGGTCCGAAAAAAGCCGATTACAGAATAATAGCCTACTAAAATTCTACAGGTTCTTACCCTGATTCTTTCTTTCCTTGATTTCTTTACCGAGAAAGTTCCCGTGGTGACTAAAATTTCTGAGTTATGATTATTTCTGCAGGTTTTGTCCTTTCCAGGTTTTTTCCAGCATTTAAGAGGATCGGATAAGAGATCGAAAACTGAAGTACTGTGTAAAAAATAAAAGCGCGGGCAGATAAATATTTATAATAAGTATAAGTAGTTTATATTGAGGTAAAAACATAAGAACTTTACAGTGGGGGAATCACATAAATGAAAATTAGAGTAGTTAGTTCCAGAGAGGAAATTTTCACTCTCAATCCTAATGAACGTGTTGTTCATCTGGCCTTCAGGCCTTCGAACAAGGACATCTTTGCACTGGTTGAAACCTGTCCGAAAATTGAGGTAATTCAGTTGCCCAAATCTTACAGGCGCACGGTTTCAAAATCAATAGAAATGTTTCTTGAAATGCAGAGAATCCAGCTTATCGAAGGCGACGTCTGGGGGCACAGGAAGGATATTAACGAATATTACAGTATTCCTTCCTCAGTGATTGAGAAAATAAGGGAACTGAAATCGGAGGGTACACCTGCTGAGAGAATTGAAGAAAAGGTCTCAAGGGAAAGCAAACTTAACCCTGAAATGGTTGCTTATATCCTGACCAAGGAAGCTTCTGCCTGAATATGTCTCAGGCCAGGATTTCCACTACACTCCTGAGTGCAGGTAAAACCATACAAATAGTATCCAATCTTTGAGAATATCTCTATTATCCAGATTCCAGCTTAAACATTAAACTTAAGGAGCCTTAGAAGGCTCCCTGACCCTGGACAGTAGCGTGAGCTATCCAGGGCAGGGAGACTCCGCATGTTTTTTAATTGTAAACCGTTTTGTCCTGTTTCTTTTATATGATAAGTAATTTTTTATTTCCTGCCTATTTCCTGCTCCATTCCCTGTATCAAAGTATAATATGGAAAAAAAGTATCTTCAGTCTATTTAAACAAAAAGTAGGAAACAGTAGTAACTTATATACCTTTGATGGCTCTAATCTCTTTAGCCACATAAAACTCGAGAGGAGACTGAAGGGTTGCAATTAGAACTTCTAGAGCTGATTTTTCTTTCCGACAAGCGAAAGCAGTTATTGCTCTTTCTGAAAGACGGGCCAAAAAATATGGATGAAATCAAGGAAGCCCTCGATGTAACATCCACTGCGATTTTGCCTCAGATAAAAAAATTAAAAGAAAAATCCCTGGTTGTTCAGGAAGACAAAAACTACAAACTCTCGCTTATAGGAAAAGTCCTTGTTGAAAAAATGCAGCCCTTTGTCAGCATAATTGACGTCTTTGAGGACAATTTTGACTACTGGGCTGAAAGAAATCTTCAGGGAATTCCCCCTGCTTTCCGAAAGCGGCTTGGAGAGCTCAGGAAGTGTAAGTTGATTCAACCCGATCTGGATCGAATGTTCGAGCTTGATCCTGAGATTGTTGAGAACCTCTCTAAATCAAGTCGTATTCTTGAATGCATAGCCTATTTTGATCCTTCGCTTATTTCTATGTGCCAGGAACTTGCAAAAGGTGGAGTCGAGTTTTCTTTTCTTATGTCCGGACCCGTTTTTCAGCGCTATTCCAAGGATTACCTCAAAGACTTCCGAAGTATGCTGGCCCTTGAGAACATAAAATTTTTCCTGTATTCAGGAGAACTCAGGATCGCGAATCTTACCGTAACCGACAGATTTGTCATGATTTCCCTTTTCCCAAAAAATCAGAAGCATTTCGATAGGGAAAGCCTGATAAGTTATGAGCCCTCAGCTCTTGAGTTCGGAAATGAGCTTTTTGACGAATTGCTCAGGAATTCTACCCGGATTACTCAAATCCCAATTGAATAAATTAACAATCAGAATCAAAAATCGAAATCGAAAATCAGTAATCACGAATTCTGCCGCCCGAGTCACACTTTACTTTGAGTTTTTGCAAATCATCCCTCTTGAGCTCACTTCAGTATCTTTATCTATAAATTAGCCCTCTTGAGCGAACGAAGCGAGCGAAAAGGGCGGCGTACTCCCGAGGCGCAATTCGGGCGAGGCGCAATTCGGTGCGTACTCCCGAGACGGGACTCGGGCTGCAGAACCGCAATCCTGCCGGAAAGGGCCCCGTCTTCCGAAGCGGAATTCGGGAGCTAGAAACCCCGAAGTACGGGTAACAGGGGCATAGTTTTTCGGTGCTTTCCGTCTTTTCGGTGACTCATACAGTCTGAATTGTTTTTCCGGCCAGTTTGTCTTTTCGTGTTTAAGGGACTTGAAGTAAGAGCTGTATATATTAAGTTCTTATTGCGTTCGAAATACGGTTAACTCGGCGCTCCCTCTGGCTGTGGGCTGCTTCTGTGCTTTAGCTTTTCGGCAATATCGATGCCGAGCCTTTTGCATTCCTGCACGTCCTTATCTGTGGGTCTGTGAAGGATCCTGAGTACGGGATCTATGACGGTCATTCCCATCTCTCGCATCTTTTCGGCTATCAATATAGGTGCTTCTCCGCTCCACCCATACGACCCGAAAGCAGCTCCTAACTTCCCTTTCGGGTTTGTGGAAGCAAGAGTTTCATCCATGAATTTTTCCATGGGCTGCAGCATTCTATAATAAAAGGTCGAGGAGCCGACTGCGATTGCGTCGGCTTCATTAAGATCTTCAATCTTTACGTCATAAAAGCTAACAGCTTTTGCATCCACATGTTTTGATTCAATTCCGCTAGCTATTGCTTCGGCCATAATTTTCGTATTCCCAGAGGTACTGAGATAAACTACTATCGCTTTCAATCTTATCCCCCATCCTGCGTAAGATCTTATATTAACGCCAGTAATGGACAAAAAGTGAGCAAAAATAGGCTTGCACATTTTCCCACAGTTCGGGGAAAGAAGGCGAGACCTGAGATTTTCTCATTTTTCAATCCAGCATTAATTATAAAAATTATTTTAAATAAGGATTTCGTCCAGGGTCAGGTTAACTTCGGTACGAATAAATGTTATGCAAGGTCTGCCACAATACGGATGGGAGCTATATAGTTCACTGTCTGGAGGGCTATACTCTCAAGAAAATTGCGTACGTTCTGGGGAATTCGGTCTGTAGTGTGAGAGGCAAAGTTAAGGCTACCTATGATTTCTCCCCGGTGCTTCATAGGAATTACCGCTACCGCAGTGATTTTTTCCTTCCTGATTAAATCTGCCATTTTGTCTGCATAAAAATCCATTCTGTAGACAGGCTTTTCAGTCCAGATCTGCCTCGCCTCAGGAGAATCTGCCCCATATGTCAAAATACTTTTCACGAACTCGGAAGAAAGCCCCCTGTGTGCAACCAGATTGATCTGGTCCAGGAGTTCGTCTTTCAAATAAATGCCTGCGGCATCTATCTCTTCTATCTTCAGGCAGGCATCAAGGATCTGGTTAAGCATAGTTTGAAGGTTCCAGGTAGTACTGAGTGATACCCCCAGCTCCCTCTGGATATCGAGCATTTTCTGTGCCTCTTTTCTATCAGTAACATCGATAACTATTCCCTGAAGGTGAGTAACTTCGCCTTTATCATCTCGCTGGATAAACGTTCGCTCTTCAATCCAGCGTATACTTCCCTTTCCTGTAAAAATTCTATATTCCATCTCGAAAGAGTCATATCCTTCTCTGACAGAACGTGCCAGACTTTCAACGACTGCCTGTATATCCTCTCTGTGAATTATGTTTCCATAAAGTACATTCCCGGAAAGGAAGTCTTCCACTGAGTACCCGAACTGCGTTACATTTTCAGAAACAAATTCTACAGGCCAGTTTTCTACATTTTTCCATAGAAATGCTACTGCCGAACTCTTGTCAATTATGGTTTTCAGCATTTTCTGCATTTCAAGTGATTTCCTCAGGGCTCTTTCAACTTTCTTTCTATGGGTTATATCCAGTACTATTCCCTGAAAGCAAGCTACTTTCCCATCCCTTTCTCTCTGGATAAAGGTTCTCTCGTTTACCCATAGCATATCTCCGGCTTTTGTAAAAATCCTGTATTCCGAATTGAAGCTTACCTCTCCTTTCTGGATACTTCTGTCAAGCTCCTCTTCTACTCTTTTCAGGTCATCAGGATGTATGATTCTCCCGTACTGAATTGTCTGTGATAAAAAATCATCAACTGTATATCCGAACTGTACCACATTCTCTGAGGCAAAAATCGCAGGCCAGTACTTCTCGTTCTTCCAGAGAAATATCACTGCAGGGCTGTTATTAATTGCTGTAGTCAGCACTTTTTGCATCTTAAGAGTTTTTTCCAGTTCTTCTTCGCTTTTCTTTCGCTTGGTGATATCGAGCACTACTGCCTGGAAGTGTGTCGCCTCTCCGACTGTATTTCTCTGGATAAAGGTCCTTTCGTTTATCCATCGCAAATCTCCTGCTTTCGTAACAATCCTGAACTCCATGCTGACTGCGGAAGCCCCGCTTTTTACTTTTTTCTCAAATTCCTGTTCAACCTTTTCGAGATCGTCGGAGTATATTATATCTTTATACATCACCCTGCCAGAAGTGAAGTCTTCGGGCGCGTATCCGAATTTTGCCACATTTTCGGAGACAAACTCTACAGGCCATTTATCTTCCTTTTTCCAGAGAAAGAGCACTACGTGGCTGTTATTGATCATGATTCTCAGAGTTTCTTCTTTTTCCAGAGCTGCCTGGAGAGCCTCTCCTCTCACGTTATTTCTACTGCCTGCGGTCTGAGCGTCCACATTTAAAGCTCCCTTATCCTCCAAACCCTCATTCATTTTACAACCACCTGCACAGGGCTCTCTAATATCCCCTTTGCTCCTTTGTTCTTTTCATCTATATTTCATTTATATAATTATGTTTCTATCAAATATCAGTTTTTTTGGTTATTGGGTTTATTTTCATGTTTTTACGAATGTTAAAAAATCGATAACTGTAAATCAGTTGGTTTTTTAGTTTCCGGATACCCGGCTTCAAGTATCTAATTATATTTCTGTGCCACAACGAAAGTTATATATGATATCATATGGGTAATAAGAATCCGCAATCCGTATTGCAGGTGTACATTTGCCAGCAAGAGGAACTCTGGAGTTATACTTCCGTTATATCTCACCAGAGAATATCGGCTGGATATAGTCTCTAAAAGCTGAATGCCTATCATGAACCCCATTATTAACCCGATAAATGAGAACTAAACATATGAGAGTTAAATATCTCATAAAGCGGCTTTTTGTCGGCAAGCGTGAAGCTAAAGCGGATTTATGGAAGGCAATACAGTAATTCAGTAGGCCGGTAAATACGGAATACAATAAAGGAAAATGGCAAAAATCTAAAAACCAGAAATGGCAAAAGTCTAAAAATCAAAAATGGCAAAAGTCTGAACCAACATAAAACCTCCATAAAAAGGCCTGTGGTAAGATTGAGGGAAATCTTGCTGCAGTTCCTTTGGCTCTTTTAAATGAAACTTTTGCAAAAAGTCCAGCGTTTTTCCGGGGGAAATAAAGCACTAGACTCCGTTTCTAATAGTTTAAAAAATCAACCTGCTGTGAATATGTTTCTAATTCCTGAATGAATTAGCTGATTTCGAGAAATACATTATGTAAAAATGTTAAGATACGTATTTATTAAGACAAACACTAAATTAAAAATTTATGTAGAAAATATTAAGATGTACTAAAAATAGAATAAACTGTGAACGGGTGTAATCCTGTCATGGTTAATTTTTTGTGGTGTATTCTTTTTTTCGGGTGTGATCTTGTAGATGTGGTCCAGAGCAGGCCCGTTCACTATGCTATTGATTCAAAGCCCGGATTGGTTATATAAATATTTGGGCAATATTATATTTCATTGCCTTTTTGTGCAAAATATGAAAGTTTTTAGGGCTCAAAAAAGGATTTTTATCCTACTCTGGCCTATATTATTCGAAATTAAGTTTCTTTTTCCATTAAATTCTTTACTTGCGTTTCCCAGATCAGTTTCCATTCAATCGGTATTGCAATTCTTTCTATTCCAGCGGCACTGCAATTAATTTATTAACTATTTTTCCAACCGGTTTTCCTGTCCTTTTTCTCCGAAATTCTCAGTATTTCTCCTTCCTTTTTCATAACTTTTTCTTCCCCAACCTGTTTATACTATGAGGTTTTTTCCTACCTATACATTATACTTAACTCTCACCATAAACTTAAAGGAGATTTGCAATGAGAAGCGCTATTATCAAAGAAGGACCGGAACGTGCTCCCAACCGTTCACTTCTGAAAGCTACCGGGGTCACAGATTCCGAGATGAGGAAGCCGTTCATCGCAGTCGTCAATTCCTGGAACGATATAATTCCCGGCCATATCCATCTGAATAAACTTGCAGAGGCTGTGAAAGCCGGAATCAGGAACGCCGGCGGAGTCCCTTTTGAATTCCATACTATAGGGGTCTGCGATGGAATCGCAATGGGACATGAGGGTATGAAATATTCCCTCCCCAGCAGAGAGGTTATTGAGGACACAATCGAGCTTATGGTTAAAGCCCATCAGTTTGACGGCATTGTTCTTATCCCTTCCTGCGACAAGATCGTGCCAGGCCACCTTATGGCAGCAGGCAGACTTGATATCCCTGCAATTGTTGTAACCGGAGGGCCTATGCTTCCAGGTTATGCGGATGATAAATACACGGACCTTATCTCGGTTTTCGAAGGGGTGGGAGCTTACAGGGCAGGCAAACTCTCAGAGACCGACCTTAAAAGGCTTGAAAATCTTTCCTGTGCAGGAGCTGGGTCCTGTGCAGGGATGTTCACCGCAAACACTATGGCCTGCATGACCGAAGCCCTGGGAATGAGCCTTCCGGGCTGTGCAACTGCCCACGCGGTGGATGCAAAAAAGGCTCGCATTGCCAAGGAATCCGGTGAGCGCATAGTTGAGATGATCCGGGAGAACCTGACTCCCAGAAAGATTGTCAATTTCAAATCCCTTGAAAATGCCATAATGGTGGATATGGCAATTGGGGGGAGCACAAATACCACTCTGCACCTTCCTGCCCTTGCCCATGAATTCGGGCTGAATCTGCCTCTTGAGAAATTTGATGAACTGAGCAGGACAACGCCCCATCTGATTTCCCTTCGTCCTGGCGGCCCGAATTTCATGCTTCACTTTGACAGAGCAGGCGGAGTTCAGGCAGTTATGCAGAGGCTGTCCTCCAAAATTCACCTGGATCTGCTTACAGTAAACGGCAAAACTATCGGGGAAAACCTGAACGAATTTGAAATTGTTAACCCGAAGCTCAATAAAGAGATAATTGCAACTCTCGAAGAGCCTATCCATGCCGAGGGAGGAATCGCAATCCTTAAAGGCAGCCTCGCCCCTGACGGTTCGGTTGTGAAGCAGGCAGCTGTTGATCCAAAAATGCGCATCCATACGGGCCCTGCGCGGGTTTATGACTGTGAAGAAGACGCTATGGAAAGTATTCTTGCAGGCAATGTAAAACCCGGAGATATTGTAGTCATTCGCTACGAAGGTCCGAAAGGCGGCCCTGGAATGCGGGAAATGCTTGCATCTACAGCTGCAATCGGAGGCATGGGCCTGCTGGAGTCTGTGGCTCTGGTAACTGATGGACGCTTTTCCGGAGGCACCCGCGGACCGTGTATAGGACACGTCTCTCCCGAAGCCAGTGAAGGAGGGCCAATTGCCCTGGTAAAAGATGGGGATATGATAGAAATCAATATTCCTGAAAGAATCCTGAACCTGAAAGTTTCAGAAGAAGAGCTTAAGCAGCGGAAGGCTGTCTTCGTACCTCCGAAAAAGGAAGTTACAGGTTACCTTGCCAGGTACCAGCGTTCCGTCCACTCTGCAAATACAGGCGGAATAGTGGACTGAACTCTTGATGATAATTTAAAAATTTTTGTTTTCAGAGGGACTCATCCCTCTCTTTTTTAAACTTTTTCCAGACCGAAAACCTACTATTCTGAAAATTTCGGAAAATTCCGTGAAAAGCTTTATTGAAACCATTAAGGGGTAGAAACTTTGGAAGTAAGAGGCTTATGTGCAATCTGTGGACTTCCGGCTAAACTCTATACCTGCTCATCATGCGGAAAAACCATATGCAGCCAGTGTATGGGTCATAAACAGCATATCTGCAACAGGTGTGTCAGCGGCAGGACAGGTATCATACCCGTCTCTGAAAATAGCCGGATACTTAAATGAAAAATAATCAAATAAATAAAGGAACTCTTTCTGGACTCATAAATCCAGTTCGCTTGGCAAAGCTTACTATTACTTACTCCTAAATCCGCCCTCTTGAGCTCACTTCAGTATCTTTATTATAAATTAGCCCTCTTGAGCGAACGAAGTGAGTGAAAAGGGTAGCGCACTGCAGAGCCGCAACTCTGCCGAGGCGCAATTCGGGCGAGACGGGACTCTGGTGGTAAATTATACAAGCAAATTTACGGGATGCCGGGCAGCAGGTTCTATATCAAGGTCAGCCACAGCTTCAGAAATCATTATATCGCTCATGGCAGCCATTGGAAATACGTATGGAGCATATTCGATAGGCCCATAAAGGATGAAATTTCCGGCCGCTGCCTGCTGCAAGCAGGTTGAACCGACGTCGCAAATTTTATAGAGGATAGGGTCTTTTTCTCTCTTCTTATTCAGCCAGTTCCAGGCTGAGGGTGCATTATGGATTCCCGAGCCGGTTGGGTGCCCCCATTTTGCTTTTGCAGTAATTGTCATCCTGAGGGCTACACCTGCCCCATTTCCCATAGGGGTAATGCTCGGATCTATAAGCTTGTTAACTATTCCGCATCTGTCAGCAACTGAAAGCAATCCTTCTTCTAGAAGGCCCGCTCCGTTTTCCAGCAATTCCATCCTGCCCTCAAGAGATGAGTCCATAGCGTTGAAGCCAAGTATTATTGAACTGTCAATATCGGATAGGGCAAGAGCTTCGATCTCCGAAGCATTTATGCTCATATTTATAGAATTGTAGATTGCTTTGTCTGCAAGCCCTACCTCGCTGACATATTCTGCGGCATGGGAACGCACGGCTCCTACGGGGGAGTCGATAAGAAAGGGAGCTTCTGAAATTTCTGACACAAAGTCAATATAACGGATAATGCTTTCAGGGGTAGTACCGAAAACATGGACCATGTGTGGATTTCCTGTTTCTTCCGCACTTGATTCCTGCAGATTTATCAGTTTTTCGGCAGCAGCCCGATCAAACAGGCCTTTTGCAACGTTTCCTACGATTTCATGTTTATCATAAAATATAGTCCCTGCGAGCACGGTCGGGAGCTCTCCTGGTTGTCCCCCGATCTTCACTCCTGCAATATTAACTATTTCCTGTTCTTTCTGGAACTTAAACATTCTTATACCCTCAAAATCTACAGGCTAGTATTTTGTTTCAACAATCACGCGTACGCTCGAAGTAAGTTTCCTGACGGAAACTAGAAATCTTTTGCCTGGGAGATGATTCCTGCAGCTGCGTCCATAACAAGCTCTTCGGAAATTATTATATCGCCTGACAGAGGGACTGCGAAATTAGACTGCCTTTTCTTCTGAGAAACTGTAACAATAGGCTCATCCGGATAAGCTTCCCCCCGGTACTTATATTTTCTCACAATTTTCATTATTTCAGCAAGGTCAGTCAGTCCTATCCTGTCAAGAAGCACCACTTGCTGCTGGAAGCGTTTGACTGCCTCCCTGGAAATATTTTCTATAAAAGGGATTGCTCCCTCAGAGCCAATAATCCTGCCTTTCTCGTCAATTCCGTTTGCGTGAATCGCGAGCAGGGAATGGCCTGCCAGATGCCCCCTTGATTCCGTCCCGCAGACAAGAATATACCTTATATTGGAATTTGAGATGACATTTACGATTATCTTTTCCACTCCCAGATTTTCTGTTTTTGAACTTCCCCAGAGAGCCGCTTCAGGCGAGGGTTTTATCTGGCTCGCAAGAGTTACTACCGCGATCCGGGATTTCGGATTTCCTACCGTGTAGTCGCCTTTGACTATCGGCCATCTCTCTGCAATGGTTTTCAATTAATCACCTTTTGTCTTTCCTTATTCAGGTGAGACAGTGCACTTGCAAGCATTATGGCTTTCGTAAAATGTCCGCCTACCCTTGATGTGTCTACAAACACGAAATCGTCCATCAGTACCGGAGCTCCGAGCCCATCACCCCCACCCAGGAAAGCAATTGTCCTGAATATCAGGTTTCCGGAGATCCCGTCAGGAGCAACGATAAAATTCGATTCTTTTATGGCATCTTCAATCAGAATTGTGTAATGCTTAGCATTGATCCCGAGTTCCACAGCTCGCCTTGTAACGAATTCTCCATCCGCAAGTGTCCTGTCTACACGTCTGTTCCTTCCTACGTCTCCAATTCTGCCTCCGGAAAGCACGCCGACAGCAGGCTCTATCCCGAACCTCCTTATATGTTCGGCACCAAGTGTTATCATCCTGAGCTTATCTCCAATCGTGTTCCCCTCATCGATTCCTACAGGGGCGAGAAAGAAAGGTGTCCCATCAACTGTGAGGAGCAGGGCAAGCCGGCAGATTCTTTTCTTTCCAAGCGCTTCTTTGAGGTGGGCAAGGGCTCCCGATGCCTTTGCCGTGCCCCTGATGGCTGCATCGACTTTTCTTGAAACCATAAGTTCTGCAAGAGCCTTTTCGGGCTCATCCGTATCTACTACCTCAAGATCTGTGCCGATTTCATCGATTTCTTTCTTAATTCCCACAAGGACGACCTGTGCATACCCCAGTTCCTGGGCTTTCCAGGCGCTCTCGAGCATTTTGGGATTCGGATCCCTTATTCCCATAGCTACTCTGGCCCTGTTTGCCCTGGCCCGAATTTCGATAGCCTCAAGGAGAGCATCCATGCTATTCTTTTCCATATCCATCCTAACTGTTGTGTAAGATTTTAAGTAGTTCAAAGAAGTACAAACACGATCATTAATTAATTTTGTCCCTCCCTAGTTCCGCTTCGGGAGCATGGGGCCCTTTTCGCACCCGAATTGCGCCTCGGGAGTACACGGCCCTTTTCACTCACTCCGTTCGCTCAAGAGGGCTTATTTAGAGGTAAGTAATAACAACCTCTACTCAAGCGGACTAACAAATAAAGTTACCGAACTTAATCTAGGAGAAGTAGCTTATGGGTTAAGTAGAATCATTTTCGACTCGTTCAAAAGGGCTATTTATATTGCCCTTTTTCTATCTAATCTTGTTCCGGCAGTTGGAAGTATTTTTATGATAGCAAAAAGACTTTAATACATATGGAAATGTAAATTTAGTGTTGTCAGTTAAAAAATCAGTATCAGAGGATGGTAGGAATAAAGACTTTCTACTGGTAAAAAGATTAAAATGTATAGAATTAAGAATGAGTTCTTTTTTTATTGGTATGGTTTAAGATGACGTTGGCAATTGAATGGGCTGAGAAATACCGCCCCCAGACCCTGAAGGAGATCGTGGGGAACAAGAAGGCGGTGCAGGATTTGCGAACCTGGGCTGAGAAGTGGCTTTCAGCCATTCCCGATATAAGGGCAGTAATCCTTCACGGGCCTGCAGGGGTAGGGAAAACCTCGACTGCCCACGCTCTTGCCCGCGATCTGGGCTGGGAAGTAATCGAACTCAATGCAAGCGACCAGAGAACTGCAGGTGTTATCGAGAAAATTGCGGGATCGGCAGCTTCAATGAATACTCTCTTTGGAGGAAAGCGCCTGATCATTCTGGACGAAGCGGACAACCTTCACGGAACTGCAGACCGGGGTGGAATGCGGGCTATTACAGGGATTATAAAGAATACGCATCAGCCCATAGTGCTAATTGCAAACGATGTTTATGGGTTGACTCCTGCTATCCGGAATCTCTGTCTGGAAATAAAGTTCGGGTCCGTGCAGAGCCGCTCGATGGTTCCTGCTTTGAAGAAAGTATGCGAGAGCGAGGAGATTTCATGCAGCCTGGACGCAATCCAGCAGATTGCTGAAGGTGCAGGGGGCGATCTCAGGAGCGCAATTAACGACCTTCAGGCTGCGGCCAGCGGGAGGAAAGTGCTGGAAGTCGAGGACATCAGCACTTCAGGCAGGGACGTCAAGGAAAATATCTTCAAGGCAATGCAGAGAATTTTCAAGAGCACAGACTGTAAAAAGGCCCTGGAAGCCGCTCGCGGGCTTGATGAAAGTCCTGAAGACCTTGTACACTGGATCGATGAAAACCTGCCTGTCCAGTATGCCTCTAAGGACGGGGATCTGGGAGATATCAGGACCGGCTTTGGTTATCTTTCGCGGGCTGATCTCTACCTGGGGCGTGTAAAGAAACGCCAGAACTATGGGATGTGGAGGTACGCCAGCATGTTGATGGTCTGCGGAGCTGCAATCTCAAAAACAAGGCCCTATCCCGGATTTATCAAGTACCAGTCACCTTCTCTCTGGAAAAGGATGGGGCAGATACGTTCCAGGCGAGACCTGAGGGATAATATAGCTTCTAAAGTTGGAGAACGCAGCTTCGAATCAATGCGCTATTCCAGAAATTACCTGCTGGAAATTTATTCTCGCATGTTAAAAGAGGAAGAATCCGCGATTGAAATTACTGCGGGTCTCGGGCTTGAACTTGAGGAATTGATATATCTCTCAGGAAGCACAAAAGCCAGCAAAAAGTTACAGAAAATCTACGACAGGGCGCAGGAACTTCTTCTGGAAGGAAAAGAAGAACCCGATGGGACGGAGTTTTTCAGGGCTCCCGCTCCCTCAGGCAATAATAAAGAGGCGTCTTCTGGCTGCGCAGTTAAAACTGCTGAGGAAGAAGTCGGAAAACCTCCTGAGAAACCTGAAGTTCCCGATTCCAGGACTTCTCAGGGCGGGCAGAAAACCCTTAAATTTGGCTTTGATATTTTGCCGGAGATTTCCCGAGAAATTGCGAATTCGGGAAATAATAATTCTGCCATTCTATCTCGTAATCTTATCTCAGGTACCCTCACGCCTGATAGTACCTCAGGTACTCTCATGCCTGATAGTACCTCAGGTACTCTCATGCCTGATATTTTTACTTCCGTCTTTACATCGGAGAAGTACCGGGCAGCAGTTGACGGAATCGGGTCTGCACCTGACAGCCTCGCGTTCAGTCCATCAGAACCTGAAAATCTTAAGATTAAGAGTCCCTTCTCTTCGCCTGAATCCTTTGAGAAAGAAGCCTTTCCTGTCCATGAATTGATAGGGGACACCACCTCTCCTGAACTTCCAGAGCCGCAGGAGCCTGCAAACCGCGTGCGAGATATCAAAAAACGTCCTGATAAGCCTGTAAATCCTGAAACCGAGGCCAATGAGCCTCCTAAAAAAACCGAGTCGAAAACTCAAAAAACCCTTTTGGACTTCTAATTTTTCTCGTTTTCGGTTTTAATTTTCTTGCTTCGCTTAGCTTTGTAAGTTTCCTTTTAATTTTCTCCCATATTGTTTAAATATGACCTAATTTAACCATTTTTTTCTTCAAATTCATTATAATAAGAAGGCTTTTTCAGACTATGTAGAACTGATGAGAAGGGAACTGATATGAAAAATTAAACAAGGCTGAGATGAAATATTAAAATACACTTACAAAATAATACAATTTTACAAAAAAGTTTTCTGATCTTCAGAAAACCGGTAAAAACAAGCAAAGAAAAGTTTGTGAGCGGGTTGGAGAGTTTGGGGAATAGTTGGGGGGAAATAGTTGGGGGATATGGGTTTGGGGTTATACTATGGAAAAGAGACCCGCTCACTCGACATGAATATCTATTCATATTATAAATAGCTTTTCATTTTATATTTTATGTTTTATAAATCATGACCTATAATTTCAGGTTAATCTCTTTAACTTGGAATTCTGCTTCCTGAAATCTAACCCGATACTTAATAGGCAGATTAGTACCTATATATATATTTCGGTTTTTGATTAGAACAGAATGAGCGGGTTTGGGAGTATGAATTGGGGTGTTGGGGGTTGGGGTTATCTAAAAGAGGGACCCGCTCACAAGTTACAACATGCTAATCTAATATAAATATATTTTGCTTAACGGTTTTCCATTCAGAACTATCCCTGGCTTGCCTGTAAAAGGGATAGTTTCGAGTCTAAAATAACATCGAAAATAAGTGAATTTTATTTCCGCTTTCTGTGTTTCCTTTATGGAAAAAAGTGGGCTCTAAGGATGATGCTAAGATGATGTATTTGACTCCTTTAGTGTAGTGAGAGTCTCATTTAGTCTGATAAGAGTTTCTCACTTAGTATAGTTAAAGTTTCATCTGGCGTGCTAACAATCTCATCTGGTGCGGTAAAGGTTTTGGTGTAGTAGGAATCCCCCAGTTATTGCAATAAGAGTCTCATTTAGTGTAGTAAGAGTTTTCTCATTCAGTTTAAAAACAGTCTCATTTAGTGCAATAAGAGTTTTATCCAATAATTAAGAGTCCCAATTTAGTGCAATAACTGTTTCCCAGATAAGCCCCGAAGTTCTCTCCTAACAAAAGAGATATATATAACTAGTGACATTTTGGTCTTGCACTTAGAGCGATTCTGTAAATGTAAGCAAAATGGGCTCGTGGTCTAGTCGGTCATGACATCGCCTTTACACGGCGGGGATCCTGAGTTCGAATCTCAGCGGGCCCATAATACTTTTCCATCACACTCTTTTCAGTAAATTAATTATGAATTTTTCATATTTTTTAAGCAGTGTAATAGTATGCATATACTTTTGCTCATATTTTCAGTTTTTCTTTTTTATATTTTTAGTGCATATTCTTTGTTAACACTAATTTTTGTTTTAGAATGATTAAGCGAGAGTTGTTTTCTATTTTTTTTCTCTGGCAATTTCCCGTTTTTTCTAGCCTCAAATGGGAATCTGTCCGTTTAAATCTTTTTTCTTTATAACTTGACATTATATATAACACTGATATGGTTATATAGAAAGGAAAACGATAAAGATTTAGAATCTTTGTTACCTACAAAAAGATATGCTTTAATATTTTTAGAGCGTAACTTCTTGCAAAGATTATTTTGAAATCTACCGTGGGGGAGGAGTCAGTATTAAAAGAAGGAGCAGGACTGATATTGCAGTAGATATTTTAAGAGTAGCAATGAACGGGGCAAAGAAAACTCATATTGTATATGAAGTTAATCTAAACTTTAATATTGCCCAGAAATACCTTGAAATGTTGAAAGAAAAAGAGCTTATCAGGCATGAAAATGGACTTTTCATCACCACTGACAAAGGAAAAGTCTTTCAGGAAATGGCTAAGGAACTCAAGCTCTAAGCGGATTTTCATTTCTTTTTAATTTTTATTAATTTTTCCCATCTTTTTCTTTTTTCCGCTCTTCTGGTTCCACTACATTTTAAGTTGACTTTTCTCGATTTTCATCCTTCTTCTTGAGTTACTCCGTTGCAAATCTCAGTCAGGAATCCGTTGAGAATAAGTGCCCGGCGAGTAGTTAAGGAATATTATTTCTGAATTATAATGCGCCCCCGTATATATAAAAGCAGTTTGGAAACATATATACTATGGCGATGAAGGTACTTTTTTTGAACTGCACGTTGAAAAAATCGCCTCGGGTATCGAACACTCGCGCTCTTATTGACAAGGCGGCAGCTATCTTTAATGAGCTTGGTGTTGAAAGTGAAGTGATAAGGGTTGTGGATCATAACGTAGCTTTCGGGGTCTCTTCAGATGAAGGGGGAGAAGATGAATGGCCCTCAATCCTTACAAAGATAAAAGCCTGTGATATCATTGTTATAGCGACTCCCATCTGGTTTGGAGTCCTCTCCTCTGTGGCGAAAATGGTAATTGAAAGGCTGGATGGGACTTACATGGAAGGAGATCCCGAAACCGGTCAGTACCCACTTTATGGGAAGGCCGCAGGAGTTATCGTTACCGGAAATGAGGATGGGGCGCATGATGTCTGTTCAACCTTACTCTTTAACCTTACCCATCTGGGCTGCACCGTTCCTCCAAATGCAGACTGTTACTGGGTTGGTGATGCAGGACCGGGTCCAAGTTACATAGAAGCTGGAGGAGACAGGCATCTCTATACAAATCGTACAGCCAGATATATGGCGCACAATCTCGTATATTTTGCAGAGTTGCTCAGAAAAAACCCTATCCCTACCAACTTAAAGAAACTTGATGAGGAGGCAAAGAAGGTAAGCGATTGATGCTGACCAGCCTGAAAGCTGCTGATTTTTTAACAGAAGTCCTGAACACTTTTACTGATGAGATGGGGGGGTATTAATTTGACTGATAGGGATAAAACAACAGTAAAATTGAAAGTTGCGGAAGCCGATCAACGGGATGTAGGAAAAGGCATTGTCCGGATAGATGAAAGCTTCCGGGAAAAGCTGGGCCTCAAGCCTTTCGATGTTGTGGAACTCAAAGGGGGGAAATCGACTTCAGCTCTGATAGGACGCCCGTATCCGAGTGATTCGGGACTTGACATCATACGTATGGATGGGCTTATCCGCACCAATGCAAAAACCAGTATAGGGGAATATGTCGAGATTCGCAAAGCCGATTGGAAAGAAGCAAAAAATGTGACTCTTGCGCCTGTAGCCAAAGGCATGCAGATCTATGCTCCAAGTGAAACCCTTAAAGCCGTATTCATGAACCGTACGGTTTCAAAAGGAGACTTTATTTCAACTACAAGCTTAAGGAAATCGAGGGAGAGAGAAGCCCTGGGTAAAGGAGTAATGTTCGAGGATTTCTTCCAGGACTTTTTTGGCCAGGGCTTCGGACCATCTTTCGGGCTTGGGGAAATAAAACTGCAGGTAGTTTCGACTTCTCCGTCAGGGATAGTAAAGATCACAGATTTAACGCAGGTAGAGCTTCTGCCTGAAGCGACTGAAGTAACCCCTGAGCAGAATATTCCTTCTGTTATGTATGAAGACCTGGGTGGGGTAAGAGAGGCCATTGGGAAAGTAAGGGAAATGATAGAGCTGCCTTTGAAGCATCCTGAGCTCTTTGACAGGCTGGGGATTGATGCCCCAAAAGGAGTACTGCTCCACGGCCCGCCCGGAACAGGCAAGACGATGCTTGCAAAAGCAGTTGCCAACGAGTCTGATGCCTACTTCATTTCTATCAACGGCCCGGAAATTATGTCCAAATATTACGGGGAATCCGAAAGAGCTATAAGGGAAATTTTCGAGGATGCAGAAAAGAATGCTCCTGCGATTATTTTCCTGGACGAGATCGATTCAATTGCCCCCAAGCGGGCCGAGGTAACCGGAGAAGTCGAAAGAAGAGTAGTTGCTCAGCTTCTCTCCCTTATGGATGGGCTTAAGGCTCGCAAAAATGTAATCGTTATCGGGTCAACCAACCGTCCTGAAGCCCTGGATGTTGCACTCCGCCGCCCGGGCAGGTTTGACAGGGAAATTGAACTCAGAGTCCCGGATACTGACGGAAGGTTAGAGATTTTCCAGATCCATACCAGGGGAATGCCTCTTGCCGAAGATATAAACCTGATGGACTTTGCCCAAATAACATACGGGTTCGTTGGAGCCGATATTGCTGCCCTGTGCAGGGAGGCGGCTATGAGTTCTTTGAGGCGGGTTCTGCCGAAAATCAATCTCAATGAACCCGAAATCCCGGCTGAAATCCTGGACTCCCTTCAGGTAATAAGGGAAGATTTTGAAAATGCTCTTAAGGACGTCCAGCCATCAGCAATAAGGGAAATCCTTATTGAAGTGCCCACTGTTAGCTGGGACGATGTCGGAGGCCTGGAAGAAGTAAAAAGGCTCCTGAAAGAGGTAGTGGAATGGCCCCTCAAGAATCCGGAATCTTACAGGGATATAGGGGTTGAAGCTCCTAAAGGTGTCCTGCTCTATGGCCCTCCCGGTACGGGAAAGACCCTGCTTGCAAAGGCAATAGCCCATGAATCTGATGCTAATTTTATCACAGCCAAGGGAAGCGACCTGCTTTCCAAATGGTACGGGGAATCCGAAAAGAGAATTGCTGAGGTTTTCACGCGGGCAAGGCAGGTTGCTCCATCGATTATTTTTCTGGACGAACTTGACTCGCTTGCGCCCATTCGCGGGGCTTCTATAGGGGAGCCTCAGGTTACGGCGAGAATCCTTAATCAGCTGCTTTCCGAAATGGACGGACTTGAAGAACTCAGGGCTGTAGTTGTAATTGGCGCAACCAATCGCCCTGATGTCATCGATCCTGCACTTATTCGGCCAGGGCGTTTTGATGAGCTGATTCTCGTTCCGATCCCTGATGAGGGAGCTCGCAGGGAAATTTTCAAAGTCCATACCGGAAAAATGGCGCTTGCAGAGGACGTCGATATTGAAAAACTCGTTTCCATGACCGATCAGTATACAGGTGCAGACATTGCAGCTGTATGCAAGAAGGCAGGAAGGCTTGCTCTGCGTGAGGATCTTCATGCAAAAAATGTCAAGCAGAGGCACTTCCTTAAAGCAATCGCAGAAACCGGCCCTTCAGTTACTCCGGATACGATGAAATATTACGAAGCTATAAAAGGCGAGCTCAGGACAAGGAAATCCAAAGAAATAGAGAACCCCTCTTACATCTGAGTACGAAAGGTAGAATGCAGGTTTATATTCTTCTTACTTTTTTCTGTTTATTCTTCAACTTATTTTTTCTTTTTTATCTATTAGTTTAGCTTTTTGTTTATTTACTAGCTTATTTTTCTTATAATCTCTGAAATTTTTTAAATACTGTTTTTGTATTAACTAAACTTTAAAGTCGACCGGGTTTTAAATATCTCTCTTTTTTACCCGGCTATATTGTAGAGTTTTTCCGAGAACGATTATCTGAATTAAGTATTCATTTATATTTAAACTTCGAAAATTATGTTAACCAATGATATTAAATATCATAATTACTATCGGTAATATATATGCAGCTTCCAACACCCGAAGATCTTAAAAAAAGAAGAAATGAACTCGGGCTTACCCAGAGCGACCTGGCTAAAAGGGCAGGAGTGAGCCAGCCCCTTATAGCTCGTATTGAATCGGGAGATGTGGACCCCAGGCTTTCGACTGTCAGGAAAATCTTTGATGCTTTTGAGGAAGTTGAGAAGGAACAGCAGATTATTATAAGAGATCTGATGCATTCCCCTGTGATTCATGTTTCTCCAGATGATTCCGTGGAAGAAGTAGTAAACCTTATGCATACTCATGGTTTCTCACAGGTTCCTGTGCTTGATGGGGGCATCCCGGTTGGAAGTGTTTCGGAAGACATGATAGTGAAATTGATGGCCGAAAGTAAGAAAAAATCAATTTCCCAGTTAAAAGTTTCCGAGATAATGGGAGAGTCCTTCCCAGCAGTATCTCCAGGCATTTCTATCTCGGTCGTCTCACATATACTGGAAGGAAATCCTGCCGTGCTGGTAGTAGAAAAAGGAACAGTTGTCGGCGTCGTAACAAAACACGACGTGATGAGGCTCCTCCAGGGTCAATAATCGGAATCCATTCTCCTGACAGGGCGGCGTCCGTGGCCAGGCATGGAAAGCACATCAATTATATACTAGGATTCAATTAAACCTGAACTCTAAATGGAATTTAACGCTTAACCTCTCCAGGTAAATTAACTTAATAAATCCTGTTGAGAAATCCCAGGATATAGATACTGCAGAGCCTTTCAGGCACACCGTATCACGATAATATAACTCTGAATTATTTCAGACCTGCAGGATTTAAAACTACGGAATTATTAGTACAAACCCGTTCAAACAAATAAAAAACAAAAATTGATTAAATCTTTGAAAATGTGGAGCATAATATATATGGATCTGGAAGATACCCTTCTAATGATGCCTGGTCCCGTACCTGTTGCACCCAGAGTCCTTAGAGCCATGTCAAAACCGATGATCAACCACCGGAGTGCGGAATTTGCCGGAATTTATACCGATTGCAGGGAAATCCTTTCCAGCGTTTTCCAGACAAAGAATGATATCCTCTTACTCAGTGGTTCGGGAACGGCAGGAATGGAAGCTGCTGTCGGGTCTCTGGCTGGAAACGGGGACAAAGTTATTGCCATAGAAAACGGAAAGTTTGGAGAGCGCTTTAAAGATATTGCAGCTCTCTATGCGGAAGTTGTTCCCGTTGTATTCGAATGGGGTTTTCCGATTGACCTTGAAATTGTCAAGGAAAAACTCGAAGAAGGAGCAAAGGCTATCACCCTCGTTCACAACGAGACTTCTGCAGGCATTCTTAACCCGGCCGCAGAAATTGGCAAACTTGCCAAGAAGCACGATGCCCTCTTTATCATGGACGGCGTAACCTCTCTTGGAGGAGACGATGTCAAAGTCGATGAATGGGGAGTTGACGTTGCAGTTGTAGGTTCACAGAAGTGCCTTGCAGCCCCTCCTGGACTTTCAGTCGTTTCCGTAAGTGAAAAGGCCTTTGAGGCTATGAAGGGAGTATCAAAAAAACCCTACTACAACGATCTCCTGGCATATAAAAAGAGTGGGGATAAACCCAGACCGGAAACACCTTATACTCCTGCAATTCCTCTTTTCTACGCACTTCAGGAAGCTCTTCATATCGTAAAAGAGGAAGGAATGGAGGCAAGAATTAAGAGGCACAGGACCCTTTCCGAAGCCGTAAGAGCGGCAGTTGCCGAACTGAACATTGAGATGTTCCCGCAGCTTAACGAGTACAGCCATTACTCCAATACTATCTCTGCTATGAAAGCTCCAGCAGGCATTGATGGGGAGGATATAAAGAACGATATGAAGAAGCGAGGCGTAATTATTGCAGGCGGCCAGGAACGCCTTAAAAGCAAGATTTTCAGAATAGGATGTATGGGAAATGTCACCGCAAGGGATGTGCTCTCAACCATCCAGCAGCTGGAAATCATACTGAGTAGACGTGGTTACATTGACTGCCTTGGAGCAGGTACAGAAGCTGCAACCAGGATTATTGACAGGGCCTGAACAGGATAAAATCATAGATTTACCGGATAAAACCATAAATCTACCAGACCTCTTCAGGAAAACCCGGAAAAAGATTTTAATCTTCAAATTCCGATCGGATTCACATGCCCACAATAGGAATTGCAGATACCACATTCGCACGCTATAATATGGGGCGTGCGGCAATTGACGAGATACAGAAAAATGTATCTGTGAAAATTAAAAGAGTAACCGTGCCCGGGATAAAAGACCTTCCGGTCGCAGCCAAGAAACTTATCGAAGAAGATGGGTGCGATATCGTTATGGCTCTTGGTATGCCCGGAGCTAAGGAACAGGATAAAATATGTGCTCATGAAGCTTCTCAGGGCCTTATTATGGCCCAGCTCATGACCAATACCCATATTATCGAGGTCTTTGTCCATGAAAATGAGGGACAGGATGAGAAGGAACTTGCTTTCCTTATGGATAGAAGGACCCGTGAGCACGCCTTAAACGTGATAAAACTGCTCTTCAAGCCTGAAAAGCTAATTCGAGAGGCCGGTACCGGTCAGAGGCAGGGCTTTGAGGATGCAGGCCCATTGAGAATGTGAAGCAATTTAAGTAAAAACAAAGACTGGAGACCTTATTAGATGACTATCAGCCTAGGATTTGTTGTAGCTGAATTTAACAGGGATCTGACCTATCAGATGGAACTGCTAGGAAGAGAACACGCAGAGTTCCTGGGGGCAACCGTTAAAGAGACCATTCTTGTTCCAGGGGTCTTTGACATGCCCCTTGCAATCAAGAAGCTTTGCCAGAGGGATGACATCGATGCCGTGGTTACTATAGGATCTGTAATCGAAGGTGAGACTGATCATGACCAGGTGGTTATGCAGCATGCTGCAAGGAAGATCATGGATCTTTCTCTTGAGTTCAATAAGCCTGTAACTCTCGGAATTCCTGGCCCAGGCATGACTCGCATGGCGGCTCATGAACGTGTGGACTATGCAAAACGGGCAGTTGAAGCTGCAGTAAAGCTGGTGCGGCGGCTGTGACTTTCTATAATCTCTTAAATAAGCTACCAAAATTTAACAAACCAGGACCATCCCTATGACATCCGCAAGGCTCAAGCGTGTAGAAGAATCCGCAACGATAAGGATCTCCAACATTGCAACCAGAATGATTAAAGAGGGTACAGACGTCATCAATTTCAGCCTTGGTGAACCTGATTTCAATACCCCGAAAAATATCTGCGATGCTGCGGCAAAGGCCATGTATGAGGGAAAAACCCACTATGCCCCGTCTGGAGGTATCCCGGAACTAAGGGCAGCCATTGCCGAAAAACTGAGGACGGAAAATAACCTCGACGTAACCGAGACAGGCGTGCTTGTCACTCCCGGAGCAAAACAGGGAATTTTTGAGATAATGATGGGTGTCCTTGATGATGGAGACCAGGCTCTTCTGTTTGACCCCTCATGGGTAACTTATGACGCATGCATACGTTTTGCAGGGGCGGAGACGGTTTGGGTTCCAACAGTCCCTGAAAGAGGTTTCATTCCTGACAATTTTGCAGATTACATAACTGATAAAACCAAGCTCATTGTTGTAAATAGTCCGGGAAATCCAACAGGTGGGGTTTTCGGAAAAAAGACTTTGCAATGCATTGCTGATCTTGCAATTGATCACGACCTGACAGTGGTCTCAGATGAAATTTACGAGAAAATTATCTATGATAGAGAGCATATCAGCATTGGCAGCTTTGATGGAATGCAGGAGAGAACCATTACCGTAAATGGCTTTTCCAAGGCATATGCCATGACAGGCTGGAGACTTGGCTACCTGACTGCTCCTCCTGAAATTCTAAAACTTCTACTTAAGATTCAGTCTCATTCAGTAAGCAGTGCAACCACATTTGTTCAGTACGGTGGGCTTGAGGCCCTTCAGGGACCTCAGGACAGTGTTAAAGCAATGGTTGACCGTTTCAAAGTACGGCGCGATGTCCTTATCGACGGCCTGAACAAAATGGGACTTGAATGCAAAAAGCCCGATGGAGCTTTCTATGCTTTTGCTAATGTCAGCGAGTATGGAAATGGGACTGAAGTTGCAGAAAGGCTTTTAAAAGAAGCTCAGGTGGCAGTTACACCTGGAATCGCTTTTGGCTCGTCTGGCGAAAATTTTATCCGGATTTCCTATGCAACATCAATTGACCGAATCAGGGAAGCTCTTGAAAGACTTGAAAAGGTATTTTCATAAATTACACATAGTAACATATCTTCCTGAAAAGAGGCATAAAGAATAACAGGTATTGATCGAGTCGGGCAACGGTAGGGGTAGATTTACCCATACCGTTTAAGCACCTCTTTTATGATTGCACCTGTACTGCAAAGTGGACATTCCTTTGAAAGTGGAATCCTGACCACATTTGCGGGAAGCTCTCTTTTAGTAAGTTCTTTTTCCAGAAGCTCGCTGTCAAAGCGCTGGTCGTAACCCAGAGCAATTATATCCGGCCTGATCTGCTTCAGGGGTTCAAACATATCTTTTTCGCTGCCAAGGAGCGCTTTATCGACCATCCCGAGTGCATTTACCATCTCCAACCGCTGTTCCTCGGGCACAATTGGTTTTGGCTTGTGAGTCACATTCGAATCTCTCGCAACAATGACGAAAAGCTCATCTCCCAGAGCTCGTGCCTGGGTCAAAAAATAAATATGTCCGGGGTGGAGAAGGTCAAAAGTCCCGGTAGCAAGTATACGTGTCAACAGATCACCTGGCCTCGGGTATATCCTGCAAGCATAAGAAACTTACTGAAAATAACCCTGCCTGCGATCCAGAAAGAATCCCGGGTTATTCAAACTGTATGTGGTCTGAACTGTTATGATCTATTTATAGTCGGATCGTATAATGGGAGAATTTCCAATTATCGTAAGTAATATATATGGCCCGCAAATATGATTATTGTTTATCAAACTCAGGGCATACACCTGGAAATCTGAAAATAAATCATATTCAGAAACAGCTTTTCACTTGTTCTGGCAGAGCTGTTACCTCTGGCATTATCACAAGTAATATATAATTCTAATAAATATTTCCATTTAGATAAATTTATAAAAAGAGGAGACCCCAATGATTAAAAAATCAGTTCATGAGATTAATAGAAAAATTGAAGATGGAAGCGTCAATGTTGTGACAGCCGAGGAAATGGTCACAATTGTTGAGGAGCTTGGCGCTGAAGGGGCTGCAAAAGAAGTGGATGTGGTTACGACAGGCACATTCGGAGCTATGTGTTCATCCGGTTTAATGCTTAACCTCGGGCATTCCGAGCCTCCTATTAAAATCCAGAAGATCTGGTTCAACAATGTAGAAGCATATAGCGGATTAGCAGCCGTAGACGCTTACCTGGGGGCTGCCCAGATCTCGGATACACGGGGAATCCAGTATGGTGGAGCTCACGTTATTGAGGATCTCCTAAGGGGCAAAGAAATCAATGTTCATGCAACTTCTTATGGGACAGACTGTTATCCAAGGAAAGTGCTTGATACGACAATTAACATTGAGGACCTTAACGAAGCTGTTCTTTTGAATCCGAGGAATGCCTACCAGAAATATGCAGCCGCAACCAACAGTTCCAAAAGGATTCTGAACACTTATATGGGTGAGCTTCTGCCCAATTTCGGGAATGTAACCTATTCCGGATCAGGCGTACTCTCTCCTCTCTCAAATGATCCGGACTATGAAACTATAGGCATGGGAACACGAATCTTCATAGGGGGAGCCCAGGGCTATGTTATAGGTAGCGGAACTCAGCATTCTCCTTCTTCCGGTTTTGGAACTCTCATGCTCAAAGGTAACCTGAAGGAAATGAGTCCTGACTACTTGAGGGCTGCTTCCTTTACAGGATACGGAACCACCCTCTACATGGGAATCGGGATCCCTATCCCTATCCTTAACGAAAAGCTTGCCGCGGCAACTGCAGTCCGTGACGAGGATATCGTGACCAGCATCCAGGATTATGCTGTGGGAAGCCGGGACAAGCCTGCTATCAAAAATGTAAATTATGCCGAACTCAGGTCAGGCTCGGTGCAGATTAACGGAAAAGACGTGCCCACTTCCTCCCTTTCCAGTTTCAAGAACGCGAGAAAAATTGCAAATGAGCTAAAGGAATGGGTTAAGCACGGAAGATTCTTTGTCAGCATGCCTGTGGAAAGACTGCAAGTTAAAGGGCTTGCCAGACCCATGAAGCAGACCCTGGCCGTACCTCTTGTAAAAGACGTGATGTCCAGTTTTATTGTGACTATCAAAAAAGATCAAACTGTCCAGGATGCAGCCAAGAAGATCTGGGAGAATTCTTTTAACCATCTGGCTGTGATTTCCGATACTGGCGAGCTGGTCGGGATCCTGACTGCCTGGGACATTTCCAAGGCTGTTGCAGAGAACTGTTTTGATTCGGTAGAAAGCGTTATGACGAGAAAGGTCCTGACCTGCGCTCCGAACGAACCTGTGGACCTTGCAGCTAGGCGACTGGACCGGTACGGGGTATCTGCAATGCCTGTGATCGACACTCAGAGGCGGGTTCTCGGGATAATAACAAGTGACAACATAAGCAAGCTCTTTGCAAGGAGGTATTGAGCATGAAAATAAAGATCACCATCCCTACCGAAAGAATCCATGACCCGATCATCTCCGAGTCCATAGTCGAAACTGGAATTCTGATTAATATTATGGTCGCAAATATCGACTCAACCTACGGGGAATTAATTGCGGATGTGAGCGATTTCAGGTTCGATAAAATCAAAAGAGCTCTGGAATCCAGAGGGGCGATAGTTTCTATTCTGGATAGACCCATTCACAGGGATGAAGAAGAATGTATCGAGTGCGGAGCCTGTATTTCGGTCTGCCCCATGAATGTCTATTCTTTTGATAATTCCTGGAGTGTCCTGGTAGATGAAAAGAAGTGTATCCAGTGCGGCGTGTGCATCAAAATGTGCCCGCATGGGGCTTTGAAACTGGGAGAATGATCAAAGGGAAGACTCGATCACGAAATCTTTTCCTGACAATTTTTTACTTTTTCCGGGTTTTCCGAGTTTCCTCTTTTTATTCCTTTTTCTTTGCTTTTCTCTGCTTTTTCTTACCCTTTTTTTACTCTTCTTACTCTCTCACTTTTTCCTTAACTTTTTCTTTATTTTTAATTCTTTTTCTGTTTTCTCTCGTCTCCGGTGCTTTTTGTTCCCTTTAATTTATATATGAGATTTAGTTCTGGATACTAATTTCTATTTCGAAACTCTCATTATTTATACATTGAAACAAATAATTATAAGGTAGTATAGCAAAAAACGGGATAAGCATTAAAGGATAGGTGCTGACAGAACTGGACATTGCGATTTCTCATGCAATTCTCAATGATTTGCATACAGGTTTACGTTCCCTGTTTTTTCCATTATGGGGGGGCGAAGTAGTCCAGAACATTATTTTTTACAAAAAGGAACCGAAAATTACAAACTAACCTTTAAAGTATTTAAAAATCGGAGTAAGTTATGAAGATTCTTGTACTCTATTCAGGCGAACTTGGGAGAAAAGTTATCCAGAACCTGATCAACCCGGGAAATTTCTGCGTGTCCTGCGGGGAGCTCTGCAACCACTGCAGACAGGCCAGGAAGTCATATGCGAACCTGATCGTAGGTATTCATGAATTTCCCGAAGACCTGCCCACATTTATAGAAGAGCCCGGTCAGTACATGCCTCAAAAACTGCCGGAATGCGACTTGATACTTGCCATTGGCATCCATCCCGACCTTCTTATAGCCCTTCCGGACGTTGTACAGAAGACGAAGGCTAAAGCCGTAATTGCACCTGCTGAAGATTCAAAGAAAACTCCTGCAGGTGTCCTTGAACAGCTCAGAAAAGAGCTTGAAGCCATTGGAGTTGAGTTTGAAGGGCCAAGGCCTTTCTGTTCACTTGAGAAGACCGGGAAACCCGTTATAGATTCATTCGTTGACCTTGGTTTCGGAAGGCCTGTACTCAGGATCGAAACGAGTCCAGATGGAAAGATGTTTATAGGCGCAGGCGTTATCAGGGACGCACCCTGCGGTTCCACCTGGTTTGTGGCAAAGAAACTCGGCTGGACTGACATTTCAGGGTATAAAGAAACTATCTCAGGGGCTCATCACTCCTACCCCTGTACTGCCAGCATGGACAAAGATCCCCAGATTGGGGACACTATCCTTCACAAGGCTGGATATATCATAAGGGAAGCCGTAGAAGAAGCAATGGAATGCGCAAAGAGCGAGAAATCGCGAATCTCGGCACCAAGCGGGAATGAGGCTTCAAGCTCAGGCCTCTGAACCCCTAATCTTATTTTTAAAGAAAACTTCCAGGAAGGTATTATTTTCAGGTCTCGCCTGGAAATAGACTTCCTCATAAGGTTGGATCACAACCGTTGAGCCACAAACGTTGGGCCGCAACCGCTGGGCCGCAACCGCTGGGCCGTTTGATCACGCCGGATAGGGATTGGGGATTAGAAGTATTTCTCAATCACAAGCTTTCGCCGTTTTCGATCAAACCTTTTTTGAAAAGGTTTGCGATCAAGCCTTTTTTGAAAAGATTGCGTTTCGTCGGTTGATCACTCCGCTTATCGGGGTTTTTGATCAAACTTTTCTCGAAAGTTTGCGCTGATAAAAACAAGAAGGGTAACATCACTAAAATCTGATTCTTGTGCTCATTTTTCCCATTAGGTTCATAAATATTGGCTCAAATATATAATATCGGTTATATGTTAATAGACAACCTGTATCATTGTTTTTACGTTATCTGTTAGCGCCAGTGATTAAATACAGGTTTAAAGCAAGCCAGGAGGACTTCAGTATGACTCAGACCAATCAGACCATTAACTTACTTGAACCAGCGACCAGAGCATTTGTAGAAAATGTAAACAAGCAGGGTGGAATCCCAATTTACGAACTCTCTCCGAAAGACGCCCGTAAGGTTCTTTCCGATTTGCAGGCGGCTGAGGTAGCAAAATTACCCGCAGACATTGAAGACCTCAGCATTCCGGTTGGTCCTGGCGGACAGGTTTCGATCAGGATAGTAAGGCCAGAAGGAAGTAAAGAAAACCTGCCAGCTGTGATGTACTTTCACGGCGGCGGCTGGGTGCTAGGGGACAAAAATACACATGATCGATTAATTCGGGAAATTGCCATCGGAGCCAATGTTGCGGTTATATTTGTCAATTTCACGCCATCTCCGGAAGCGCAATATCCGACACCGATCGAAGAGGCATATGCAGCAACAAAATACATCGCAGAGAACGGGAAAGATTTTAACCTGGACAGTTCAAAATTAATTCTGGCTGGCGATAGCGTAGGCGCAAACATGGCTGCGGCTGTTCTCCTGCTGGCAAAGGAGAGAAGTGGCCCGAGAATTGCCTATCAGGTGCTGTTTTATCCTGTTACGGATGCGAATTTCGATACCCCTTCATATCAACAGTTTGCAACCGGTATCTGGCTCACCCGTGAAGCAATGAAGTGGTTCTGGAATAACTATTTGCCCGACGAGGAAACACGCAAGCAGCCGACAGCATCTCCGCTGCAGGCTTCGATTGAGCAGCTCAAAGGACAGCCGCCAGCTCTCATCATTACTGATGAGAATGATGTTCTTCGCGATGAGGGTGAAGCATATGCCCATAAGCTGATCCAGGCAGGTGTCAATGTTACAGTCGTTAGATATCTGGGAACGATACACGATTTCGTGATGCTGAACCCACTTGTCGGTACACCTGCAACTTGCAGTGCAGTAGGACTGGTGAATGAGACTCTTAAGAGCGTTTTTGGCAGATCGTAATAGAATAACTGTCTTTTTAATTTATTCTTAATTTATTTCTTAATTATTTCTTAATTATTTCTTAATTTATTCTCTAATTTACTTTTCTATCTGCTCTTTTATTTCCTTTTTAATTTAATTCAGAGGCATCTACGGCCTTTAAACTGATGTCTTTTCTCAGGTTAAGTAATTCCGGATAGTCTAAACATCTTATATCTAAGCATATCATAATCTAACATGTAATGAATGCCTACCTGCTTGACGTAAGTTTGCTCAAGACATACGTATATATGAAGTATGTGGGACAATTGTACAATATGAAATCTCATTCTCAGTTTTAATTTAAGAGGTAAATCATGCAACCGAAGATTGATTCCACCAGTTTTGGTTCGATTACTGTAGATGGGGAGACCTATAAATATGACATACTTATTCGCCTCAATGGGCAGGTAGAAAAAAGAGAGAAAGAACTGTCAAAGGAACTATATGGAACCTCTCATAAAGTTTCGCTTGAGGAAGCAAAATACATCTATGAGGAAGGAACAGAGAAAATCATTATAGGAACCGGACAGACAGGTTTTGTGAAACTCTCGGAGGAAGCTGAAGATTTTTTCAGGGAAAAGAAGTGCGGCGTGGAGCTTTTTCCGACTCCCTGGGCAGTTGAACGCTGGAACGAAACCGAGGGCAGGATCACTGCAATGTTCCATATAACATGCTAATAAACAGGGATAAGGTGGTCAGGCAGGTAAAGGCAAATTATTCACAGGATAGATCGGCTCTGCTAGTATAGCCCTCCTTCCACGTCATGCGCTTCTACCTGCACCGTTATCTTTTGTTCTGTTATGTGTTTTTCACTTTCTTTCGGTTTAATTTCTTTTATGTTTATATCCATCTGGGGGAACGGGATTTCGATTCCTTCTCTGTTATATGCCTCAAATATGCCTGCTGTCAGACTATTCTTTACAGCTGGAAAGTCACCGGTCTTTGCCCAGGCCCTGAGTTGCAAATTTACCGAGGAATTAGCAAGTTCGGTAGTCACTACTGCGGGCTCTGGTTCCTGAAGGACAAGAGGGTGTGTTTTCATAAGATTGAGTGCTATCCCAATGGCTTTTTCAATTTCTGAGGAGTAGCTTATTCCCACATCTACGGAAACTCTTCTCGTGGGCATGCGTGTCATATTAACAATGGAATTTCCCCAGACTAGCTTATTCGGGATTGTTATGAGCTGGTTGTCAGGAGTCAGGAGCTCGGTTGACATAATCCCTACTGCTTTTACTTTTCCCGTCTGTCCGTTTACGGTTACGGTCTCTCCCATATCTATAGGCCTGATTGCTGCAACGCATACTCCGGCAGTCAGGTTTGTGAAGGTGTCCTGCATGCCCAGACCGAGAACCAGACCTATCACTGCAGAAACTCCCACTATATAACTATCCACGTCGAAGTTAAGGCTCTTCAAGAAAGCAAGAATAACAATCGCATAAAGGAAGACAGTTAATAAATGGGTGAGAAATTGGATGGTGAGGTCCGGAATCTTTGTTTTCTGTATTCCTTTCCTGAAAATACCAATAGTATATTTTGATAAAATGAATCCCACGACGAGCACTATAATTGCGAAAATCAGTCTGGATACCGTTATCCCGGTATACGGAATTACCTGCTGCATTATCCCATAGCTCATTTTTACCTTCCTCGCTTTTTATCTCCTTTTCGGAGAAGAACAAAAACGATTCTCATGCCGCTGTCCAGTATAACTTATAAAGAGAGAGTTTACAAAGAGTAGACTTATAAAGTAAAGTGCAGGATTATACTAATCAGATGTGCCGTCAGTATAAAATGCAATTAATTTCTTTTATAAGTATCTGTAGAAAATAACTTTCTTTTATGCTGCCTTTTTAACCAGGAAAGTCTTTTACAGAATAAATCTTTCATAGAACAAGTTTCAAAGATATACAGGACTAAAGAAATAAGTTTAAGTAATTTTATAAGTTTAAGTAATTTTATCAAATTCAGGGAAGGTCAAGGTTGAAGTGGATTAAGAAAATTTTCGGAAAAAAAGAAGATTCCAGTGAGGAGACCGGTCTCAAGGAAATTAATTTTGAAGACCTGCCCGCATGGCTGGATTCCAGGTCTCAAAAAATATCTTCCCGAGTAGAAAAGGATGCATCCGGCCTTTTGAGAGAACTTGAAGTTTCGCTTTCGGCACTTAAAGAAAGTAACTTAAGGCTTGCGGAAGCCAGAGTCGAGGGAGACTTTGATATCAGGGCTGTAAAGCGAGCGAAGAGCAACAGGGAAAATGTGACAAAACAGGTCACGCTGTTGATAGATAAAATCAGGGTGCAGGAAAACAGGGATTTCAGGGCTCTGGAAAGCTTCTACGGGGCAGCTACGCAGAGTCTCGATACCTGCCTGGAGCATATGAACCGGAGTTTCAGGTATACCAGAGGCGTTTTTCCCGAGGAATCAAAAGAAGTTAGTGAAAGCCTTGCCAGCCTGGGTGCGGTTTTTAACGAGCTCAGAGAGGTAATTCTGGTAAATAAGAAGGAAATGGATGCCATAGAAGCAGCTTACTCGGACATCAATGAAATAGAGAAGCTCTCGGCCTCAATAGCAGCCGAAGAGCTGGGAATGGAATCCAGAGGCCGCAAAGTCCAGGCTTTGAGGGCTGAAGCTTCGGGAGCCAGCCAGGCTCTTGAGGATTTCAGAAAAGGAGCTGCCTGGCAGAATCTGCAGAACCTGGAGGCAGAATTTTCTGCGGCCAGGGAGAAACTCAGGAAAGCCGAGGCAGGCTTGAGTTCTCTTATCCTGCCGCTGTCTGGCCATCTCTCGAGAATTAAAAAACTTCACGAAAGCAGCAGGTATACCTTAAAGCCGGAAGTAAAGAAACAGCTTGATATTTGCCTTGAAGATCCCGCACATCTGGATCCTTCTTTTTTTCCTGAGCTTCAAAAGGTATTTGAGGATAATGCCCTGGATATGCAGGCCCAGAAAAAAGAAAAAGCCCTCTTACAGGTTAAAGCTGCAATCTCGGGTTTTCCGGAACGGAAAAAGGAGTACCTTGAAGCCCTGAAGGAATTTGAGACAAAGAGAGCTGAAATCGAAAACTCGGATACCGGAAAACTGGTCGAACTAGAACATAAGGAGACCGAACTTCTAAGCAGAACTCGCTTGCTTGAAGAAGATATTGAAGATTCCGAAAAAAAGCTGGCTGTTTTAAGGGAAGAACTGGAACATGGAAAGGAAAAACTTCTTTCCAGTATCAGTTTAATCGACAGCGGTGTAAAAGTAACCTTCCCTAATTCTGCCTCCTGAGTCCCGCAAACTTTAAAAAAATTTGATCACGCAGGCTTGAGCGAAAATTTATTTCCATTTACTAAGTTTAAGAAAAGAGGTCTGGCAATGACAGAGGCGCTTTATTTCCTTGATTGTTACCTGAAAGAGTTCGAAGCAACTGTCGAAAAGGCGACTGATGATAGATTTGTAGTTCTTGACCGTACCGCCTTTTATCCTGAAAGTGGAGGTCAGCCAGGTGATACCGGAAAGTTAGTCCGCGAATCCGACGGGGCTGAGTTTAATGTCCTTTATGCAGGCAAGTTCGATGGAGAAATCAGTCATGAGCTCGCTGGTGAAAATGTTTCAAACGGGTTAAAAGCAGGGGACAAAGTGAAAGGATTCATAGACTGGGATCGCCGTTACAGGCACATGCGCATGCATACGGCAACTCATGTAATCGCAAACGTAATTGAAAAAGAGGCAGGAGCCCAGATAACCGGAAACCAGCTTGGCCTTGACCAGAGCAGGGTGGATTTCAGCCTTGAGGCCTTTGACAGAGATAAGTTTGCTGAGTACGAGAAAATTGCCAACGACCTTATAGCCCGGAAAAATCCTGTTAATTTCTACCTTGTAAGCCGCAAAGAAGCCGAAGAAAAGCTCTCACGGTTAACTACCCTGGCAAAAGGCTTTTCCGATGAAATAAAAGAAGTGCGTATGGTCGAAATCGAAGGAGTGACAATCGAAGCCTGCGGGGGAACTCATGTTAAAAACACTGAAGAAATAAAAGGCATAAAGATCACAAAACTGCAGAACAAAGGAAAAAGCAATAGAAGAATGTATTTTACACTCTTAGATTAAGCTCCGGATCGAACCTGCATTTTCTCCTTCTTTTTTACTTTTCTCCCTTTCTTTTTTCTATTTCTTCTTTCACTTTTTTGCCTTCTCCTTTTCTCGACTTTCTCTTCTTCTTTTCTTACCTCCTCCCTTTCCTTTTCTCGACTTCCTCTTCTCTTTTCTTGCCTTCCTCTTTTCCTTTTCTCACTTTATTTTTTCTTTACTCTTTCTTTTTCTTCCAGGCTCAGGTCTACAAGGATATAGGATTTTATCAGCAGGATACATTAAGCTGAAGTGAGGATTTTTGAGTCTGAATATGATTATCTAATATAATTTATAATTCTTGAATTATAGACAAATCAATGGGGGGTTAGATTGCTTAAACTAGGATATAAAATTGCGCCTGAACAGTTTCCTCCGTCGGAGATGCTGCAACAGGTCATAACTGCTGAAAAGACAGGCTTTGAAAGTATTGATGCCAGTGACCATTTCCACCCCTGGAGTGAAAGCGGGCAGGCCTGTTTTATCTGGAGCTGGCTTGGTGCGGCAGCTGTGAGTACTCAAAGCATAGAACTGGGAACAGGCCTGACCTGCCCTATTCTGCGCTATAACCCTGCTGTTATTGCTCAGGCTGCTGCAACCGTATCATCGCTTGCCGGGGGACGGACCTATCTTGCGGTTGGAACAGGGGAAGCTTTAAACGAGTATCCCGTAACCCTCGAATGGCCAGAATATGATGAGCGTCAGATACGAATGATAGAGGCAATCGGACTTATCCGTGAACTCTGGACAGGGCAGAAGGTCAGCTTTGATGGGTGTTACTACCGGACAAAGAGCGCCAAACTATATACGCTGCCTAAAAACAATATTCCGATCTATATTTCCTCTCTAGTGCCCGAAAGTGCCTATGTTGCAGGTTACTATGGGGACGGCCTTTTAACCGTAGGAGGAGAGTCGGATACGCAGAAATATGAGCAGATTCTTTCCGAGTTTGAAAAGGGGGCCAGGGATTCAGGTAAAAGTCCGGAAAACCTGCCAAAAGCAGTTGAGCTTTTTGTCGACTATGGGGCAGATCCTGAAGCATCCCTCGAAAACTTTATGAAGTATTGGGCTGGAGCGCTTATACCTGCCCTTTTCGTGAATAAAATCTACACTCCGGAGATGTCTGCTCAGAATGGTAAAGTCGTGGGCCCTGATACGATACGAAAGAATGCCTGCTTTTCGGAAAATCCCGAAGACCACATTAAATTCGTAAAGAAATATATTGATCTGGGTTTCACACACATTTATCTCCATTCGGCAGCCTCAGACCAGATAGCTTTCCTCGAAACCTACGGGAAAAATATTTTACCGGCATTAAAAGAGATGGGATGAACTCCTATTTCTCTTTTTGATTTCTATATAGACACCTTTTATATAGATGCCGCTTTTGAAGCTTCTGCTCAAAAAGACTTTACAACCTGAAGGCAGAATGCCCCTGACTTAAGTCATGGGAAGAATGCCGTCAATTTTATAACTTTTAACCTTTTTAAGTTCTGGAATTATTTATGGTCTACTCTCATGCAGTTCTATAATGATTTGAGGCAGAAGATGCCATGTTTACCCCGATAAGACAAGAAGGTTACTCTGAAAAAAACCTTCTCAAAAATGGCATGTTTGGACCTTATTAAAGACCTGCAATGTTTATGTTATTTGAGGTGTGTTTATGATCGAAGATATGACGCATGTAATGTTATTCGTAAAAGACTATAATGAGGCACTTGACTTTTATACGAATAAACTTGGCTTTATAAAAGTTACAGATGTTAGCCCGGTATCAGGATGGCGCTTTTTGTCCGTCGCCCCAAAAGGTCAGGGTACGGAAATAATTCTCCATGTGCCCAATGCCGAAATGCAAGGCGAGGCTGAGGCAAAGCGGGAAACAGAACTCATAGGTAAAACCCCGGCCTTGATGTTTAAAGTCGATGATTGCAGGAAGACGTGCGATGAGCTAAGATCGAAGGGCGTAACGATTGTACAGGAGCCGGGAAAGGCACTTTATGGTATCCAGGCGCTCATCTTAGACCTTTATGGGAACCCACTGTGGCTCATAGAGCATCCAAGGTAAAAAATATACAATATATTTAGTTGTTTTTATTTTCATACTCGTGTGTGGTATAGGATAATCCACCGGTTGTTGCACTTGAGTTGTTTCCGCAAGCTTGCGCAGGCTGCCGCGAAGGACTTAATGCAGCTTTATTATAGCTGTAGACCTTGGGTTTTGAGTTTGATGCTGATCTAAATGGAGCTTTGAGTTTGATGCTTATCTAAATGGAGCTAAGAATCATCGAACACAGAACTTGAGGTTGTAGGTATATCTCAGGTATCAGGTATCATTCAACTATCCATGCGGATAATATGATCTGAAAAATCAGGGATATCTATGCTTGTAACTTTACTGGTTGGAAGTTGAATATAAAAATAGACATCGTTTTTATTTCAAAAATATTCTATATCTTTGAAAACAGATATTTGTGCTAATTTAAACATATCTATTGCTAATCTTAAGACATCTTTGTTAATCTAAATTATTTAGCTCCTTCATTATCTTCCCAGATCCCAAATGGATTATTTTCAGTGTCCATGCAGATTGCAAGATATCCCATACCGGGCACAGCGGTTTTTGTCATGAGCACCTTACCTCCGAGTTTTTCAATTTTCTCCAGGTACTCGTCCACTGAGTTAACACCTATATAATTCATCATTCTCTGATCTGCAGCTTCCCTTTTTCCAAGGCCTCCCCCTGGCCCGGGATTCCCTTCAAGGTCTTCAGTTTCAACCAGGTAGTATTCCATGGTTTCTATGGGCTTTTCAAACTTCCAGCCAAATAGTCTGGAATAAAAACTCTGTGCCCGCTCAAGATCATCCGCCGGGATGTCAAAGTGAACTATCGTTGGCATTTCTATACCCCATCATTACTGGTTGTTGAAGAATATAGTTCTTGGGTGCACAAATACCTTTAAAGGTTGTCCCACTTTTAAAGATTATCCCGGCTTCCGGAAGAGATACTTCTTAGTGTAGAGTCTCAATATCTTCTCCCTGGTGAATTTAAGTTGACATCCGGACTTTCTCTCTAAATCGAATCCTTGGTTTCCTGTTCCTATAATCCGGTAAATTTATTCTGTATATATTTTATATATTTCAAAAAATGATTCTTTTGTAATCAGAAATTCAGGAAAAAGACTTACGTTTCAGGCCTTTATTTTCAGATCTTTTCCGGTAGCCTGTTGGGACTAAACACCTGTGTAAGGTCACTAAAAAGTGATTTTATGGCAAATGAATACACCCAGAACTTAAAGTGCGATTACCTCGATAAAAAAGCCACTCTTAAAGGTGAGGTTGAGCGCCAGTTAATACACCTGTTCACCGGTATAACTTTAATTCTTTTAGTCCGGGCAGCCGGAGATATGGCTCTTACTCTCCTGCTGTTTTTGCTTGCTTTCTATGTGACAATCTCAATAGCTATTATTCTGGACAAGCTCCCGCTTCCATTGTCTACATTCCTGTGCAGATGGGGAAGGCCTTCGAAGCAGACTATACCGTTTAAAGGAACTATCCTGCTCCTTTGCGGAATAACCTTCTCTTATATATTATTTCCTGAGGAAATCGTGTATGCTTCGATTGCAATAGTTGCGTTCGGAGACTCGGTAGCAACCGCCGCAGGCGTACTGGCAGGCAGGCATAAGCTGCCATACTCGGGGGAAAAAACCGTAGAAGGGACTGTCTCAGGTATAATCGCAGCCTTTTTAGCGGCTTTATTTTTTGTGACCCCTCTTCAGGCTTTTATCGGGGCTGCAGGCGGAATGCTGCTGGAAAGCGTCATAGGTTTGCAGACAATCCGGGAATTTAATTCTCAAATGATATTCAAGTTCTTCTTTAATGACAATTTTTTGATTCCTTTATTTTCAGGTTTACTTATGTTTATTATCGGTTTATCTAACACCTGAGGATTTTCCCGAAGCATGCTGTAGATTTAAATTATATGAAAATTATATTTTATTTATCTATAAACGGGGGTATAAAAATAGTGGTCGGGATTCTAAGATTAATTATCGGATTGATTATCCTGCTGATCCTGATACAGTTATTGCTGAGTTTACTTTAACTGGCAGGAAAATAGCAGTGGCTGCACGGATTTTAAATTGCTTTCTCACAGGGTACTTCGAGCCCGGAGATATTAGCCTGAAATAGCTTCGGGAAAACTGGCAAGGCACTGGCAGAGCTTAAGTATCGGGAAAACTGGCAAGACACTAGCAGAGCTTAAGTATCGAAAAAACTAGCAATACTCAAGTACCTGATCAGAGTAAGCAGCAAAAAATTTGAAGTTTTCTGTAAAACAGGCAGAGATTTTAACTCTGGCCTGTTTTCCGGGAATTTTTCGGTTTTCGACTTCTTTACCCTATCCTGAACAGCACTATAAGAAAAGCTGCGTAAAAGGCTATTAAAGCCGCTCCTTCCCACCTTTTTATTTCCCAGCCTGTACTGATAAACACAAGGAGTATAACGCTTATTAAAATCATAGCCGGAGTCGTAAAGGATAGACTTATTTGCTCGACAGCTACAGGATAGATCAACCCTGAAAGTCCGAGAATCAAAAATATATTTGCGATGTTCGAGCCTATAATATTGCCAAGGGCTATACTTCCGAAACCCTGCTTTGCTGCAGATAGTGTCACCACAAGCTCCGGAAGGGAAGTGCCGACTGCTACGAGCGTGGTACCTATTATGGTTTCAGGAACTCCAAACAGTTCTGCAAAGAAGATTGATTTGTCCACAAAATACCTTGCCCCGATTACAATTGCTGCGCAGCTTACTATCAGGATCAGAATATCTTTTGCGAAACCTTCCCTGGGCGGGCAGTTTTCATCTCCGGCGTTTCCATTTCTTATGCAATTGAACTTTTGCCTTGCGCTGCTTATGTATTCAAACTTAAAGAAGTATATTACGAATTCTTTGAAATGCAGCTTTCCTTCGTATTTTTCGGCTTCCTCAAACAGGAAAAATACATAGGCTATGAAGATCAGTATGAAAAAGACTGACTCCAGTATTGAAAGTTCTCCATTCAGGACAAATACAAAGAAGAGCACAGCTGCAAGAAGCATGATATAACCATCTCTCCTGAGCATCTCTATTTCGGTTTTCATTGGAGAGATAACTGCAGCCAGCCCGACAATGAACCCTATGTTTACAATATTTGACCCAACCACGTTCCCGATTACGATACCGCTTGCCTGCTGGAGAGAAGCAGCTATTGACGAAGCAAGTTCCGGGATTGATGTTCCGACCGCTACAAGTGTCAGACCTATTACAAATTCGGAAACACCAAGCTTCTCTGCAATCGTTGAAGCTGATTTTACAAAGTAATCTGAACCCTTGACCAGAAGAACGAGGCCAAGTATAAGGATTAGAAGATTTTCTGCGATCATAAAATTACATCTGGTCTATTTTTTCCTCAGTTTACTGTTAGTGATCTGGACTCTTATCTAGAGAAACTCGTATTAAAGGCTTTCAGTTAAAAGAAGGAAACAATATCTTTTATATGCCAGGCAGCTGAAAACTTTTCAATAGCAGGCGAATACTTTACCTGATACTTTATAAGGAGCAAATACACCTCAATAACTGGTCAGCACTGAAAATTGACATGCCTACCCTCAGACAGGTTCAGCGCTAGTTTTATATTATAGAACTACAAGCCGAAATACATATTAATTTATTTCAATTTGTTAACTATAAGCTTCGGTAGCTTTCAAGAAAGTTTTTCTAGATATGTGACGAATTGATTTCCTGATGAAGTATATTTTCGGCATCTGTTGCCGCTACAATGGGGCTTTTTTCTTCAATTTACCTGATTTAAACCAAGCTATCTCTGAGGGCACACCTTTCAATAGATGCTAACCAAAAACCCTGGTTTGCAGGTACGTTCTGTCTTTAATTCTAAAAAAAACCGAGAAGCTGCTCGGCCTAAATAATCATCTTCTACTAAACGTTTGAGTTGAATTCTTTTTTATATTATACTTTACATAATACTCAATGGAGGGTGGGCAACTAACTGGGAAGGGCAATAGCTACCTGAATCCGGGGAGGTGAACTTATAAAAAGGAGTCCAGGCGAGGTTGAGGAATTTATAACCGGCAGGGGAATAGGTTATCCTGCAAGCAGAGACGACCTTGTTAAGTTTGCCGAGGGTAAGCAGGCAAGCAGTGATTTTCTGGACCTTCTGAGGGGGATACCTGAAATAGAGTATAACACCCCTGATGACGTTACCAGGGAAATTGAACATCTGGAAAGGGAACGCATCAAACCGCCAAAACCAAAAGAGTACTGATTTACTGAGCAGGGGCTTTTAGATTAAATCCAGTACAGGACCGGATGGTATCGAAAGAATGATTTTCCCCTGCAAAAAGTGAACTATCGAATATAATGCAATCGATAGTGCTGAATACATCTGAGAGTACAGTACCAGAGGTTTGGTAGTAGAGGGGTTCAGACAACAGAGAAGACAGAGAAGACTTTCTGTCCAGAGAATCTGTCCAGAGAAAACTTTCTTCCATAAAATATGTTGATTGTAAGAAAGTATATCGATACTGACTATACCAGTATGAAACCAAGAAAATAAATAAAATACACAAAATGTGGAGGAAATTTATGCAAACCAGTCCTATTGAAGTCCAGAAGGCTTTAAAAAATATAGATTACCCTGTAAATAAGAAGCAGCTTATCGAGCACGCTAAAAAACACGACGCCAGCCGTGAGGTAATTGAGGTTCTCGAAGACCTTCCAGACAAGGAATACGCCAATGCTGCAGATGTCAGCAAGGAATTCGGAGGAAAATAAACATTGGGGGGATATTTAATGCAGGTCAGTCCAGTTGAAGTCCAGAAAGCTTTAAAAGATATTGATTATCCTGTACACAAGAAGGAGCTTATTAAGCACGCTAAGAAGCATGATGCTAGCGATAAGGTAATTGAGGTTCTTGAGGAACTTCCGGACAAGGAATACTCCAACGCTGCTGATGTCAGCAAGGAATTTCAGGGAAAATAAGCTAAAGAATATAAATTATAATATGGGGGAAAATTTATGGAAACAAGTCCAATTGAAGTCCAGAAAGCTTTAAAAGATATGGATTATCCTGCAAAGAAAGAAGATCTTCTTAAACACGCCAAAAAGCATGAAGCCAGTCAAAAAGTGATGAAAGTGCTTGAGGAGCTTCCAGACAAGGAATACGCCAATGCTGCAGATGTCAGCAAGGAATTCAAAGGAATGTAAAAACTGAAGGAAAATTACCAGCCTGGGGTATACTTGTGAAGACAAGTCCAGCTGCTGTTCAGGAGGTCTTGAAAGATACAGAATATCCTGCAGAGAAAAGAGATCTTGTTGAACATGCAAGGCAGCATAATGCAAGTGAGGATGTACTGGATGACATTAAAAGTCTTCCGGATAAAGTGTACACCAGTTTTGCTAAAGTTAACAAAGAATTCGAACAAATGTAATAATATGGGGGGTAATTTATGGAATCAAGTCCTATTGAAGTTCAAAAAGCTCTAAAAGATATTGACTATCCTGTAAATAAGGAAAAGCTTCTCCAGCACGCCAAAAAACATCAAGCCAGTGAAGATGTGATGAGGGATCTCGAGGAGCTTCCAGATAAAGAATACGAGAACGCTGCAGATGTCAGCAAGGAATTTAAAGGAGACACAGGAAGAGGAGGCCGGGAAGGAGGAGAAGGAATAAGTCACAGAGGCGCTGGAAGTCCTCCTATTGAAACCCAGAAAGCTTTAAAGGGCATGGATTATCCAGCAGGGAAACAGGAAATTATTGAGAAAGCTAGAGACAACAAGGCCCCTCAAGAAGTAATGCAGATTCTTGAGGATATCCCGGACAGGGAATACGAGAACGCTGCAGATGTCAGCAAAGAGTTCAGAGGGGAGACAGGACATATCGAAGAGAAAGGAGGGGAGAAAGGAGGTAGGGGAAAGAAAGAAGGCAGAGGAAGAAAAGGGGACTAATAAAAATAAACTGCAAGTAAAAGAATAAACATCAAATGGGGAACATTATAGAAAATAGTAGATCCTTCATGATCTCTTAAGATACCTGAGTTCTCTCACATGATAGGATACAGGATATTGATCGAATCTAAAGAAAGAGATCGTGGGAAGGAATTTACTAACTCTTTTAGATAATTTATTAAAGGAAGAACTAAATTCGAGGGAAGAAGCTGTTCCCCATTTGAAATAAAAATAGGGAGGTTAACAAACTCCTTTCTTTTTCGGGAACCCGATACCTGACCGGAGTTCCATACTATTTCTATGACGGCTTCGATGCTGAATTTCTAGCGAAAATAAAAAATTATTATAATGCAGTAGAATGTTACAAATTTTTGTCGGAACTTCTTAATATTACTTCTGGAAACCCGATTATTATCTGGGATTTAATGCGACAAATGTTATAGTAATATGAGGAAAATCGCATAGCTGGTAGGAATGAATTGCGGAGCGCTCGGGCCAAAAGGCAAGAAATTGTTAAAGCTTAATCCAGCTTAATGCAGTAAAAATAAATACCATCATACCAGATATTAATAATTCAATTAGTTCATCGAGACCCCCAGACAATAACACGTTCATAAATGAGGTTCTTTTTGGATTATTTGATAATTTCTTAGTATGAACTTTAATGAGAAAACAAATAGGGGAAATCATAATGGAAAGAAGAGGTTCCCAGAGGGATCGGGGTTCCAGCAGAGAACGCGACTATAGTAGAGGACCACAGACGATGCACAAGGCAAAGTGTTCAGATTGTGGCGAAGAAACAGAGGTGCCTTTCAAACCGGACCCTGACAGGCCGGTCTATTGCAGGGAGTGTTACGCGAAGCGCAAACCTAAAAGGTATTGATATATTCGGCATTGAGCCTTATGGTTTTCATTGATAATCTTTAACTGACCTGTTGAGGTTGCTATTTTTACCTCAACTTTTCTCCTGCTACTTTTCGATCTGTTAAGTCCTGCTACTTTTCGATCTGTTAAGGTTGCTGTTTTTACCTCCACTCTTCTCCTGCACTTTTTGTTTTCTTTTCTCTGTTGTCTTCTTTTCTTTCTATTACCTTTCTATTACCCTTCTGTTACCTTTCTATTACCTTTCTATTATCTTTTCTATTATCTTTCTTATATCGCGCTGAAAATGTGGTAGAAATCCAGCATAGTATGAAAATGATTTAAAAATGAAGCAGCTTTAAATTTAAAATTTAGATTTAAAAAGTGTTATTCCTGTTCCTGTGTTTCGAGTTGTCTTTCTAGCTGTGTTATATCCAGCAGTACCCGAAAGAGGGAGTCCCTTCCTGTATCCCTTAAATCGATTTCTACCGGTTGAGCCAGTGTATCTTTTACGGCCCTCCATTCCTCTCTGAAGACGTCAACGATTTCCCATGGGCCTGCAGAACTATCCTTAACCCTATCTCGGGCAAGTTGCAGAAGCAGGTGTTTCTTCTCCGTCGGGGTGAGATTTTCGATTCCTTTGACCTCTAATTCACTTACAGCCGCTTCACCCATTTTGGATCGAGCTACCATTGGCTCTCCTGGCTCATCTTTTATTTCGTTTGTGACTTTTCTTCCCATCAATTCAACCTCTTCTCCATTTTCAATCCGATTGCTAATCCATGATCAGAGCACAGGCCTGAAAGTTCTTGGGTCCAGATGAAGGTTTTTCTGGCAATAACTGCACTTTGTCTCAAGGTGTGTCCCTGCGAGAAGCGCTCTTTCTACCTCTTCCTGGGGTGAGATGTACTGCGTCATTTCCTCCCCGCAATAGGGGCACTTTATCTTCAGCCAATCAAGCCTGGTTAGTTCTCTCAGGTTCTGTATCAATTTCCCAAGAGCATCTTCATAAGCCTCAGGAGAAAACACAATGGGCTGGAGGTGATGTATCAGGATAGGCAGTTCAACTCCTCTCTCTACCAGAGGAATTACAAGCTGGTCGGCTCCGACCGCAAGGCCGATCTCCTGATTCACTTCCGGCGACCCTGCACCTTCCTGTGTGAGAATCGGGATAAAGCAGTCGGACTGGCGAATACCAAAACGTATCCTTTCGCCCAGGGAAAGAATTCGAGCCTTCCTGTAGAGGGATGAAAAGCTTTCCAGTTCCACGGCCCAGAGTGCCCTGGCAAGTTCCTGGGCAAGGGGCTCATCCTGCTCGGAGTGAGCTATATAAATTTTCGAGATCATAGCTGCCGTACGTCAACCTGGAGTTATTTAATTTTCTTTGGTTTCTTATCGTGCTCAATTTCCGGCTCCGGATGAGGTATCGGCTCAGGTGGAAGAACAGGTTCGGGCTCAGGATCAGGTATCGGTTCAGGCTGGAAAGATGGTTCTTTGTCTTCTTTTGGCAAAATGACTCCTCCTTTGCTCAATTATGCAATTTTTAAGGTGATTCTCAGGATGACCTGGCTTTTAAGGATGATCTGACTTTTTAGATCTTATCTGGCTTTTTAAATTTGCTTTTCTAAGAATTCCCACTGTTAAACTTGTTCTGTAAGGGTAAAGTTCTCAAGAATCCGTCTGAAATAGTAATAATCTATTGATTTGAGATAGTAATAACCTGCTTTCCTGGTTACAAGAGCCCTGATGAGGGTTTGCGATTGTGCAGTACTGCAACTCGAACGGTCAGTCAGAAGCTAACATCACGCTTGTGGCTTTAATTACTGCGTATACCTCACGCCCTTCTTTCAGATCCAGGTTTTCTACCGAGTTTTTTGTAATAATGGAAGTAATTTCCATACCACCCGGAAGCTCAACTACTACTTCGGAGTTAACTGATCCGTGTACTATTCTTTTTACCCTGCCTTTCAGCACATTGCGTGCACTTATTTTCACTCTTATCCTCCTAATCCAGGTTCTTATTCTGTTATCAATAAGGTTAGCCTTGTCGATTAAAGAAACATAGGAATCTGGCTTTCTGAACCCAAATCAGGTATTATAAATTTCGATTTATATTTCACTTATTAATTCCGATGACTGCAAATCAAATTGAAGTCTAAATAAAGGATATATCAAAAAATGCATTGGATTAAGGAATATACAAAAATTCATTGGATTAAGGGATATATCAGTATTCATTGGATTACAGAGTTAATCTGGGAGGAATGTAATGAAATTGAGAATAAAAATAAAAAATAAGCCATTAGACCTGATTTCTTTATTCTTTACTGTTATAATCATAATCATGATGTCGTTTTCGCAAGGCTGTGCCGAGCAGGGAGATACTTCTCCTGAGCCTGCTGCGACCCCGGCAAATTCCGGCGTAATTTCGGCTGATAACCTAACAAATGTTGAATGGCAGTGGACAGGTTTTCAGCAGTCCGACGAACCTGAAAATAAAACTGTAGTGCCGGATCCTGAGAATTACACGCTTGCTTTCTTCCCTGACGGCAGATATTATATCAAAGCTGATTGCAACGGCGGCAGCGGGAACTACATTCTTGAGGAAAATAACCTTACGCTTGATCCGCCTGTAATGACGCTTATTGCATGCGGGCCCGGGTCTATGGACAGCGAATACCTGTCACTTTTAACCAGTGTAAAATCAGCAGGTTTTGAGAACGAACAGCTTATTCTCTATTCCGAAAACACAGGTCAGAGGATGTTCTTTACCAATGGGGGGCTGGTTGAGCAGAAAATTTGATCTAAAACTAACTCTGGCATTTTGGCGCTCAAGTCTTTATATAATCCTTTTTTTAACGTTACATGATTATCCTGGTTTCTTTTATTTTGATTTCTCTTTTCTGGCTTTCCTGTATACGAAGAATCATGAGCTCATTTTATGCTATTAAAAACGCTGGCGAATTAATTCTTCAGGATTAATTTTAACGCAAATTAATAAAATTATTTATATAAAAACAAAAGATTATACGATATTAAGGGCTATTTAACATAATGTCTCTGGCCGATGATGTAAAGTTATCGATAGTCGCTGCAGTCTGCACACTAGTACTTATAACCATACCAGAGAATATAATCCATGTTCAACTCGACTCTGCATCGAAATATGCTCCTTTACTGGTTTTTGTATTCTATCTGTTCCTGAAGGACGAAGAAAAAAATAGTATTTTGCCCTGGTATCTTTTAATAATTTACGCAACTGCTGGAGTTTTGATCCTTAAAACGGTTAATTCTTTTACTAACGGCACTATATAATACTGATAAAGAAATCTATACAGATTCCATCCACTCTCTTCCACCGACAAGAATTTCCCTTATCCTTCTTTCGAAAACAGGATCATTGATTATATAGAATCCTTTTTCGGCACCCGAATTGCGCCTCGCCCGAATTGCGCCTCGCCCGAATTGCGGCTCGGGAGTACGCTGCCCTTTTCGCTCACTTCGTTCGCTCAAGAGGGCTTATTTATAATAAAGATACTGAAGTGAGCTCAAGAGGGCTTATTTATAATAAAGATACTGAAGTGAGCTCAAGAGGGCTAATTATAATAAAGATACTGAAGCGAGCTTAAGAGGGCTGATTTGCAAATCAGAGTGCAGTTTGCCGTGCGTGTCTGCTGCGGCCAGACAATGAAGTTAGTTAGAAATACTGCGGGCATATGCGACCCGGAAGAAAATCAAAGGTACAGCTTCTTCTTGATGGCTGCGGCTGTAGAGTTTTGAGTAAATTACTGTAATATTTACACCATTTACACCCGAAATTATAATCACAAAAATGAAACTCCAGCAAACATTAAAACTCGGGAGCGTATCCCTGCTAAACTTTAGTTTACCTCAAAAGTTTACCTCAAAATTTCTGGCCTTACTTTCTGATTTTCCGGACTTTCTCACCGCAAGGATATAATGTCGGTGTATGTAAAATTCTACAGAAATGAAATCCAGCTCTGGATAACTTAAGAATTTTATAGTTTCATCAGTGAATTTATTTCTCAGCCGTTTTTTCCTATCTCCTCCATCGATTCCAACAACTTTAAAAGCAATGCCCATAATCAAAATGTGAATTTTAATGTCGAAAGATCAGGGTTTACAATTCCCTGTACTTATTCCTGAAAGAGCCGGGCTGATTTCGGACTTTTAACCTTAAAAGTTTATGAGAGATTAAAATGGAACTTGACGAAGTTATAATCACACGGGCAATTTTTGATGAGTATTCTAAAACCTTCCTTGATTATACGGATATTGATGTGGCACTCGTAGGAGGAGGGCCTGCAAACCTGGTGGCCGCAAAGTATCTTGCGGAGGCAGGGGCAAAGGTTGCTATTTACGAACAGAAGCTGTCGCTCGGGGGTGGCATGTGGGCCGGAGGCATGATGTTCCCGCGCATAGTTGTGCAGGAAGAGGCCTGCCGCATCCTTGACGACTTCGGGATCAGGTATAGAGAGTATCAGGCCGGGTACTATGTGGCGAATTCCGTAGAGTCCGTCGGGAAGCTGATTGCAGGTGCAACTTCAGCCGGGGCTGAGGTTTTCAATCTTGTTAGCTTTGAAGATGTTATGATTCGGGAAAATGACAGGGTTACAGGAATCGTCATCAACTGGGGGCCTGTCACGGCACAGCGCCTGCACGTGGACCCTCTCATGATCCGCACGAAACTCGTAATTGACGGGACAGGGCATGATGCGGTTGTATGCAATACGATTCTCAGGAAAATTCCCAATGCAAAGATCGGAGAACTCGGGCTGCTCGGGGAAAAACCCATGTGGTCAGAGGTTGGCGAGCGCCTGGCCGTCGATGCAACCCAGGAGATCTATCCGGGCCTGATTGTTGCGGGTATGGCTGCAAATGCCGCAACATGTGCTCCAAGAATGGGGCCTGTCTTCGGAGGCATGCTCCTCTCGGGAGAAAAGGCTGCAAAACTTGCCCTTGAAAAGCTTAAAGAACTCTGATACTGATTCAGGGAGAATTTTTTAGCCGGATTTTTGCATCCCGAGGGCCGGAAAAGAGAAGCCTTACCTTCCCTGAGGAGGGTCTCCTGCCTTTTCCGGCAAAAACTTTATATAAAAAAACTCCTTCTATAGGTTGCTTCAATCTGAAGTACCAGACCCCTGTGGCCGGGGTAGGGTAGAGGTCCATCCTGTGGCCCTGTGGAGGCTACGACCCGAGTTCGATTCTCGGTCCCGGCCCTAATTATTTCTTTTAAATCTTTATTTATCCTAACCTTAATCATTTCCCTTTATTTCTGCGACAATGTTGTTTTTACTTTTCTTTACCATTTATCACGGACGTTTTCCATACTGTTTCTAACATTCGTTTTTTAATTATGAACTCAAATCTCTGTAACACTTAAATCTTATAACTGCGCCTGCAAAGAAGATGGGGACGGGCATGGAAATCTCGATGTTATATGCAGTTTACCTGTAATTACCTGTAACTTATATCTGACTACACTGTATACCTTCGATTATCAAGCAAATGGAAACAAGAATTGACATGAAAGCACTCATTATAGATGGCTATGTTGACGAACCTGCCTGCCTTGGGGTTCCTCCCTACCTTTCTCCCTACCCGCGTTATATAGCAGGCGCTCTCAGGGAACGCGGGCTTTCCGAAAGGGACATTCACTACCTGACCATTGACACCCTGCGAGAAAACCCGCCCGGAGCAGGGGGACTTGCAGGAAAAGCGGACCTGGTTATCGTTATAGCAGGCATGACCGTGCCAGGTAAATATCTTCGGGCATCCCCAATCACGCCCGGGGAAATCGAGACAATTTTCCGGACTGCGCACGGCGTAAAGGTTATAGGCGGTCCTATCAGGCTCGGTTTCAGCAGCGAAGGCGGAAGGGCTGCAAAAGGCACTGAGGGAGGGATAAGCCTTGCAAGTGCGGTGCTTGCCAGAATGGATCTCGAAGCTTTTGTTTATGATCTTTTCAAGGACGGCATTAATGGAGTTTCTTCTGCAAAGATAAGAAATCCAGACTCTGTAGAGCACCGCTTCAGGACAACAGCCGAAATCGGGCGCTGGGGGCCCAGAGGAGCCTTTTTGGTCAGACAGCACCCTGATTTTCCTTACTGTATGTGCGAGCTTGAGACCTACAGGGGCTGCGGCAGACAGGTTCATTGCTCTTTCTGCACAGAACCTTTTTACGGGGCTTCCGACTACCGTCCCATCGAGGATGTAACTTTCGAGGTATCTTCCCTTTACTCCCATGGAGCCCGATACTTCAGGATCGGTCGACAGCCTGACCTTTTCTCCTACCACGGCACGGATACTGGAGGGCCTATCCCGAAGCCCGATCCGGAGGCTATTGAAAGGCTCTACAGGGGAATCCGAAACTCGGCTCCAGAGCTATCTGTGCTCCATATGGATAACGCAAACCCGATAACACTTGCAGCTTACCCTGAAGAGTCTGAGCAGATCCTGAAAACGATAGTTAAATATCATACAGCAGGAGACGTGGCAGCTTTTGGAATGGAAAGTGCCGACAGAGCAGTAATTGAGGCAAATTTCCTCAAGGCGACTCCTGAGGAGGTTTTTGAGGCGATCAAACTTGTGAACAGGTTTGGGGCCATCCGAGGTGCAAACGGGCTTCCCGAAATTCTTCCGGGTATCAATTTCGTGCACGGGCTGATGGGCGAGTCTAAGAAAACTTTCCAGTTTAATTATGATTTCCTGAAGGATGTGCTCGATTCGGGCTTGCTCTTGCGCAGGATCAATATCCGCCAGGTTATGGCTTTTCCCGGAACTCCGATGTACGGAAAAGACGAAGCCGCAAGAAAGCACAAGAAGCTCTTTCTGGATTACAAGGAACGGGTAAGAAAGAATATCGACCTTCCAATGCTGCGGCGTGTTGTCCCCGAAGGTACCGTACTCAGGGACATAATGTGTGAAATGCATGAAAAAGGGATTACCTTCGGAAGACAGCTTGGCTCATACCCTCTGCTGATAGGGATTCCTGCTTCCCTGCCTTTGCGGAAATTTACCGACGTAACGGTCACAGGACATGGGATGCGCTCGATTACCGGCATACCTTACCCTCTGCCTATCAACACCGCTTCTCCCAATCTCATCAGGGAACTTCCCGGACTTGGAAGGAAAGCTGCGGATTCGATAATTTCCGGAGTCCCTTATACTGACAGAGTAGACTTTCTCAAGCGGGTAAGTGAAGGAGATAAATTGATCCGATTTATTGAATTTTAATATTTTTTTGAAATTTCAATTATTAACAGGACTTACGCGGCTGAATTATCTTTTGTAAATTATATTAAAGTATTTCCTTCAATATAATAGGAGTATTATGTTATAAAAAATGTTTAAACAGCACGGGGTTATGGTCACGTGCGTGTTTTTTCTCTGCTGCTGGCCAGGTTCATACTCCTGCAAAGATAAAAAACTTATTTTTTCTCGATGACCCCGCAGATAATCCGCGCGCCACTATTGCCGGAAGGGTTGGTTATCTGATCGTCAGGTTCAGCATGAATAACCAGCGCAGTGCCGTTGGCTGTGAATAGTGTAGTAGGCCCGGGTGACAGCGTAACAAGGTCGGTGGTGATATTCATATCTCCTGTACCATTATTGCCTACTTCGAGATTAGGCAGGTCACCGGCGTGAGGGCCTTCCGGATTATTAAGGCCATGCTCTTTGCCCAGAGGGTTGTAGTGTCCGCCAGCAGAGGTAAATGATGGTCCTGTGCAGTCTCCTTTCTCATGGATATGGATGCCGTGCAGGCCCGGTGTCAGGCTTCTAACGTTGACATTGATACGAACCAGGCCGCTGCAGTTCTCGGTAAAGGTGGCCAGCCCCACGGTATTGCCCTTCGCGTCCTTCATGACAGCTGTGGCATCATGTGTAATATCTTCACGGGCATAGGCCGCAGTTGCAGAAATCAGCATTGTCGAGATTATCATTAGTAATATTAGTCCAGCTTTCATCAGCTTGTTCCCCCAGAAAAATGACAGTTTTGATGTAAAAGAAGCTTGCTCGTTAAAATCGTGGATGAGATGGATACCGGCCTCCCACCCAGTAAACCTAGGCTTAAGAAAAATAAATGCCAATATAATATAAAAACATTATTATAAAAACGTATTTATGTCCGGATTTCTGCAAATGGGTAATTATACAAGTATTGAAACGATAGCTTTGCTGGTTTACATAGAACCGAAAAAATTCGATTTGGAGTAACTATGGAAAAATGAGGCACGGCGCGGTGTCTTAGGGATCCAGACGTGCGATATGCACCAGGGGTGAGCTGACAAGCGGCGTAAAGGAGAGATGGGTGGCATAGCCAGGGGGCGAGGAAGATTCTACCATTCTATTAAATCTTATTTTTGGGCCAATGGTACATGACCACAAGCTTTGCACCCTTCATTTAGTCCTCAGACACCCGGTCCCTGACTCCTGTCTGGCTATTCAAGCTCTCTACGAGCGATTTGACGAGTTACACGCCAGGATCCGGCCTTTAACTCCGGTTGTGCCTTAAGCATCCGGTTGAATATTCTGTAATTAAGTTTTGATTTTATTAAAATTCGGATGCATCTGTCTATGCCGATACTGAATATTTGCAGCCCTCAATATTATCGGGCTCAGGGTTTGCCGTGGTCTCAGTCGGCTCTTACAGAGCTTTTTTACATTCATATTTTTTAGATCTCTAGAGCTTTTTTCAGACAAACACCTATTTATCCAATCGAGAATCATTTTTACTCGGGATTTTCGGAGGGGTTCTTTGAAGGGGATTTTGTTGAGCGAAAGCGCGGAAAATTTATACCGAGTGAAAATTGCTCTTCAGCTCAGTTTCATTGTCTGGGTCATGCTCGTAATTTTCATGTTCTATGCCACATTTGAGGCAACGGCCAGAATGTACGGCACTTTTTTGTTGCTGTTTATGGTAGTCATCTTCACTCCTTTCCTGCCGGACGGGGCAGGTTACGAAGAAGGAAAACCGTAATAACTTCAGAGTAAACCGGATTTTCCGCTATCAGTATAGCTTCCAGCACGGAGAGCTCTCAAATTTTACTTTTTTGTAAAAGGTTTCTTGATTGTCTCAGCCGCAAAGCTGTAAAGTCCTACTATGGCTCCAAGAATTAAAATGACCTTTAAAGGGAGGTTTGAAGCCAGAAAGTGCTGCAAAAGAAGTTAGAGGGAAATCAGAAGTCAGGACTACGATAATCGTAGTGGTCATCAGCAGGTATTTCCCCGGCCTGCTCCCTAATAAGACTTTCTGCTTCGGATTACCAGTACTATAAGCGACTCTGAAACAACCTATTCCATAAACCAGCCTGTCTATTATCGTTTCACTATTAATTATTGCCTGCCTTCTATCAAGCCTCCCTAACCCTCAAGATCGTGGCAAGTTCCTGTCCTTCACTTCCAATGGTTGAGAGTTCTCTGGAAATTTCCGACTTCTCAAGGTATTTTTCTGTCCTGATCCCTCCGGGCTCTTCGATCTTGATGGTAATTTCTCCTTCCGTATATCCTTTTTCAAGGCATTCCGTTACCAGTTTTCCGTATATGGAAGCTATTAGCTTCAAGCAGTCAAAAACTCTATTTTCTTCAATTACGTTTTTCCCGTCAAGCATAATACGCCTGAGCCTCTCTGATCCCACGGACTCCGTTAAGAACTCCTTTAGCTTTACTATGAAAGCATCGACCGAGTCCCGATTTAAGGCCGCAGCCAGCTCTTCGTCTCGTGTAATCTCATAATCCCTGTGCATAATCAGGAAGGCTTTCTCATCCGACGAGATAATAAACCTGTTTTCCGCGTCCCTGTCTTCGAGCACGGTTCTAAGGTTGCTTCCCTCATACTCGATATTCGCGATATAGAAGTCGGATACATCGAGCCTCTTTACTTTTTCCTCCCTGGATAGGATCCCGCTCTTTGACCAGATCGGCAGAGTCAGGTTTTGCAGGTCTTTTACCTTCAGAGTATCCTGTGTAAAAAGAAGTTCGAATTCGTACTGCATGTTGTCAACAAAACCTACCTGCTTTCCCCTCAGTGTTTTATCCTCGATGAAAGCATAGTATGTGTTTTGAGCTCCATAGATACTGTCTTCAAAAAAAGGACCAAGAGTTGAGAGTATCCTTGTATAAAGCTGCTGCGTTTCCATGAGGTCCAGTTTATTCTCCCTGTCGAGCTCTGTAAGTTTTTCATTTTTCTTTGCCAGCGCCATGGTTGAGAAGGTTTCAAGAGTTCTCTCCTTAACCTCAAGAATCTCAGTTGCATCTACTCCTGCTGTGCGGCTTTCAATACAGTTCCTTACATCCTTCTCAAACATGTCTATTTCTTGAATCCTTTTTTCGAAAATTGCAAGCTTTTCCCGGTTCTCATCTTTTATCGTGATAGCTGATTTTTCCAGAGGTATGACTTCCTTTGAAACCCTTATAAAGTCCTGCATGTCCTGGATAAAGTCTCTCTGGACCGGAAAATCGGTAGAATCCTGAAAAGTATATCGAATTTTAACTCCCCCATTCCTTCCACTAAAAATCGTTTTTATTTAAATTATGCTTTTTCAACACTTTAAGTTTGTGAGCTTCCACTTCGAAAAGGATAGTACGGTTTCTCTACCTTACACTTTATAAATTACAGAAACTTCTCTCATACTAAAGCCCTATATTCCCTAAAACCCATAATTTACAAATTCTTTACTCCCTATACCCTGTACGCTAAAACCTTATACTCCCTAAATTTGTACTCGCTAGATTCTATACTTCCTAAAATAAGAGTTTTCTACGGATGCATAATGCCTTCATTCTCTCTGAAGAATCTTTTATTCTAGCTCCTATACTTTTAAGGTCTTAAACCCTCTTAATTTTTCCTATAAATTTCATATAAATGTAGGCCTTTCTAATTCCTACAATATAAATAATTTTTATCAAAGAACGTCGAATTCTTTTTTAGTACTAACTAAATTTAATTATTCTATTCTGTCAGAAAGATTTATATCAGTTATTGTGCAATCTTAGCTATATTATCGTCATAAGATAATATGCGGAGATTTGTACCCTGAATTAGAGTTAAACTCTTGCAGTCGGTGGAAATTTAGTTTATGCCAAATTTACGCCTTGCGATAACAGGTACACGTCTCATGCTCAGTGCTGATCACTCAGCCTGCGAGAAAACGGGACCAATTAACAACTTACCTGATAACAGCAAGAACCTGTTAAGCTAGCCAATGAGGCTACTACTTGCCGCATCAGGATCAGATGTTACCCCACTTCTACTAAAAACGAGTTAAGGAGAAGCGTTGGGTTTCTTGTCAACCGAACAGATAGGAACATTATCAGTTTAATTATATAGAGGGGGTTGGGTTGAAAAAATAGGGGTAAACTATAAACTGCAATTGTCAAACAGTCTTTATTTATTTAGTAATTGAGCCTCCCACTAACTCAATATTAATGTACTGTTTGGCGAAGACTTTTTAATGGCTAAGATCTGCTATATCTTTCAACTTAATAATTTTATTAAATAACAGATAATATTCAATGTTTAAACTGGAATAAAGTTGGATATTTGAGGATAAGGTGCAGAACATGAAACAAAGATCAATACAATTTAGTGTGTTGCTCATGATATTCCTTCTCTCTGGAGTAGGAAATGCACTTGCAGAAACAGAGAGTTTTGCATTTCAAAACATGAGCGCCAATGTTACCTACAGCGCAACCGGTTTCGAACCGGGAGACACTGTAAATATAACTGCAGATTTCAATAAATCTGTCGATCACGCAAATATATCGATCACTTTCAATCCGAATTTTGACCGCAGTAATCCAAATTTATTAGTGGGCGCTAGTGATGAATTTTTAGTAACTGACGCTCCTATGACTGCAATAGATGAAAATACCTTTGGCTATGACTCTCAGATTCCACAAGACCTGATGGGTCTTTTCGGTGTTGATATCTCTCCATTTGACGCTGAAGGAAATAATCTGCTGGGTGATGACGGTGACGGGTATTTTTCAGATCCTGATGGATTTGAAGTTGATCCGTATATAGATATAATCAGCCCAACCTCCCAGTTTGCCAGCGAAGAGTGTGTCAAATTTAATTTCACTGCATACGATTATTCTGGATACGGTCAAACTGGAAGTCAAGTTACCTACACTTTCTACCTCGATGGTGTCGCAAAGAATAACGGGGTTATAACCTCTGGCGCATATAAAAAACTTGAGTTTGAGCTGGCTGACGGTTATCACACATGGGAAGTTAGAACCAGGGACAGTAACGGACAAACACACACAACCGGCTCTCGTGCTCTATATGTGGACACTAAATGTCCCAGTGTAAAACTTATTACCCCTCTGGATTGCTCCAAAGAGGTAATAAATGATGCCACTGAATTCAACTTCACCTGTGAAGATGCTTTAGCTGCTCAATATAATAATCTTGGCCTGTCATATATACTGTACATAGATGGACAAGTTGCTATGGACGCTTACGGAAATAATATTACCGGGACTGCAAAGTCTGGAATTTCCGTAACCCAGGAACTTTATCTTGATGATGGTGCTCACAACTGGTCGGTTTCAGTTTGGGATGGAGCCGGAAACAGCGTTACAAGTGAAGTCCGGAAATTCTATGTGGACCTTAACGGGCTTACAGTCTCCCTCGTTTCTCCCGATGGAGGGTACGTTTCCGCAAACCCGACATTCAACTTCACTGTTACGGGAAATAGCGGGGACGGATCCATGTTACCTTTCGATAGCGAGGAAGAATCCGTGATACCAGGAGCAGGACTACCTTTCACCTACAAACTTCTCGTTGACGGTAAAGAAATAAAGGCAAGTTGCGACTGCGACTGCGACTGTGACGGAGGATATACAGGTGACGAAGGAGAAAATGGCTGCGTGGGCTGCTCGGGAGAAAAGTGTGACGGGAGTTGCTTCGTCGTCGGTAAAGACGTCTATTCCATAAAAGCTGCGGTATCAGATGGATTTAACAAAAACTGGACAGTAATTATTACTGACAGCACAACCGGCAAAACCTACCAGCCTGATCTAAAATCTTTCTCAGTTGATAGTGTTGCTCCGGCTTGTGTGGCAAACCTGAATATTGTAGATGCACCTGGTTTAACTTTCTGGCAATCTATAAGAGATTATCCTGGGCTGATGGTTAGCTGGAATGCAAGCACCGACAACGATCTTGCCAGTATGCCATATGAAGTCTATATCAGCACATTTAAACCAAGCTGCATTGAGGATATGCAAAAAGTAATTACAGACGGGTCAGAGACTCACACAGACGGGACAGATACTCCAAACCAGAAGTTAGAGAATTCAAGCGTTACGGAACTGTGCATTGAAGCACTTGAAGGAAAAGATCTTGTCTATGGCAAGGACTACTGGGTAGCTGTTATTGCTCGGGATAACGCCAGCAACTACAACTCTGCTTTCTCCATGTGCGGGCCTGTGCAGACATATGAAGATATGGATATCACGCTTGAACAGGGCTGGAACCTTAAATCCGTACCTAAGAAACTTGTTGATTCGAAGGCCTGTCCTGAGGATGTCTTTGGCAGTGGCAGCACAGTTCTCTACTGGGACGGCTCATGCTGGCAGTTCCCAAAAACAATCGAACCATGCAAGGGTTACTGGGTCTACGCTAAAGAGCCTCTCATGACCAATGTCAAGTTCAAGGGAATGTCATCTGACAGCACTAGTCCTGATGTACCTGCCTCTCTTGTTCTCAAGTCAGGATGGCAAATGATAGGGCACACCTCTTCATACTATGCACCCTGGTCAACAACTCTGGCTTCGCTCAACGAATTCAATACCGATAATGCTGAAAACTACAAGTTCTCCAACCTCATCACTTATCAAAATAATGAAGGTTGGGGCGGCATAATCCCTGGTATAGTTGTTGAGGACGGAACTGTGGTTCTTAAATACATTGGTGGCGCTGATCCCAGGCCAGTTGGAGCGCTTGAGACCGATAAGCACATGGTTCCCGGACAGGGCTACTGGATCTTCATAAAGAATGAAGGTACCTACGCATCCATAGAAAATTCGTACAAACCGAAAGTAGGCCAGACGGGCGATGAAGGTCTTCCGGACGGCTTTGAACTGCCGGACGGCTTTGAACTGCCGGAAAACTTTGATATGAATGATCAGTCTACGTGGCCGGAAGGCTTTGAGGAACTCCTTAACGGATTTCAGCAAGCCTAATTTCCAGAACAACTGACTGTTCAGCCTGTTCAGGCTGAATGGTTCTTTTTCTTTTTGTTGTTCTCGTATAATTGGAGGTCTACAATGAATAAAAAATTAAAAAATGGCCTTTTAGGAACATCCGTACTACTGCTGTTTTTCCTGGCCTTCTCCCATGGGTGTATGGCAGCAGCGGATGTTCCTCCATCCCCCCCGATACTTCCGATGACAGTAACAGGGGCTGCTCTCATTGACGGCACGCCTGCTCCCAACGGGACTGTCGTTGCAGCTTATCTTAATGAAAAGGAGTGTCTTGCAAATACCTCCTCAGGAAATTACTCTCTCTTTATTCCCGGTACTGCTGAGGACATAGGAAAACCGGTTACTTTTAAGGTGGACGGAAAGGCTGCTTCAAGCAACGTTGCCTGGGAATCCGGAGGTATGGTTACCCTCGAACTGCCTGATGGTAAGGCAGTTTATTCTGAGACTGCTGGAATTGACTCAAGCAGCAATTCGAATACCAATTCAAGTACCAATTCGAATAGTAACTCGAATAGCAACTCAAACAATAATTTAAATACTAACTCAAATTTGAAAACAGGTTCAGAACCTTTAACAGAAAATAAAGAACAGGGAGTTTCCGCAGAGGGTTCCAATGTCGATGCCATTGAAAGTTCAGTCCTTGAGCCGAACATGACAGCTTTGAAAAATACGAGCGCAAACTCCGAAGACAAAGAGGCAGTAGAATCTTCCGAAAACTTCCCTAAACCAGAGAGTACTCCAGGTTTCCTGATTGTTTATGCGGTTGCAGGCATACTTCTGCTTGCTTTTGGATCCGATTTCGGGAGGGGATCTAGAAGGAATCCCTGAAGGACTTTTTCAAAAAAGTCTGCATGATTAATGGTAAAATTTCAAGGTGACATGATGACGATCAAGGACAAACGTTTAAAAATTTTAGCATGCCTGGTTATTCTGCTACTGGGCATGTCCCTTGTTCCGGCTGCATCTGCCAACAGTGCTTCTTCTACTATTCCTTCTATCCCCAACGTGTTTGAAGGAAACCTGAACGGAGATGCTGTAAGTGCGGGTCCCGGAATCATAATCTCTGCATATATAGATTCAAAGCTTGTTGGCTCGAATCCTCTTATAAATACCGGAAAGTATCAGGTGGCAGTTAACGGTACCGAGCAAGATAACGGAAAAGCGATAACCTTCAAGCTGGCAGGCGTCCCATCCGAGCCAGTTTCCGTAATCTATAATCACGGAGCTGTGCCGGTGAAAATTGACCTGACTTTCAACGGAGATTTTATACCCCCGACTATAGAAACTTTATCTGCGTCCCCTAAATTTATTCTGAATGAAGGAAAGGATTTCTCAGCTGTCAGGGCAAAGGTTATAGGTAAATCCTCTGGAGCTCCATCAGTGACTCTTGACCTTACCCCCATAGGACAGGGCATGGTTTCATTGAAGCCAGAAGGTGGAGACCTCTATTCCTATGATATAAAGAGTACTGTACCAGGTAAGTTCAAATTCGTCTTTACGGCTGCGAACCCCTCGGGAAGCAGTGCTATAGATGCAGACAGCATTTCTATTACCGTACTGAGTGAAAGTCAACTCGCGACAGAGTTCGGAGGTGCTGACGGGGTCTTCTCTCCTGAGGAAATTAAGAGTCTTGTGAGTAATAACGATATATCCAGCGGAATCAAATATGCAGTTCTGGGTACATACTTTGCCAACGCTTTATATGACGCCCCGATTTCTGCAGGCAGTGCGGGAAGAGCTTTCCCTGCTACGGTCAGTCCCGGTCAGGAGTTCCAGGTAACAGTCAATGTAGCTAACTATGGTGCTGCCGGTCAGGTCCTTGAAAAGCTTCCTGCTGGCTTCACATTTGTTAAATCTACCCTGCCGGAAAAAGCTGTAACCGTAAATGGCAGTGAAGTTTCTTTCCTGCTCATAGGTGAAACAAGCTTTAGTTACACCATGAAAGCTCCGGCATCAACCGGTGGGTATAAAATTGTAGGACTTTTAAGAGACATCAACAAAGCTGAGTCCTCTGTCACTCCTGCTGACTGTTCCATTACTGTCAGTCAATCTTCCAGTGGTGGTTCAGGCGGCAGTTCAGGCGGTTCGGGCGGCAGTTCAGGCGGTTCAGGCGGTTCAGGCGGTGGAGCAGGCGCTTCACAGGAGCCCCAGAGCAATGTCGAGGCCAAAGAACTGTCCCAAAAATCTGTCACCGCCGGGAAGCACATAAAGTTCGAGTTCGCAAAGGGTGCAACCTGCATAAGATATGTGGAATTTGATGCCAAGAAGAGTCTTGGAAAGGTTACTACTATTGTTGAAATGCTGAAAGGCCAGTCCAAGCTGGTTTCTAGCCTGCCTGAAGGCACGGTCTATAAGAACGTTAACATCTGGGTAGGTTCGGGAGGAATCGCAAATTCCAATAATATGGAAAATGCAGTTGTTGGCTTTAGAGTCGAAAAGGCATGGCTAAAGGATTGCGGCGCTGACGAATCATCTCTGGCGCTCTGGCACTACGATAAAGCCTGGAGCAAGCTTGAAACCAAAAAGGTTGGTGAAGACAGCACCTATGTCTTCTTTGAATCCAGGACTCCGGGTTTCGGCTCCTTCACAATTTTGGTACCCGGTGAGAAGATAGAACTGGAATCTTCCAATCAGGCAGACACCAGCTCTTCCAACGCTTCCGAGAGTCCGGAATCGAACCCGGCATCTGATGCACAAAAACCCTCTGGCTGGAGATCCATCCCGGGTTTTGAATCTGTAATAGCCATCGGAGTCCTCGGAGCTGTGTATCAGGTCTTGAGAAGGAAGTAAAAGAAGTACTGAATATATAAACAAATTTCAATTTTAAGCAGCCTCTAAAGCTGCTTATCTTTCTTTTTTAACTCTGCCATCCAGCAGTCTCCTGCTTTCTCACAAGCATCTCTTCTGGAAAACAGTAATTTTACATTACCAAATTTATATTTCTAATGTAATAATCATCTACACAAACCTCAGGTTCCAGTTCCATAATTGAGGAAACAACTGAGGGCAGGGAAAACTCAAATAGACTATATAGCTACATGCTGATCGAGAAAGTTCAAAATTAATTTGCTCAAGCACAACCGTTGGGCCGCAACCGTTGGGCCGCAACCGTTGCGCCGGTTGATCACGCCGTAGCCAGGGGGTTTTGATCAAACTTTTTTTAAAAAAGTTTGCAATACATCAGCCGGGATTCGAACCCGGGTTCGAGCGTTGGCAACGCCCGGTGATGACCGCTACACTACTGATGTTCGAAGTTTACAGGATGCTCTGCCGCTTTTTTAGAGTATATATTTTCTCATTAATTAGGTTGACCCCTGATAGAATTTCGGGGCATGTGTTTTATATCACCTATATTTTTAAGGTATTTATGTACTTTTGTTTATTACTATGGGAGCGCAGAGGGTCACGAATACCCTGACCTTTAGAGGCTGTTCGACAATTATTGGTAGTAATAAAAAATACTGAAAAGAAAGCAAACAAGAGCTTTAAATCAAAAAAGAAGAAATTCTTTTATTACAGGAGGTAATTGTCGGACAGCCTGTTTAGGGTGGGGTGGCCGCCCGCAATTTGATTTTAGAAAACACAGGCGGTGTTATCTGTTACAAGAAAATAGTAATAAAGATTAAGCTACATACGTTTATGTTACGAATGGGCTTTTATTTCTTATCATAAACTCTTTATCATTAGTATTATAGTTTCTAGTTCTATTATCATCATTATCCGATGTTGTCGGTATATCTGACCTTTGATCTGAATTTATATTTTGCGTTACATCATTAGTAATTGTAACTAACGGAGCATCATTATATCGTTGTTCTGAGTTATTCGTGGGTAAAAGGAATCCAGCAATTATTATGAGAATGCCAACACAAAATAGATATTTTCTTTTTCCTGCAGGCACCTCAAAAGATATTCTACCATCTTGATAACTAGCAATATTAATAAATGAAAAAAATATAAAAGATAAACCTCCAACTGTGAGTGCAGTTGAACTATCAGGGAAATTAATATCCATCCTTATTCTCCGGAGTTTATAAACAAGAGTTTTAATGATTCCACTTTTTTTTCGACCTTTATAATGATAACTATCAGCTTTAAGAATAATATCTTATTTTTATGTTTATATACAAATTTCAATTATATTCTGAAGAATATGGCTACTTTAATCCAAACATTTCTAAATAAAACGAAAAATTTAATTATAGAAATTACATGAAGTAGTTAAGGACATCTAGATATTTATAAAGGAGTGTAGAACTATAGGTGTGGAAATATGAACATTGATTACCCAGAATTAAAAAGGAATCAAAGAGGTATAACTTTGGAAGTTATTAATACTAAGAGAGGAGCCCCTTTGTTAATTGGTGTTACCATAATTATTGTTATAACTTTATTATTCGCAGCTAGTTCTGGTTGTGCTACAAAGGAGCCACAGAATATAAGCACTACTAACATCATTTCACAAACAGCATCAGCAGAAAAAGAATCAAGCGCAAAACTGGCGTCAGAATCAGCAATGGAAGATGTATCTGGGGAGAATTTACCAGCAACAGAAGAAGTGTCAGCAGAAAAGGAAACACAAACAGAAATACCAAAGGCAAAAACAGATATAGAAATTGTCCATCCTGTAAAAGAAACTCATTGGAAAGAGAATATAGGTGGAATCGCAAAAAACATTCCGGATGGATATGAGCTATGGATTATAGTTTACTCTCCAGAAAAACAACAGTATTACCCTTATTCTAGTGTAACACCTGAAATCAACCAATGGGTGATTAAACCAGTTATTATTGGATTCAAGAGTGACGATTATAAAGTTTTTGATATAATAGCAGTACTAGCAGATAAAAATGCTCAAAATGTATTCAATAATTATCTTGATAAAGCTGCAGAAAGTGAGGAAAATATCTATTCACAAGGTTTATATCTTATTCCAGAAAGCGCTAAGGAATATGACAGAGTAACTTTAACAAGAATGAGTAGTTGGAATGATAATACTATAGATTAAGTTTTCAAATTTGATAAATTAAAGGCACTTTAAATAGGTGCATTTAATTATTTCTTTTTACATTAATGGTTTTTATTCTCAGACTGTATAGAGCCTTATAATTCAGTGTATAATTTCACACAGTAAGAGCAGTTATATTTATGGTAATTTCCATTAACTCTGACTGTGTTTGCTGTGAACCTAACAAGAATTAATCATACTACAGCTTGTTCTTCCAATAAGTGACCCTGGCCTAATAGGAAGTCAACGATTTTACATAGCATTATTGTTGTCTGTGACTTATAAATGATGCAAGGGTCATTGATTGCAAAAGTCACTGATTAAAACTTTCCCTAGCTGGTCACTAAAGCCATTTAGAGGACTGCGTTAAAAACTTCGGAACTGCTAAGGGTATTTATATATCTTTTAGTCAAAAAATAATAGGTATTTAAAAGGTCCATCCAGATTGAGAGTAGATATTGGGGTTAATATGTGACCATCCTTAGAGAAATAACGTAAATATGAATCACATTTCGCGCAATAACTGCTATTGAAAAATCATCAAAAATCGCCTTTTATAATTACTGGTAATAAATCATACATGTTTCATTCCGCGCAGTAACTAACGCTGAAAAACCATTTTTGATTTGGCGATATAAGAAAATATTACAATATTCTAACCCGTTGCAAAAAAGTTTTAGTTGTTGATAGGATGCAAAAAATACCGCAAAGTTGGTGTTCGTAGTGCCCGTACCACAATATCTTAAAATGCAAACTGAGAGCCTTGTTATTTTGCTTAAATCATATGTTCCTAAAATTGAAGAAAATAATTAATTCTTAACAAAATTGATAAGATTTTACAGGGGTCCGACGTAGTAAAACAATATATATTACTCAATAATCTGATTCCACAGATAATGGATATACAAAGAACAAGTTTATTTTTGAAAGAAATTAAAGAATCAATTTATGAACTGCAGAACCCACAAGAGTATCTTGATATTATTTATACGGATCTAAAAGAAATCAAGGATTATATGCTTGGAATGAAATGGCAAATCGATGAAGTCCTTTCTAAAATGAATATGCCTTCAAGTACAGTGACTCAGAAACTTGAGATTGCCATTCCGATAATTCCAACTGTTGCTTCATACAAGGTAGAAGCGGATGTTCCAAAATTTGTGACTGACAGAAAACGCGAGTTGAATAACCTGTTTTTGAGACTAAAGAAGAACTAACATTAATAATTTCTTAAAAGGAAATGTGTTTTCTGTTTTCCGTTTTTATAAAGTTAAACCGATCGAAAACATTTTATCTGTCACGTAAAAACCATTCGGTTACTGAATGTACAAAGTTTTATATTATCAAGCCAGTATAGACTGGCATCCTTTATGCTCTGGCAGCATGTATTAAATCAATATTTTAAATCGGTCTTTTAACTTTACTACTGAATTTTTTGAGTGATGGATTTTGAGTGAGCTTGAGAAACTGATAAATCTTGCAAAAAATGCAGCCGAAAAAATCCGGAAATACAGATTTGCGCGCATAGTCTCACATAATGATGCTGACGGGCTGACCTCAGCCGGGATAATGGCACAGGCCCTGCTGCGGGCAGGCATCTGTTTCCAGCTTTCGATAGCTGGAAGGCTGGATGAAGCTTTGATTGAAGAAGTGAACCGGAGCATTTCCGGGGAAGAACTTGTTATTTTCTGCGATATGGGCAGCGGGCAGCCTGAACTTATTGGTAAGGTAGCAGCCGACACTATAGTGCTCGACCATCACCAGCCTGTAGGGCAATCTCCGGCAAAGGCAGTTGTAAACGCCCATCTGGTAGGAATCGATGGGGCTACTGACATCTCGGCTTCTGGAACCTGCTACCTGGTAGCCAGAGAACTGGCAGCCGATAACGTTGACCTTGCGGGGCTGGCCATTGCAGGTGCAATCGGAGACAAACAGCTTTTTCACACGGCCAACGCCTTCATTCTGGAAGAAGCCTTAAAAGCAGGGGTCGTGTCTATCCGAAAGGGGCTCAAAGTAGGAGATGGAGACCTTGTAGACGTGCTCGCATACACTACCGAACCTTTCCTGGATATAACCGGTTATCCTGAAAAAGTTAAAGAATTTCTGGGCCAGCTCGGGCTTTCCGGAAAGCTTGAAGATCTGTCTGAGGAGGAAATCTCCAGGCTTGCCAATGCTGTCGCCCTGAAACTTGTCAGGCAGGCAAGCCCGGAGGCTATTGAGGCTGTTATAGGAGAAGTCCTACTCCTGAACCGGGAGCTTGTAAGAAACGTTTACGATTTTATCTCTATTCTTAACACATGCGGAAAGCAGAAAATCTATGGGCTGGCTGTCTCTCTCTGCCTGAAAGACCAGGAGATTGTCAATGAAACCCTCTCTCTTAAAAACGAACACGGGAAGAAACTCACACTGGATATCCGGGAAAATGTGGAAAAAATTCGCAAAGGGGAAAATATCTGGTACGTTATTACCGTTGATGCCCTTTCTACAGGCAGCCTTGCAAGCACGATTGTCCGCTACCTTCACCCCGAACTTCCCTTTATCTGCATAAACGAATCCGAAGGTATCCTGAAAGTCTCTGCAAGAGGCACCCGCGAACTTGTCTCAAAGGGTCTCGACCTTGCTTTCGCCCTAAGGGAAGCCGCAGGTGCAGTCGGCGGAAGCGGAGGTGGGCACAGTGTAGCCTCAGGTGCTGCAATCCCTCTCGGGAGTGCAGAGGAATTCCTCAGCATTGCAGACCGAATCATAGGTGAACAGCTCCGAAAGCCCGGAAAAGGAAAACCCAGATAAAAAATAAGAAGCCAGCAAAGAAAAAACAAAGAGAATAAAAGAAAAAACAAAGGAAAAAACAAAGAAAATAAAAGAAAAAGAAGAAATAAAAAGTAGAATTCTGGACAGAAGAAAATGAAAAAGCCAAGTAAAACGATGGAAAGTAATAATAAGAACTCAAAAAACACGAATTAAAAAAGAAAAAAGAATTAAAAAAGACAAAGATAAAAAGCTGGCAAAACGATGAGGGCTGCTTATGAAAATTACAGGTACAATTGTATTTCCGGATCCCGAATCAAGAAGATCCGCTGCGAGAATTCTGCAAGCTCTTTCTCCGGATAACCTTCGAAGCATGGAAAGTGAAATCAGTGACGCGAGAGTTTGTGTCCGGTTTCATTCTGAGAAGATAGGTTCCCTGCTTGCAACTGTTGATGATTTTCTCATGAATGTTAAAATAGGGGAAGGGGTCGAAGAGGCTCTGGAAAAAGGAGATAAAGTCCGGCAGAACTAAATTTATTTCCCAGTTTTTCTTTCTTCCCTTTATTTTCTTTCCTTTTTCTCCTTTTTACCTTACTCCTTTTCCTTTTACCTTTTTTCTTTATTTTCTCTTTTTCTTTTTTCTTGTTTTTTTCCATTTTCTTCTTTACTTATTTCTCTTCTTTGCCCCCGATTTTATCGAGAAAACCGTCCCTCCCCTGAACCTTCCCGCCAGAGAAGTATGAGTTCTTTGAGCCTCTCACTCGTAAGCTTAGCTCCGGTTTCAGGGATTTGCAACCCGTTGCGGTAGATATAGATAGCTTCCTGCAGTTCTTTGGTACTTATCTTTTCCCCTTCCTGCGAAGCCGGGCTATCCCAGGGATTCCAGGTGCGAACTGTCCAGTTCCAGTTCTGTATAACTTCCTCATCTCCGGTTCTGGCAACTGCCGTGACGTTATAAAATCCCGGGGAGCGGATTATCTCCGAGTATGAGCCATTCTTAACAAGAGCTTCGAAACTCCTGTTTTCTCCGTTAAGGTACCAGCTTACATTACATACATAGTTTGTACTGACACTGAATTCCTGCCTCTCTCCCTTGTAGGTTGTAATATTCCCTCCTGGGCTGGCTGAGTTAATTGAAAGAGGAACCACTGTTATATAACCGGGTTTTGTCCTGGTGTCAGATCCTTTACTGTTACCGACAGTCAGATAAACGGTATAATTCCCGTAAGAGCCGTAGGTATAGATTGGGTTTCGGGTTGTTGAGTCGATTTTCCCATCACCGTTCATATCCCATTTCCAGGAAAGGGCATTGCTGGAAAGATCTGTGAACCGGACTGTAAGAGGGGACATCCCTGCTGTAACGTTTGAAGTGAAATCAGCTTCAGGAAGTACATTACTCATTGTGAAAGCTTTAATGCAGAGGTTTGCTTCCACGTTGCCGGATACGTCTTGCAGGTCTTTCCATCTGACCCCATCAGGGCTCACAAAGCTTTCACCGGGATTGGCCCGTGCCTTGCTGCTATACAACGGTACATACTGTTCGACTGCAAGAGGACCTGAAGCTGAAGGGTTAACATATCTTATAACTATTGAAAACTTCTCTCCGGCATGTAGTGGCACCGTCGAGTTCAGCACATGTGTATGATATCCTGGCAAGGGGTATCGGCCGTATTCCTGTGCAACGAATCCCTGTCCCGAATTAACAGGGCCGGAAAGGGGATTTTTATAAACGTATATTTCATAAGCCGTGTTAATGTCCGTAGTATAGAACCCTATGGCTTTGAGGTTTTCAGTCCTTTCCGAAGAAAAAACATTGCCTCCCCAGGCAACCAGGCTTCCTGGATACTCTTTTGATGCTATCCATCCCAGAGGATCATACTGGTAGACGTTGTCATAATTATCCTGACTTTCGGCTGTGAACACGGCATTTTCATCGTATCCCAGTTTTGTGTCATAGTAGGAAATATAGAAGTATCCGTCCTCCCCCCAGGTATCACCCCAGCTATTCTTCACTATAAAAGCCCCGTCTCCTGGAGGAACGTGTGCAAACAAGTTCCTGTCAAAAGAATCGTTCCAGCCCACAATGGTTACGGCATGGTTGACAGACGTGCTCCCGGTATATCGGTAAGTATGATTTTTTCCCTGATAATATGCCAGGTTCCAGTACATTGTAGAGTACACGGCCCCGTATTCCAGAAGTGCCCTTTTAAGAACCTCGTTATCCAGAGCCCCTGTCCTTCCAGGTGGGAAAAGTGCCTCTTGTATGTGTTTCTGGACGGGAAGTCCTGAGGGCGAATAGGTAGAGGAATCATTATAAGGGTCCTGGAATTCATTTACAGGTCCGCTCCAGCGGGAAAGGTATGCTGTTGATATTAATGCGTTACCACCTTCATACGGAGTAAGATCAAAACCCTGCGGATAACTGCTTGAGACAAGGTTTTTCATGTTGTTTTCGGAAAAATCATAGCTTTTTCTCTCTTTTCCCAGGATGTAAGATTCAAGAGAAGCAATAGTTGAAAAGGCCCAGCAGCTTCCATCCCTCCCCTGATTCTTTGCGGCTGTAACTTTCCCCTCCTTGCGCAGATCATAAACAGGCGGAAGGTCAGAACCCGAAGCTTTCAGTAAAAGTTTTCCTTCAGGGCTTGCAAGTCCTGGCAGATTCACAGGCGAGGGCTTATACCCTGTACCTGAAATCTGTCCGTTCTCATCCCCCAAAGACAAAGATTCAATCGGGGAAGGCTGCAAGCCTTCCAGAAAGTCGGGATTCATTGGTGCCGTTTCAATTGCAGGTTCAAGCACGGATTCGGCAGAAGATGTGCAGTTCTGCGGCATTTCAAGATCTTCGGCACTTGCTGCAGCAAAACCCAGGCTGCCCGGCAGGCACAAAATCAAGACCATAAATGCAGGCAGAAAAAATTTTATTTTTTTAAGCAGGGAGAACTTTATTGTTTTCAAGATTTTTGGCCTCAGTTAGATCGTCTCCCGATCAGCCTTTAGAAGGTTTTTAGGATGCCCGGGATGTAAATCTTTATCATTATTTTATAACTGACTTATAGAACTATTTATGAAATTTGTCTATAAGTCTTTTTCCAACTGAGTATAATTTTTTTATTATAAGGCTAGACAATTCTCTTTGTATAAAGGCTTCATAGAGGCTAAAATGGGCTACAATTTCGCGAAAAAGTCGTATTACTTTTTAAAGAAGGGCAGTGCCAGTTAGTATAGAAAATTAGGCTGTATGAGTATTCAATTTTTAGTTGTATTTATCTATACTTAATTTCAGTTAATTAATTTTAATACACTGTCCAATTTCGGTTAATCAATTTTAGTTAATTATTTTAGTTAATTAATTTCAGTTAATTGATTTTAGACACTATCTAATTTTAATTGGCCAGTTTTAATAAATTCTCGGATTGAAACGATTTTTCCAACAGAAAGAAACATTACTCTTGCCTTTCCATACCTTATAGGGCATATTTTAAGGGGGTGAAAACCTGCTTTCGGAAGTACTTGCAGACCTTGAGAAAACCAGACCTGAAGACCTTGATAAAGAAATCCTTAGAGCTGCCATGATTGCGGAACTGGATGCTATCAACATTTATGAGCAGATGGCAAACCTGGCGAAAAGCGAGGAAATTCGTAAAATCCTGCTTGACATCGCCAGGAAAGAAAAAATCCATGTAGCGATGTTTGAAACCGTACTGCTGCAAACCGACAAAGAGTTTTTGAGAATCTATTCAGACTATGCTCTGGCTAGAAGCAGAAAATAAGTTCTATTTTCTACGTTTTTTGCATTTTTTCCTTATTTTTTTTATTTCTACCCGATACTTACCAGATTAGCCTGAGATAACCAAATTAGCCTGCCATAACTGAATTAACCTTTCATAACCGAATTAACCTTTCATAACCAAATTAACCTTCCATAATAAAATTAGCCTGTCGTAGTCAAATTAACCTGCCATAACCGAATTAGCCTGCCATATTAACCTTTATCTTCCCAGGACCATATTTTCTATTGATCCTCCATGCTTGAAGAGTATGAAAAGAAGAGACACTTTAAGAAGACTCCTGAGCCGTCGGCCAGTGATTTTAATAAAAGTTCCGACAAACCGATTTTTGTGGTTCAGCGCCATAATGCGCGCAACCTGCACTACGATTTCCGCCTGGAGATGGATGGTGTTCTTAAAAGCTGGGCTGTGCCAAAGGAGCCCCCGAAAGAGGCAGGCACCAGACGGCTAGCTATCGAGACTGAAGACCATCCTCTGGCATATGCCGATTTTGAGGGGGAAATTCCGGCCGGGGAGTACGGAGCCGGCAAGGTTGAGATCTGGGACAGGGGAACTTTTGAGCTTTTGAAACGTGAGGAAAGGGAAATTGTGGTGACGCTTAATGGAGAGGAACTGAAAGGAGACTACGTTTTGATCCGGACAAAATATGGAAAAGGGGAGAAGGGCTGGCTTTTCTTTAAAAGGGCCGACCGAGGGCCAGATGAAGGCCGACTGAAGGCCGACTGAAGGTCAACTGAAGGTTAACTGAAGGTCAACTGAAGGTCGACTGAAATGTATTTGTGAATACTCTTGCCGCAGTGCAAGAGTGAAGGTATAAAAGTAGTGTGTAAGTGTGAAAGCCTGAGAGTGAAAGTATGAAAATGAAATTATTGCAGTAAAGGCAGGTTTTGAGAGGCATGATTTCGGGCTCAGACCCTGAGCTTTTTAAACCATTATGAGTATAAGCATATGGGGATACTTACGGAAGAAAGGGTAAAAATCAATGTTTTTGAAACTGCCGGGGAAAACTGCTGCGTTGCCTCCTGTGACGGGCAGAAGGTTTACGACCGAATTACGGCTGCGCTCTGCGAAAACAAGCTTATAGAACTTTCTTTTGCAGAGACTAGTGAACTGACGCCTGCCTTTTTGAATTCGGCAGTAGGGCAGCTTTACTGCTGTTTTCCCGCAGAACAGATTGAGAACAACCTCTTATTCACGGATATCTCCGAGGAAGACGAGACTATCCTTAAGAGGGTCATCGAGCGGGCGAAAACCTATTTTGACCATGCGTACACCTGTAGAAAGGCACTGAAAGACGTGCTGGGAGGAGAAGAGGATGCGTAAAAGCGTTCATCGCGCAGTCGTCTATCCCGTAAAACGCCGCCCAAGGCTTCGCGCCGGGGGAGCCCGGCCCGCAAAACCTGTTCCTGTAAAAGTGCATTCCATAGACAAATACGATTTTCCCGAAGGCAAAGGCTACTTTTTTGACACCAACATCTGGCTGTATATCTACGGCCCTATAGGCTGGCCTGACCAGCGGTCGGATGCCTATTCCAGGGCCTTAAGAGAAATCCGAAACTCCGACGGCACGATCTACATAAACTGCATGATAATTTCGGAATTCATCAATGCCTTCTCCCGAATCGAGTTCAAACAGCAGACCGACTTTACAAGGTTCAAGGAATTTCGAAACTCTCTGGCCTTCCGGGCAATAGCCCAGGAAATAGCCTTCAACGTGAGAAAGATTCTCAAAAGCACCCTGGCCTGCGACCCCGAACTGCAGGCCATAGACCTTCCTGAAGTCATGGACCTTTTCGAACAGGGTAAATACGATTTTAACGACCTTCTCTTTGCCCAGATATGCCGTGCAAAAGATATGATTTTCGTAACCCATGACAAAGATTTCAGTGAACTCGGAGTCGAGATCCTGACCGCAAATGAGAAGTTGATGGACACCGGAAGAAAATAACTATTTTTTAGTTTCTTACTTTTCAGGCTTAACTCCAAGGTAAAGTTCAATTGCTTCCTTTACTCTCCTGTTTAATTCATCAAGCGTTTCTGCCTGAGTATGGCAGCCCGGAAGTTCGGGAACAGAAGCTACGTAAATTCCATCTTCGTCCTGTTCAATAACGACAGAATTCTCTCATCAGGCTCATCCTCACTTCACACAGTAATTATTTTTCAATTTCAATTCTCCAGAGATTACGGATTGGAGTAAGCAATGCGAATTTTGGAATTAAGAAGTATATTAATATCAAAATCCCAATTAATATCTATGCGGTTTACAATTAAACTTGAAGAGTCCGATGATGGAGGCTATACCGCCCAGTGCCTTGAAATTCCTGCCGCTATCAGTGAAGGAGATACTAAAGAAGAGGTGCTTGAAAATATCAAGGAAGCCATCCAGCTTGTTCTGGAAGTCACGGGTGGAGAGGTTCAGGTAAGGGGTGAGATTTATACGGTGGATATCTCTTTTGTATGATTTCCAAATCTAGAGGTTAACTATTATTGGTTATCAGGTTTAACCTCAAGGTAGAGTCCAATTACTTCTTTTGTTCTCGTGTTATCTTTTTAGGTTTGAAGTGCAGGTATTCAAGCAATCCGCATCTTTTATAAGAACTCAGTTTTATCTTAGACCGCACGATTGTTTTGAAGGTACTTTCCATGAGTTCTTATTTCCAGTTGAAAGAGTCTGAAATTCTCGAACTTAAGAAATCTACAGCGCAGTTAAAGCCAGCAGTGATTTCAATAGCTGCAATGCTTAACAAGCATCAGGAAGGTAAATTATACTTCGGGATTAAGGACGATGGGACAGTTGTGGGGCAGGACGTCGGGGCAGATACTTTGAGGACTATTTCTCAGGCTATTTCGGCGCATATAGAGCCAAGCGTTTATCCCGTTATCCGGCAGGTAACACTTCAGGGAAAGTCCTGTATAGAAGTTAATTTTCAGGGAAATAATGTTCCATATTTTGCGTAAGGCAGAGCCTATATTCGCACTTCTGATGAGGACAAGCCCCTGAGTGTAAAAGAACTTGAAAATCTGATCTTAAGGAAAAACAAGAATCAGTTAAAATGGGATCGGGCAGTTTGTAAGGAAGCGAGCCTGGAAGATATTAGCGAAGAAAAAGTCAAGTTCTTTGTAAAAGAAGCAGGAAAAGAGTACCAGGGACTGGAAAATTCCCTGAAAAAATTAAAGCTTGCAGAAGACGGAAAATTAACAAACCCGCAGTAATCCTTTTCGGCAAAAAACCAGAGAATTTTTTCCCTAATGCAAGACTCAGGTGTGCAGTTTTTGCCACTGGTGATACGTCTTATATTACGATATGCAGGATTTTACAGGCGATCTGTTTTACCTGATCGAAGAAGCAGAAAAATACATCCTCAAAAATATCCACATTGGCATGAAAGTCGAAGGCCTGAAGAGAACCGATGTGCCTGAGATCGATAGAGAGGCAATAAGGGAAGCTATCATAAATGCTTTCTGCCACCGAGATTATTACGAATACGATTCAGTAAATGTGGCTATCTTCAAAAATCGCGTGGAAATCCGAAACAAAGGCTTACTTTACGGCGGGCTCACGATCGAGCAGATCAAAACCGAAATGGTTTCCGAAAGAAGAAACGAACTGATAGCCGAAATTTTCCATGAAATCCACTGGATAGAAAAATGGGGTAGGGGAATAAGTCTGATTCTCTCAAAAGAGCCTGGTGCCGATTTCAAAGAGATTGGGACTCAGTTCATTGTCACATTTAAGAGGAAATACCTTGAAGAAGGTGAAGAAAAGGTCGGAGAAAAGGTCGGAGAAACTCTAACCCAAAATCAAGAAACGATACTTAGTTTGATTAGAGAAAACTCGCGAATTTCAGCCAGGGAACTCTCCGATAAAGTAGGCATTCCCGCAAGAAAAGTTGAAGAAAATATTTCTAAATTAAAGAAAAAAGGCCTCCTCAGAAGAGTTGGTCCGGCTAAAGGCGGCAACTGGGAAATTCTTGAAAAGTGAGCTTCTGGATAAATATCTTTTTTAAGCGATGGGCTTACCTTCTCAATGCCCGGCAGGTTTTAGATTCCTGTGAAAAGTTTCATGGCGAAAAGATCAAACTGAATTAAATGTTTCTGGCCGGCATTCGTGAGAGAAATCTTTTATAACACTGCGGAAACGGTCGAAATTTCTCTCAATGCCAAAACTCAACAAGTTACTAAAATTATTATATAACAGTGCTTTTATTAAACATCTTTTCTTCACTGTTTTTTAATATACAACCATAATATCGTTTTTATAATTCTGTCAACAAAACCAAAAAACTTATTAATTTAATAAGTTTTTTCGTATTACATGCTACTTTTCAAAAATTCAGCTAAGACTATGGAAGGTGTTCTAAGTAACGCAAAACACGCTACAGATGGAAAGCCACATTATGTCAAACCGGGCGATATAATATTGATAGCTCAAACTAAAAGCACGTTACTGCCTGGACAAAAACCAATAAGATGGATAATGAATTTTGTGTCTTGTGAAGAGGATGTAAATAATCTAAGCGATAAAATCTGGGGTAAGCACTGGAGATATTTAATAAATGGAAATAATGTGAGGTCTGTGGAGCCTTTCGATATAAATGATATAAAAATTACTTCAAAAAATTACGATGCAGTTCAAACTTATGCTATAATTGAACCTGAAGATGAAGAAGAAGTGCTTAATTGGATATCTGAGCCTATAAGCACTTATGTGTATGATGCCGGTGTATTCTCAAATGAATTTAAAGAAGGAAAAACTCTAGATTATGATGAACTGATTCAAAAATTAGATCTGAAATATAAAAATACACCTAAATTTAAAGAAACTATAACTGAGCTAATACAAAGACCGACTTTACTATCTAATGCCATCAAAGAAAAATATGGATATAAGTGTATGATCTGTGGATATCCAGGATTTTTGAAAAAAGATGGAGAGAAATATGCAGAAGTTCACCACATGATAGAGCTAAATAAAAAAGCTCCAGAAACACTTCAGAGCTGGAACTTGCTAGTTGTTTGCCCACTTTGTCATAAGAAGCTTCATTACGCAGATGTGAAATCAGATTTTTTAGATCCCGGCTGGAAAATAATCATTGACTGCGAAGAACATATTATTAAGTGAGATTTCTTTCATCAGTGTTACAAAATCATCTTTCGATGAAATTTCATCGAATTCCGTGCCGTTGATGAATGCTTCAACATCATTAATGGCATCAAGAATATCCTGCAAAAATTCAGTGAAATCTCTCTGATCTCTCTTGTAAGTCATAAAGATAGCACTTCGTTAAGAACGCGTTTTCCAACGTTCGGCTTGAGCCCTGTTCTGGTCACCAGATCTACTTTTACTCCCAGCAGGTCACTGAGGTAATACTCAAGCTCGATATATTTCAGAAGACCAGGTGTTTCATCAAATTCTACCAGAACATCAAAGTCGCTGTCACTCGTTTGTTCCCCATGGATATATGAACCGAAAACTCCGAGATAGCTGACGCTGTACTTTTCTCTGATCTCCGGCAGGTGTTGCCTGAGGATTCTTATGAAATAGTCAGCGTCCTTAAGTTGTTGGGAAGGCATTTTTATCTTCTTCTGTTTGATTCTTTCTAAATAAAATAACTAATTTATCATAATGATATCAGCTTCATGTCTATCTGGTTTTTCTGCTGTTCAGCTTTTTGTGCAAAATATGCGTTCAAACTAAAAAGAGTAATAGCTACATGAAAATATTGAAAGAGAAACTCGGGTGAAAATCATGCAACAATTTCATCAAAACTTAATTCTCCGGCAGCTAAAGGATGCAAGAGCAATTTTGACTCATGGAACTTTTTCATAACTACATCGATCTTTCTTGAAACTTCTGGGGTGTAATATGCTTCTCCACAGTTTTCACAGACATAGGCGGAAACGTCTTTAATGGCTATAATCTGCTTTCCAACTTTTACTACGAACTCGGTTTTGCCTTCGACGAGTTTACCTTTACAGAAACTGCACCTGTCAGGTTTCATTTTGATCTCTCCTAAGTACGTAGTCTATCCATTGATTGTTTTTCTCTCCAGTTATAAAGGAACTTACATAAAAGGAAGTGGATAAAAGTGAAGTATACTCACCCCAGGAAGAGAAAAACTCCTTATCAACATGGAAACTGTTAAAGCCAAGCGTATCCTTTTTCTCTGGAGATTATTTCAAGAACAAAAATAGTGTTGTTTTCAACTGCATAGACAACTCTGTAACCGCCAACCCGCAACCGATATAGATCCTCTCTTTTTTTGTTCCTTAATCTTTTTTATTCCGGAACGGGAGTGGCTTTTAAAGGGATTTGCTTGCAGATTTTTTATTCCGGTTTTTATTCTTTCTTTCGTGTCCTCATCCATGTCTAGCAGGAATTTTACTGCATCAGGATGCAGCCTGACTTCAAAATTCATCAGATTTCGTCCAGGGATACGAATTTATCTTTTTCTTCCAGTTTTTTGTACTGGCGTTCCATGAAAGTCTCATAGTCAACTTCATCCATCAGTCGCCTGAGAATATCAGTGTAGGTTTCTCCTTTTTTCCCGTACTGTTTTAGTCTGTCTCTCACGTCTTTAGTTACCGGGATTGTTGTCGCTTCGCTCATAACGTCCTATATGGACTCAATATTATAAGTAGTTATAAGTTCTCATTAAATGCTTATATGCCAATGAGCCAAAAATTCCTATTACTTCAACTTTGAATTTTTCTTTTATTTCATCCTTTCTTTCCAGAATAGAAGCCGGATCAGGTTAACATCCATATATTCTTTTTTGATCCATAATCTTCATCCTGTATTCTGGTCACAGTATGTGTGTTCCTATTCAGGTCTGAATGTTCTTTCAGACTATAAGGATAATTGAGTAAAAAAGCAAAAACAGATAGCCTATAAATAGCCAGGCCGCGTCCTGAAAGCAGGAGGGAAAAGCAGAAATGCCAAAAGACGAAAAAGGTCGGGAGATCCCTAGCCGGTTTTTAATGGAGGAAGAGGGCCTGATCTTTAAAGACGCGGCCCCCTTGACCGACGAGGACCTGGCCGAACTTGCAAAAATGAGAAAAATGTTGGGCATTGATTGATTGATTGATTGATTGATTGATTGATTGATTGATTGATTGATTGATTGATTGATTGATCCCGGAACAAGGAGCGCGAAAAACGTGAAACTATGGACCGAAACTCCTATAAAACGACATCCAGCAAGTATTACGATCGAAACTGCCAGCCCATAATGTTTTTTAAATGGATGGTGCTGTTCAATAACCCGAAATACGCTATTATCAGGCAGGACCGGCTGTAGGATGACAGTTTTTATTTTTCAGTATGGCTAGGCCACTACACAGCCAACGCCCCTTTCAGATTATAAAATATTTCTCAATGTATAATATATAACCATATATAGCCTGCTACATTGAATCTTTTACTTCTCTCCGCTTCTATTCTCTTTCGGAAAGGCCGGTCACTGCGTGACCGCGAACGTAGCCAGGGTTCTATTATGTAGCTAATTCTTTTCCGGCGCAAAGTTAAAATTTTCAGGTTCAGAATTCTGGAACACGGGCTCTTTTAAGATGATCTGGTCAATAGCTGACACCAATAATTGACACTAATGGCCCACACAGGAAACTATATATCTTATAAATATCTACTACAATAATATAATTTAAGAGAATTAAATCATATATTATGTAACTCGGTATTTTTTCCAGGTGCTAAATATTTAAATAGCTAGTCAGGTTTTTATGTAGATAGTACGAATATAAGCGGGTTACAGATACCTATATCTAATTCTATGTCTGAATTATAGGTGTTTACTCTCAAATTATAATTTATATGTTTAAAAACTCGATATTCTTCATCTGAGTTACAAACATTCACTATAGAATAGCATTTATATCAGAAACAGGATTTTAGGCTCTGTTTACATCCTTATCTCAATTCATATTACACTATTCAACATAATCAAAAGAGGCTTAAACTTTGGAATTACAGTTCAATCTCAAGGCTTATTTTAAAACAAGTGCAGACCCCACTCCTGCAAAGGATGTTATAGCTGCGCTTTTCGAAGAGGCAAACAATACCCTTCTCACCCGAGGGGCGCCTGAAGGGCAGGGAGCAAAAATTACAAAATGGAAGCTCGGGGAGGACAGGATCGAGCTTGCGCTTGAATCCGGCAGGTATGTCAGGGTGCATGACGCGGTCCTCAGGCTGAGGAAACAGTTAGCTGAGGCGCTCGGAAAGAAGTATAAAATCGGGATTCGCGGAATCGAGGTTGAGTCCTTTGTCATTAAGGTGCCGACTGAGCACGAGCTCAGGATGCTGAAAGTGCCCTACATAAAAGGTATGGAAAACATCGAAGGCGGAATCGTGCTCGAGCTTGAAGTCGGGGAAGCTGAGATGAAGAACCGGGTGCCGGACAGGATTCTCACGCTCCTTGAAGAGAAGATCGAGGCTTCGCAGTACGGGGCAAAGGCTGAGCACTGGAATCTGCTCTGGCAGAGAGAGCCGATGAAGCACCCTTTCAAGGAAGATCCTACCCAGGCCATGATGAAAGAAGGCTGGCTCAAACGAGGAGCAAGCCGCGGGCAATGGATCCACGGGCCTCAGTCCACAAGAATTTTCCGCACTTTCGAAAAGATTGTTTTTGACGAACTTCTGGAGCCGCTCGGGTACAGGGAAATGATCTTCCCGAAGCTGGTCACCTGGGAAGTCTGGATGAAGTCCGGGCATGCCAAGGGCGTATACCCTGAGATATATTATGTATGCCCTCCGCAGACAAGGGATCCCGAATACTGGGAAGAGGTTGCCGACTATTACAAGGTCACCCATGAAGTTCCCACAAAACTCATCAAGGAAAAAATCGGAGAGCCGATCGGAGGCATGGCCTATGCCCAGTGCCCGCCTTTCTGGATGTACGTAACAGGGGAAACTCTTCCGAACGAGGAGATTCCTGTAAAAGTCTTTGACAGGTCAGGAACCTCCCACAGGTATGAGAGCGGCGGAATCCACGGGATCGAAAGGGTCGATGAGTTCCACAGAGTAGAAATCGTCTGGATCGGGACAAAGGAAGAGGTAATAAAGTGCGCAGAAGAACTGCATGAGCGCTATATGCACATCTTCAACGACATCCTGGACATCGAATGGAGAAAAGCAAGAGTCACACCCTGGTTCATGGCACAGGAAGGGCTGCTCGGGCTTGCCGAAGAAAACACTGTCGGCACAACCGACTATGAAGCCTGCCTGCCTTATCGCGGGCCGGACGGGGAATGGCTTGAGTTCCAGAATGTGAGCATCAACGGAGACAAGTATCCCAAAGGCTTCAATGTGAAACTCCAGTCCGGAGAAGAACTCTGGTCAGGTTGTTCCGGAGTAGGGCTTGAGAGGTGGGCTGCGGTTTTCCTTGCACAGAAAGGGCTTGACCCTGCAAACTGGCCTGAAGAATTCAGGAAAAAGGTAGGCGAAATGCCGAAAGGCATCCGCTTCCTTTAAACTCTTTTCTTTTAACTTCTTTCTTTCAACTTTTTTCTTTCAACTTTTCCTTTTAACTTTCTTACTTATCCTTTTTAGCCAATAGGCAGAAAGCGTTTCTGACCGATTTGTTTATATACTGAAATGATATGTATAGTGAGCCATTAACTAGTTAGATGCCGCTAATTTCTGAGAACTTCTGGCCCTTTTCCGGATCATATTTTTGGTTATCAGGAGCTTGTAGCTGCCGGAAGATAGGGGACGGGTCAAGATTCGGAAGCCTACTGAAGCTCGGAAATTTCATCTTAAAAGGGAAACGCTAGTGCTGAAAGCACCACAAACTGCGCCGGGCAGCGCAAATTCTGTGTAAACGCGCTGAAGGTCATTCATGCTCATTGATTAAAGAGAAGCTCACCCTGAGCATCCGGAAGAAGAAACTGAAAGGCTTGAGGGCCGCAGGATAAACCCGCAGCATACAAAAACTGCATAAATAATATAAAAAATAAAAACAGACTAATAAAAATGAATATTATTTCGGAGGAATTACTTGGCAAGAAAGAAAGTACAGAGAAAGCTTGACGGATGGAAATCCAAGGAATGGTATAATATTGAAGCCCCTGTTTACTTAAACAGGAGTATTGTCGGTACGACTATGGCAGGAGAACCTTCCCTGCTCTTAGGGCGCAATATTGAAACCACTGTTGGGGAACTTACCAACGACATGACCAAGAATAACACGAAGGTCATCCTCAGGATCAGCAATGTCGTCGGAGATGTCGCAACCACCGATCTCATGGGCCACGAACTCACAACCGACTATATCCGCTCAATTGTGAAGAGGCAGACCTCAAGGATCGATGCCAATATCGATGTTAAAACCAAAGACGGCTATGTCATCCGTGTAAAGCCCACCTGCTTCACCATCAAAAGGGCACGCTCAAGCCAGATCAAAGCCATCAGGGAAATGATGGTCGAGATTGTCAAAAGGCGCGCATCAGAATCCGATTTCGAGACCTTTATGCAGGAAGCAATCCTTGGCAGGCTCTCAGCAGCCATTTACAGGCAGGCCAAATTCATTTACCCGCTCCGCAGAGTCGAAATCAGGAAAACCCAGGTCGAAACCGTGCCTGCACCTGCACCCGCACCAGCATAATTTCGTTCCGGTTTATACCAAGAGGCAGGGGAAAATCCGAAAGGATTTTCTTATCTTCTTTCTTAATCTCTTTTCTAATTCCTTTAGTGTAGGATTTTTAATCTCTTTTCTTAATCTCTTTTCTTAATCTCTTTTCTAATTCCTTTAGTGTAGGATTTTTAATATCTTCTATTGTTCTAATTTCTTAGTCTTTTTTGACCCCAAACTCTACAACCAGACAATAGCAGAAGACCACTTTAAGCTCTCTAATTGTGGAATGAATTGTGGAAAATAAGGAAACCTGAATCTTTATAAATTAGCCCTCTTGAGCGCAACCGTTGGGCCGCAACCGTTGCGCCGGTTGATCACGCCGGATAGGGTTTTGGGATTATAAGCGATCTCAACCACAAGCGGTGCTAGGGGTCTTTCGATCAAACCTTTTTTTAAAAGGTTTGCGTTGCGCCGGTTTATCACGCCGTTGCTAGGAGTTTTTCGATCAAGCCTTTTTTTAAAAGGCTTGCGTTGCGCCGCTTGACCACGTAGTCACGTCGTTTTCGATCAAACCTTTTTTTAAAAGGTTTGCGATCAAGCATTTTCTGAAAAGGTTTGCAATCAAACCCTTTTTGAAAAGGTTTGCGGAATTCGGGAGCCGCATTCTGCCAACTCTGCCTTTACTTACTCTTTTTCAAGCTTGCAGCCGATACTTTTGGAGTTCTCCCTCTTACGGGGCTTGCTGCCGAACCTGCCGGTAAACTTGCTGCTGAACTTGCTGCCGGGCTTACCGAAGCCTTTTCCTTCTTTATCCTGGTTTCAGTTCCTGTACCTGGCTTTCTCCAGTACTGTCTGCCTTCCTTGCAGCGCCGGTTTACACAGAAATCCTCTTCAGGGCTTTCATTACCCTCTTCTTTTAATCTGAACAGCTTCCAGCCGCAGCTTTCACAGGTCCGGTCAAGGAGGGTTAATTTCCCGGTTTTGGGGACTGAGTGGGTGTATCCGCAGCGTCTCGTACATCCCAGGAATCGGGAGTCTTTAAAAGTGATCAGGAACATGCTTCCGTCACACTCCGGACAGGGCCCGACTGTTTCGGGGGGGTAACATTCCTTTTCAAGGTCGCAGGTAAAGCAGGGACCTATGCCTACAGACCAGTTATACTTATTTCCCACTTTCAGGACAGCTGCCCCTTCCTTCTTACATTCCTTGCTCCTGAGTACTGTTAAAGCCCCGGTTTTTGGCAGGGGATGCGAGTTTCGGCAGTCAGGATAGCCTGTGCAGCCCACAAAACGGCCCGAATCCGTCTGCACGATCCTGAGCACGTGCCCGCAGGCCTTACAGGTTCCTATGTAGTTTTTCTTATCTTCAAGGGCAGCTTCGTCCTTGATCGTGCCTGCTATTCTTGAAGTTAACTCCTTTTTGTTTGCTTCAAGCTGGGCGTACATCTCCCGGATCAGGGCTGTACCCTCATCAAGAGCGGCTTCAAACTCTTTTTTCCCATCTTCTACTTCCTGGATTAAGGCTTCGATCTTTGCCCTTATGTCCGGCCTGACAAGAATCGGGACGGTCAGAGAGAGCCCTTCCATAAGGGTAAAACCTGTATCCAGGATAGAAACCGTTTTTCCTTTTGTCTCAAAATATCCTCGCTTCTTATTTGTTTCAATGTGACTCGGAGCTGTTGCCTTTGTGCCGATTCCATTTTTGTCCATGAGGGTCAGAAGTTCGGCTTCGGTCAGTTTCTTTGGCGGGCTGGTCTTGGACTTTGTGTTGCTGAGCTTCTTTATACCCGGCTTCTGGCCTTCTGCCACAAACGGGAGAAGTTTATCCTTTTTGTTTTCGAAGGGATAAGCTTCAAGCCAGCCCGAGTCCTTCAGTACGGTCCCGGACGAGTCAAAGGGCTCTTCCTGCACAAGCAGGTGGAGGTGGGTTTTCTCGAAAACTGCTGCCGGCATTAGGTTTGCCAGGAAATGCCTTGCTATAAGGTCGTAGACCTCAGGGGCCTGAGGGATATTTACTGCAGAGCTTACTTCTCCTCTTGAAGCCGCCCTGATCGGGTGGATCGGAGGGTGGTCATGTGCATCCTTCTCCCCGTTTTTCGGCACAATAGGAGCTATGAGGATAGCTTCCGCAAAAGGTTTGTACTCCTTCTGGCGCGCAAAATCAAATACAAGGGACTTGAAATCAAAGTCATCGGCGTATTTGTTTGTCTCGGTCCTGGGGTAACTGGTAAATCCTGCAAGGTAAAGCTGTTCTGCGACCTCAAGGGCAAGTTCCGGGCTTATTCCAAGGAACTTGGAGGCCCGCTTCAGGAACTCGGTAGTGTTTAACGGATTCGGAGGGCTGGTTTTGGCTTCTTTTACGGTCTTTTTCGCAACCAGCCCTTCCTTTGCCCCTTTTAATCTCTTGAAGATCTCAGCGGCTTTTTCCTTCTCGTGAATATTTCCTGCCCTGTGGGTGCCCTCGAATTCTCCGCCATCTGCCGAGAAAATTGCAGTTATTTTCCAGAAGTCCTTTGCCTGAAAAGCCCGGATTGCTTTTTCCCTTTCGTATACAAACCCGCAGGTAGGCGTCTGGCAGGGGCCGATTGAAAGAATATCCTTTGTCCTTGCCTTCTCCCTGACCGAAAGCGTGACAAAGCGAGTAAAAGCAGCTCCCATTTTCAGGTCAAGGATCTGCCTTGCCTCGGCAGCCATTGCCATGTTATAGTCCGGGTCTACCAGGCTTTCAAAGGCTCTTCTGACCTCTTTTGGAGAGAGAGCCGAGAAACGTGCCCTTGTGACCGGTACACCTGTAACTTCCTCGGCGAGTGTTTTGGCCTCGAAGCCTATGTTTTCTCCTTCCCTGTCATAGTCGCAGGCAAGCACGATCCTGTTCGCTCGTTTTGCAAGGTTTTTTACGGCCGCTGCATAGTCGGCTCGCGTTACAAGCTTTTCGGGGTCTACTCCAAGGAGTACACCCGGGTTAACCTCACTCCATTTGTTATACTGCTCCGGGAAATCATAATTCATAATATGCCCGGACAGTCCCATTACCAGCCACTCTTCCCCTTTCCACTTAAACTCATATACCGGCAGCCCTTCCACTGAAATCTTCTCAACTTCCCCATCGCCCAGGATGCTGGCAATCTGGGCTGCTGCCTTATTCTTTTCTGCAAATGCGACAACTGTCATATAAAATACCCTGATTCTTTTCTTGGATAACTTTGAGATATAAAATAGTCAAATAAAGAAATTCGTAAAGAAGTGCGTAAGTAAATGCGTAATTGGATGCATAAGGAAATGTGTAAGGAAATAGTAATGAAATATATAGCAAGGTGTATAAGGAAATACACAGGAAAGATTTCCGTGCTTTCTTTTTCTCGTTTTGCTTGTGTTCGCCGGTTTAATTATACTGGTTCGGTTTAACTATATCGGTTCTCTGGTAAAAACCCTTCATCCGGTAAAAACCCTTTATCCGATAAAAACCCTTCATCCGGTAAAAACCCATTACTTTAAAAACAAGTTCTCCAGCTTTCTTTCAGTTTTCTCTGTATATATTGCGCTAGATAATATGTCTACATTATTTATATATTTGTCTGCTTATACATACTAAGCGACTTCCCAAACGTGAAAAGATATATATCAGTTCACTGTCTGTTCTACTCTGCAAGACAGGAATACTTGATTTATCTTTACACCCGATTATTCCGGCCGGACCGTAAGACTTGGGAATTAATTGCAGTTGAGATTATTCATATTAGATTCCTCATATTATTACTGATGTGTTTTATCAAATATTTTAATTAATATAGAACTATAGCTGCCTCATTCACCTCACAATCTGGAGTAACAATGACACTGATGGAAGATGCGAAGAGGGGAATCATCACCACCCCAATTGAAGCCGTGGCAAAAGCTGAAGGAATAGACCCCGAGACTGTCCGCTCCTGCGTTGCAAAAGGGCTGATAGCAATCCCCGTGAATAACAGGCGAGATACTCTTCCTATCGGCATTGGCAAATATATGAGCACAAAAATCAATGCCAATGTGGGAACCTCAAGGGACTGTATAGACCTTGATGCCGAAATCGAAAAAGCAAAGGCCGCAGAAGCTTTCGGCGCTCATGCCGTAATGGATCTTTCCACAGGCGGGAACCTGGACGAAATCCGCACCCTCATCCTGAAATCCGTTAAAATTCCAGTCGGGACGGTTCCGATCTACCAGGCTGCAGCTTCCAGGAAAATTGTTGTGGAGATGACATCGGATGACATGTTCAATGCCGTCCGGAAACATGCCGAACAGGGTGTGGACTTTGTGACCGTGCATGCCGGGGTTAACTTAAATTCCCTTGAGCGCCTGCGCCAGAGCGACAGGATAATGAATGTCGTGAGCCGCGGAGGTTCTTTTACTCTTGCCTGGATGCTGCACAACGGGGAAGACAATCCCTTCTATGCCGAATTCGATTACCTTCTTGAAATCGCAAAAGAGTATGATATGACCCTTAGCCTTGGAGACGGCATGCGTCCAGGCTGCATTGCCGATGCCTCCGACCGCCCGAAGTTCATGGAATTTATCACACTCGGTGAACTCGTGAAACGGGCACGGGCCGTTAATGTCCAGACCTTTGTGGAAGGCCCAGGCCACGTGCCTTTAAACGAGATCGAACTCAGTGTCAGGGGCATGAAAGAACTCTGCAACGACGCCCCTCTTTACCTTCTGGGCCCGCTTGTTACCGATATTGCTCCCGGCTTCGATCACATTACAGGCGCAATCGGAGGAGCTATTGCAGGCATGTACGGCACGGATTTTCTCTGCATGGTAACCCCCTCGGAACACCTTGCCCTTCCAACCCTTGAGGATATAAAAGAGGGACTGCTTGTGACAAAGGTCGCAGCCCACACTATCGACCTTTTAAAAGAAGGCCCGAGAGAACGCGCCTGGGAAAAGGACCTGGCCATGGCCTATGCCCGCAGGGATCTTGACTGGGAAAAGCAGTTCGAACTGGCAATCGACGGTGACAGAGCTCGCAAAATCCGGGATGCCCGAAGAACCGAAAGCGATACCTGCTCGATGTGTGGGGAGCTCTGTGCCTTGAAAATCGTAAAGGAAGCTTTTGAGGAAAAGAAGAAGGAAGAATGAAGGATTTTTAGATTTTTCCTCTTTTCAGCTTTTTTCCCTTTTCAATTCTTTTTTCTCAATTCTCTTTTCAATTCTCTAAATTCATTTTTCAATCTTCTATGCCGGTAGAGTAGAGATTAAATGGTAATTGAAAAACAGGTTTGGCGTTTGAGTGAATACACCTTGACCATATAATGCGGGTGATATCTAAGTTTTGCTTTTCGAAGCCCGCTGATGCCGAGATCGCTTTCCCGGTTGATGTACTCCACCTCGCTGGCAAGAACTGCTGCAGTTTCTGCATTGATCGCCTTGTAGATTCCTTTATATTCAGGCAGCCCTTTCTCGAAATGAATTAGCGCCGTATTAGCGTTGAGACGTTCAAAAAGAGAGATGGCTGCTACCTGTGAATCGACCCTTATCATAAGACCTCGCAGGGGCAATTCGGCGAAGTGTTCGATCGCGTAGAAGATCGCCTCTACTTCGTGGGCAAGGATGAAATTATCTTCACACCTTTTGCTCTCACACCATTTTACCAGGAACTCCATTATCTCTTCCCGGTTTTCGGGTGCTATCGGCTCGACCGTGTGCGGGTAATTTTTCCGGAACCTGTTAATCTGGCTGCGGATCTTGAGATATTTCTTTCCCTGAAGTTCGGCGAGGTCGAGAGCCCGGTACACATACTCAAAATGCTTCAGGTCCGGAACCAGCACAAGGTCAGGTTCGATTTCCCTTATCCATCGTGCAGTTTCGGGGTCGATGTGTATAAGGGGCTTATTCTCATCGCCCACGTCCAGCGCCAGCCGTATTACTTCCCTCATGAGCTCAGGATCACGGGGGCCTATAGGCGGGTGTAACCGGGTCACGCCTGAGGCAGTGCACGCAAGAATTACACTTCCGTTCACGTATGCGTACCTGTAATGCATAAAATGGTTCCAGCAGACCATGCTCGTGAAAGTATTGTCGCTGTGGGTTTGCGGGTAGAGCGCATAATGGCGCTCGAAAAAAGCCCGATCTGCGAGCGTGACCGGTTTGAAATCTTCCTGACCAAGCATTTTAAACAAGACTTTTTTTTGGCTTCAAATTTATTTTTACTGGCAATCCTCAAGCTAACAAAAACTAAATGCATTATAAATGAAATCAAGTAAATTCAGTTTCATCAACCTATTGAGATTATCTAAATCTATCGATTTGATACAGGAATCGTAAAATGTCCGAAAATAAAACCGAACCTGCACAAAATGAAATAAAACCTGCAAACAATGGGGTAAAACCCGATCTGAAAATCCGCACCGCAGAAAGGAAAGATATCCCCCTGATTCTTGAGTTCGTCAGAGGCATTGCCGGGTTCGAAAACCTTTCCCATCTGGTTACAGCCACGGAAGAAACCCTGGCTGAATCAATGTTCGGGAAAAGGCCCTATGCCGAAGTTTTCTTTGCCGAACTGGAAGGGGTGCCTGCCGGCTTTACGGTCTTTTTCCATAACTTCTCTACATTTGTGGGAAAACCGGGGCTCTACATCGAAGATATTTTCGTAAAACCCGAGTTCCGGGGAAAAGGGATAGGAAAAGCAATGTTTCTCCACTGCGTAAAGCTTGCAAAAGAGAGAAACTGCGGAAGAATGGAATGGGCTGTTCTCGACTGGAATCCTGCCAGGGAATTCTACGAATACTTTGGGGCAGGCCCTGTAGAAGGATGGCAAATCTACAGGATGGGCGCGGATAAGTTCGAGAGCGCCCTTGAAAAATAAAAAGGTTATTTCTCTACAGTTATTTCTTTAAGACCTGAACGTAATACTTTAAACTCGTATCTTTCTACAGTTGGGTTCAGGCAGGTTCAGGTAATATCTTATTGGCTTCAGGTGACATCTTCCTGCTGGACAAAAGAATGGCGTTCCAGACGTTCAATCCTTTTTTCCAGATTTTCGATTTCTTGCAGAATTTCTTTTTCTGCAGTTTCTCCGCCCTTTTCAGCTCCGAATCCTTTTCCGCCGGTTTTCTCGGCAAATTTCTGGGCAAGTTGCATAAATTTGTCAAGTTTCATGACCGGGAAGGTCTCGAACCTGCACAGCCCTATGAAAGGAAGCACTGACGCTGCATATGTTTTTTCGTCGTCAGATTCATAAATCACAAATGTGCGGTAGCCCGTAAGGTCAGTCCACTCGTCGATTACTTTTATGCCCTTCGGGTATTCGTAATTCGCATAGAATTCCGCAACTTTCCATGAGTCTTTCGGCTCCCAGGTAATAATATCCATCAGCAGCATTTCATTACACCCCCAAGTTAAAAATCGGTCCGAATCCTGTTATGTCGAATCTGAACTGGACTCAAACGCACATCTGCCAAACTTAAGTATTGTTTCTCCTCAAACGGGCATATACTTTTAGGAACGAATGTTCAGGAAAAAAGGTTCGGTAAAATGTTTTATTTTATGTAACTATTCAGGTAGCCTTGTTAGGGCTCCACAATTTTTCCTCGTTCCGAGGAAAAATTGGATATAAAATGAATTATTTTTTTCTTTTATGAAACGTGAAGAGATTCTTGCTCT
>NZ_JBNAKP010000002.1:0-32417 GCF_049706645.1 Methanosarcina sp. | reverse complement strand
GGCAAGGCTGTCAGTGTCGAGCAGGGCATGGAAATTCCCGTAACGCACGATATCGGCACTATAAGGCTTGATGGCGACCAGGGCAACAGTGGCGTTGGAATCCCTTCCAGCCGCCTTGTTGGCTGCATGATGCACGAACGGGCTTTCGGTGCTGACACAATGGAACTCGGGCACATAGACTATAGTTTCAAGCCGGTAAAGCCTGTGGTTTCAAACGAGTGCCAGGCAATGGAAGTCTGCCAGCAGAACATGGTTATTCCGCTGTTTTACGGCGCAATGCCCAATATGGGATTGTATTATACTCCTGACGGTCCTTTCGAGAATCCCGGCGACCTTATGAAAGCTTTCAAAATCCAGGAAGCCTGGGAATCCATGGAACACGCTGCCGAACACCTGTCAAGGGACACGGTCTGGATCATGCAGAAACTGTTTGCCTCAGGGGCCGATGGGGTCAATTTCGACACAACGGCTGCCGCAGGCGACGGAGACTTTTACGGCACGCTTCATGCAATCGAAGCGCTCAGGAAGGAATTCCCTGACATGTACATCGAAGCAGGCATGGCCGGCGAAATGGTACTGGGAATGCACGGCGGGCTTCAGTATGACGGAGTAACCCTTGCAGGGCTCTGGCCGCACCAGCAGGCTCCTCTTATTGCAAAGGCAGGAGCAAATGTCTTCGGGCCTGTGGTAAATACAAACACGAGCAAGACCTCAGCCTGGAACCTTGCGCGCGCGGTTACTTTCATAAAAGAAGCGGTTAAGGTTTCTACCCTGCCCTGTCATGTTGATATGGGAATGGGAGTTGGCGGAATCCCGATGCTTGAAACGCCTCCCATTGATGCGGTCACGAGGGCAAGCAAGGCAATGGTCGAGATTGCAGGCGTCGACGGCATATAGATCGGGGTCGGCGACCCTCTGGGTATGCCGATTTCCCACATAATGGCTTCAGGTATGACAGGAATGAGAGCTGCAGGCGACCTTGTCGCAAGAATGGAGTTCTCAAAGAACATGCGCATAGGCGAGGCAAAAGAATACGTGGCAAAGAAACTCGGGGTCGATACGATGGACCTGGTAGACGAGCACGTTATGCGCGAGCTGCGTGAGGAACTCGATATCGGGGTAATCACTTCGGTGCCGGGAGCTGCAAAAGGTATTGCCGCGAAAATGAATATCGAAAAGCTGCTTGATATTAAGATAAATTCCTGCAACGTATTCAGAAAGCAGATAGCGTAAACCGAAGAATTAAGCCAGCAGGCTGAATTCGCCTCACAGCAGGGAGATTAAGTACAGACCTGAGCACAGACCTGAAAAATCCAGACCTGACCGGGTTCAGACCTGAATAAATCCGAACCTGACGAAAAAAGCCGCTAAAAGAGTTATTCAGGCTGATTGCAGGTCTGGAGAGTCTCCCTGAAATAATAGCGGCCTCCCTGCTGCTTTTAATTTTCATTTTTGGCTCTTTTTAACTTCGGATTCCCTTTATTTTTCGTTTTCTTTAATTTTGAGACTTTCTTTATATTAATACAGTTATTTCTTCCTTTGAATACTCAGAATTTGTTTACTGACTTGGGACGTGCTTTCTTCTTTTTTCTTCCAGCTATATTGTTTTCACCTAGCTTGTCCTGAGATTTACTTTTTTTAAAACTGCATCCATCCAATTTCGAAATAGTTATATATTTATACGTGCTTTTATTTATTAGTAAATCAAATTTACTTGATTTGCCCTATAAAGTGCCATTTAAATCTCCGTAAATCTGCAGACTCCTGAATCAATTTGCCTTTGAACCTCCATTAATTTTTTCTTTTTTTTATTTTTTATATCTAGTGTTTCTTTTTATTTTCTGCTATTTCGGGTACTACCCTAGCGTGAAATTAAAAAAGGTTCAGGTTCCTTGCCCTCCAGCCCAAGGTTTATTAGTTGAAACGATAATTATGAAGGAAATTCAAGCTTTTCGCTTAAGCCCTTTTAAAAAGGCTTGCGTTGCGCCGGTTTATCACGCCGTTGCCAGGGGTTTTCGATCAAGCCCTTTTTGAAAAGGCTTGCGATCAAGCCGTTTTTTAAAAAGGCTTGCGAGAATTGTAAAGGAATTCAAATTCTGGATAAACACATGAAGAGCCTTTTAGTTTCTATTTTCGTATCCGTTTCCAAGTTTATAGGAAATTCTGGTGAGGAGAAATATGGCTGACACAATTCACTGGGCAGACGTCATAGCCGAAGACGTGTTAAAAAAGAGCGGAAAACATCTTGTTGCCACGGGCATCACTCCGTCTGGGCATATCCATATAGGCAACATGAGAGAAGTCGTGACTGCCGATGCTGCTTACAGGGCTCTGGTTGATAAAGGAGCAAATGCTGACTTTATCTATATTGCCGATAACTTTGATCCCCTGCGCAAGGTTTACCCTTTCCTCCCCGAGAGTTATGCCGAACATGTGGGGAAACCCATATCCGAAATTCCCTGCCCCTGCGGAGACTGCGCAAACTATGCCGAACATTTCCTGAAACCTTTCCTTGAAGCCCTCAGGCGCCTGGGCATCAATCCTCAGGTTTACAGGGCAGATGAGATGTACAGGGCAGGCAAATATACCGAAGCAATAAAAACCGCCCTTGTAAAAAGAGACGCCATTGCAAAAATCCTCGAAGAAGTTTCGGGAAAAACCGTAGCATCGGAGTGGAGCCCTTTCAATCCCAGATGCAATCAATGCGGGAAGATTACAACGACAAAAGTTACGGGTTTTGATCTGGAAGCCGAGACCGTGGATTATATCTGTGCATGCGGGCACTCCGGAACCGTGCCCATGGTCGGAGGAGGAAAACTCACCTGGCGCGTGGACTGGCCTGCTCGCTGGGCGGTTTTAGGGGTGACAGTCGAACCTTTCGGAAAAGACCACGCTTCGAGAGGCGGTTCTTACGATACCGGAAAACGAATAGTAAAAGAAATTTTCGGGTACGAAGCTCCGTATCCTATTGTCTATGAGTGGATAATGCTTGGAAAGCAGGGGGCGATGTCTTCTTCCACAGGGGTTGTTATCTCGATTTCGGACATGCTCGAAGTTTTGCCTCCTGAGGTTCTTCGCTATCTGATCATCCGCACAAAACCTGAAAAACATATCCAGTTCGACCCTGGACAGCCTCTTCTTACCCTAGTGGACGAATATGAACGGCTCAGGACGCAGTTCAGGGAAAATGACCCTTCACTTGGGGCTTTTCAAAGGAGGGTTTATGAACTTTCCAGGGCAACGGGTATTTGCCAGTCTGAAATTCCTTTCAAGCAGATGGTGACTATCTATCAGGTAGCAAGAGGAGATTTTGATGGAATCCTGAAAACCGTAAAACGCTCAGGCTCTTCAACTGAAGACAAGAAGTGCATAAAGGAACTTGCAGACAGTGTCTCCAAATGGCTTGAACTTTATGCTCCGCCTTTTGCTAAATTTAATGTAAAAGAAAAGGTACCTGTGCAGGCTGCAACCCTATCCGAGCTCCAGAAAGCTTTTCTTTCAGCTTTTGCAGCCCTTATTGAAGCCAGAGAGGAAATCAGCGGGGAAGAATACCATATGCTGGTCTATTCTGCAAAAGACGAGGGTTCCGAACTGAACAGGCGGATTGCGGAAAAGCTGGGTATTCCTGCTCCGCAAATTGATCCCAGGGACCTTTTCAAAGCAATTTATATTTCAATACTGGGTCAAAGCTCGGGCCCCAAAGCCGGCTGGTTCCTATCATCTTTTGAGAAGGAGTTCCTGGTAGAAAGGTTTGAGGAGTCTTCAACCTACAGCCCTGAAAAACACGCATAAACATGGATAAATCAGACATTCATAAGCTCACAGGTTCGCAGGCAGTCCCTGCGAAAAATCATTTTCTTGCCTGGGATAGGGAATACGCCCACCTGAAATGGGGCGGGCCTGCACCTGTCCGGGATATTCAGGCTCATCTTCTGCCCGGATCCAGAGTTCTTGATGCAGGATCAGGAAACGGCAGATACCTTGGGGAGCTTGCAAGGCGCTATGATGCAATTGGAATTGACATTTCTTTAACTGCCCTTAACGGTTCCAGAACTCAGCTTGCAAGGAGCGGAAGGTTTGCCGAGCATCTAGGGGCAAGTATTTCGGATCTTCCTTTCAAAGCCTGCACTTTTGACGGAATTCTCTGCTATGGGGTACTCCAGCACCTTTTCAAAGAAGAAAGAGAATCCGCGGTCGAAGAATTCCGTCACATACTCCGAGAGGGTGGGCCTGTCTTTTTTGAAGCCTTCGGCTGTGAGGACATGCGCTGCGGCGGAGAAACTTCAATCCCTTTTGAGGAGAGAACTTTTGCCCGGCAAAATGGCATAATTTACCATTATTTTACCAGAGAGGAAGTTAGGGCGCTTTTCAAGGAATTTGAAGTTATCGGGCTGGAAGATATAATAAAAGAAAAAACTTTCAGGGGAGAAACTTATAAAAGGCATCTGGTAAGAGGGATCTTCCGGAAGCCTTGAATTTATTATCTTCGAAAGGTTGAATTTATTCATTTAGGAAATCCTGGATTTCTCCTCTCCGGAAGCTTTCAAGGATTTCAGGTTGTACCCTCGACCTATCGCTTTCAATCTTCCCTGCCACTATTCTCCCTGTTTACCTGTCATACGAAAGCCATTTTGAGATAATTTAACGCCACTATGGCAAGCGCTCCGAAAATGCCCCCTATTGCACAGATAAGAACTGCTACCCATGTGATAGTGATATTAACCCCGAGTAAAACTTTTGCCGCGAACAGAACTAAGACCCCAAGTACTGCATTTATTGCAAGGCTGGTTGCGGTCTTCAGGGCTTTATACAGGAAGAAGGCCACTACAATTGCCAGGACCAGTACTAAAATTTCTATGATTTCAACTACCATGAGTCATAGATAGGGATTCAACTTATTTATAATTATCACTGAGTTTTATAATACAGTTAAGGACTATAAAAGCTTATAAGTCAGGCTTGAATAGGACACCCAATGACTTTTTTATAAAATAAAAGCTAATTCCGGGTTTTTTTTCCTTACAGGGCCCGGATAAACTCAATAATAATATTTTTAAGTGAAGTTTTATCCGGATAAGCCTTTGTCTCAAGTAAAGGGTCTGGATTTCCAAGTACCATTGCCGAGACTGCTGCGTCCGGGCTGTAAAGGCAGAGCACGGGAATTCCCCGGACAAGCGCCCTGCAGATTTCGTAACCCACACCTGTAGAAGGCACTGTAACCTCTGCAATCAGGGCATCGCTCTTCACAAGCAAACCCATATCCCTGGCATAAATCTCTTCCTCTGTCATTCTCATTTCTACTTTTTCCAGCTCAGGGTCGGCAACGTGCCAGCTGAGCACCTCAACCCCTGCATCTTCCAGGGCATCAAACATAAACCTGTACGTCTCAAGCAGTTGCCTTCCTCCGCGGATCGAGCCAGACAGGAAAATTTTGGGGTTTCGCCTTTCCGAAACCGCTATTTTCTCCAGGTTTTCCATTTTCCTTTCACCTTTTAACCGTTTTTCCGGTAATTCCGGCTTTTACTGCACGCCCCTGAAATAATGTCCTGTAGTAAAACCTTTTCCAAGCTTCTCGCAGTTTTCATGTCCCTGTTTCCCGGTCTCAAGATAAGCATCAATCACGTTCCTGTAGGCCCGGGTTATTCTTCTTATCTCGTCTTGATTTTCCATTCCTAGCGTTTCAACCCTGAGGCTTGAAATTCCGCTTTTGAGGATTTCAGGAACGTATTCAAGCATGCAAAGCGATCTTGAGTTAAGGAGATGCATCCTGCATTCAGAGTCCAGGAGCAGAGGGAACTCATAGTTTTTCTCGTCTACCAGTGTAAACTTTCCTGACCTGCATGGGCCATTGCACTGGCCTTTATCGCTCCCAGGCAGCCCGCCTATAAGGCAGTGTTCGGATTCCATCAGTTCAAGGCGGCCGTGGACGATACACTCTGCAGGCCCGTAAGAAGCAACACTTTTTAATTCCTCAAGGGTTAGTTCCGGAGAAATCACAGCCATCTGAGCCCCTTCCTGTAGAAGAAGGGCAAAAGTGCGGCTATTAAAAACATTCAGAGGACTGTCCGCAATAAAAGGAATTTTCCCGGCTTTTGCAAGGTTGAGGGTTCCCAGGTTTGAAATGACAACGCCGTCAGCTCCCAGTTCTCTTACACGAGAAAAAGTCTTTTCCACAGACTTCATTTCGGAATCTTTCACGACCTTTGGGGTACTGAAATAGATGTTCTTGCCTGCCTTTTGCGTTTCTGTGACAGCTTTCTCAAAAACAGTTTCATGCCCCTGTGCAGAATCCTCTTTCTGCCCTGCTGTTTCCGGCCTTCGGAAAAGCCCTTCACCGAAATAAACCCGATCGGCTCCGCCTGCAAGTGCCGCTTGAAGCCCGTCAAGGGAATATACGGAAACCGAAAGTACAGGACGCATCGGATTGTTATCTCGAATGGTCCCTGCTTCCTGTCCTGCTATTTCTCCGGATTCACAGAATTGCAGAGTATCGAAAGGTTTTCGTTTCCACCTGGAAATCCGCAGGTTTTCAAGCTGTTCTATTGCTTTTGTCCTCAGCTCGTTCAACTGCCCCACAGGAATAAAAATATCCCCTTCCATAGTGACATGAAGTTCAGCGGCTTCAAAAAGTGTGTTTCCAAGTTTTGAAAGTTGCTTTTCGATCTGCTCCTTTGAAGTAGGCTGCTTTTCAGCCTTCTCAACCAGATACCCGGACTCAATTATTACTGCGTTTGAATCCCTGTCTTTTACCTCAAGCCTGACAGGCCTGCCCGATGCAAGGGTTGCCGTGATGAATACAGGGATTTTAGGCCTCAGGCTGACGAACTCACTTTCTTTTTTAAGGGAATCCATAAGCTTTTTGTCATGCGTCCTGTACACTGTGCTTCCTGCCGGGGCCCTTGAGTCGAAGGGAATTTCTACCGTATCTCCCGCCCCTGCACTGTATACCGGGCCCTTTCCCGTATACATTGAGGAGACGATTTTTCCTTTGTCTTCGGGCCTGGTTTCTGCATTTTCAACCATTATCCCGTCTCCCAGGCGAAGAGACCGTGAAAGTTTTATACGGATACGGTTTGCACGCCTGTCATACCCTGTAACCGTGCCTGCAGGAACTCCACGGTTGTGGGGATTCCCCCTGCTCATAAGCTCCCAGCGCGGGTTTTCAAAAAGATAACCCTGAGTAAAACCTCTGTTAAAGAGCTGGATAAGTATTTCCTGCTCATCTTCGGAGACCGAATATCCCTCAGGATTTTCAATATACCTGTCAATCAGGCTGCGGTAAATTCTGACAACGCCTGCGACATATTCCGGCCTTTTCATCCGGCCTTCGATTTTGAAAGATTCGATCCCGGCTTCTATAAGGGCTCCGAGGCCTGAGCTTGTGTTAAGATCTTTTGGGCTCAGGAGATAGCTGCCGGTTGTTTTGATCGGTTTTCCTTCGCAGTAGAGTCTGTATTTTTTGCGGCAAGGCTGAGCGCAGAACCCCCGGTTTCCGCTTCTTCCCCCTATAAGGCTGCTCAGGAGGCACTGGCCGGAATAGGAAATGCAGAGAGCCCCATGTACGAAAATCTCGATTTCAGTGCCAGTTCGCTCTTTTATCCGTTTTATATCTTCAAGCGACGATTCCCGTGCAAGCACAGCCCTTTCTATTCCCAGTTTTTTTACAAATTCAACTCCTTCGCTGTTGTGCAAAGTCATTTGCGTGCTCGCGTGCAGCGGAAGGTCAGGCAGATATTTTCCTGCAAGAAAGATGAGCCCGAGGTCCTGGACTATGACTGCGTCAGTCCCTATTTCTCTCAGGCAGGAAAGCATTTTAAGGGCGCTTTCCACTTCTTCTTCCTTAAGCAGCGTATTTACGGTTACGTATACTTTCACGCCCCTGAGATGAGCATAATCGATGGCTTCTTCAAGTTCTTTTTCTGAGAAGTTCGAGGCATACCCCCGAGCACTGAAAGCCCGGGCTCCGAGATATACGGCGTCAGCCCCATTTTCTACGGCTGCAACAAAAGCTTCCATGCCGCCTGCCGGGGCAAGCAGTTCCGGTTTTTCAGGCTTCATCAGATGGGATTAGAGAACCCGCCCTTAATTAAGCTTTGGCATCCCCTTCCTGGCCGCAGGACGTAAATACTTCAAAAACCCCTGGGAAAAAGGAGAACTAAAATCGCAAGACTGGATAATTAATAGCCATAAAAATAGAAAAAGATAAATAAAATGAAGATCGTCCGGCCTGAAAACTTCCTTCGGTAATCCGACAACTTATCCAGAATAACACGGATCAATAATACTCCAGAGGCCCTGGAAAAAAATAAAAAAGATGAGCAGCTTGAAAGCTGCCGGACAGGCCGGATGCTTATGTTTATGGATTACGCTTTTGGCCCTATTATCCAGCTCACGGTTCTCCCGGTTTTCTCATCCTTTGAGGCGTCACAGAGCATCTTTCCATCGTGCATGTGGCATTCGCAGGAGTAACCGAGCTGGTCTGTTTTTCCCACGTATCTGAAGTGTATCTTGCAGTACCCTTCCGTACACCCCAGCCCGTATTTGACCCAGCCCTCAATGTCCGCTCCGCCTTCGCAGCTCCCTTCGCATGCAACCAGCTGAAAGCCCTTTTCCTCATAAGACTCGATTTTAGCTGGAGCCTGGTGTCCTTTTTTGTATTTCCCTTTTTCAATTTTCTGGGCCTGGAGCACAAGGTCCTCGCCAGTATTGTTAAGGATCTTCAATTGAAAACCCTCAAAAAGTTCCATGTTTTCGGCTTCTGACATGTGTATTTCCCCGATAAATGAAATCCAGATAAGAATTCCGCATAACAGATTGACTCTAATAAATAAAAAAGTATCTCAAAATATATGGAAGTATCTGTGTGAAAAATCTCCTAAAGGGCAAAGCCAGGGATAATATAAGTTAAAAAAGGAATCCTGAAAATCAGGTTTCCGGAATAAGATAGCTTACCGCGTTCAATCCGTACAGATACAGGGTTTTTGCTTGCAGCCAGGGCACATACCAGGGTACTTTTTAAGGAAGGCTTCTTCAAGGTTTACGCCATAGAGATTGGCAAGTGCCCCTATCCAGGCAAAGCAGTCTGCAAGTTCCTCTTCTATATTTTCTGGCTCTTCCCTGCGAATAGCTTCTGCAAGTTCTCCAACTTCTTCAACCAGCCAGAGCATGGTAGCTTTGCCTCCCCTCTTCCTGTCATTATGCGCATAGAGTTCGTACATCAGTCTCTGGAATTCTGAGATCTCCATTGTCCTTCCCCACTCCCTTCATATTATTGCGGAAAACCTATTTAATTCCGCAATAATATTTTAAGTATTGTAACACTGTTTTAACTTAGAGTAATATATTAGTTATTCCAACACTATTTTATTAGCTACTCTAATAATATTTTTGTCGCCTTGGTGGCAGTTGCCTGGCTTATTTTTGTCTTTTACCCTCTTTTCCTGAGTTTTAAAGCCTTACAGGGATTTCCCGCTCTCTGAGATATTCTTTAACTTCCTTGATTGAATATTCCCTGAAGTGGAAGATGCTTGCTGCAAGAGCAGCATCGGCTTTTCCGAGAGAGAATCCTTCGTAGATGTGCTGAGGGTTTCCGACTCCTCCTGAGGCTATAATCGGGATATCAAGCTCTTCTGAGAGTTTTCTCGTAATTGGCAGGTCATAGCCTGCATAAGTTCCGTCCCGATCCATACTTGTGAGCAGGATTTCTCCGGAGCCCAGTTCTTCTGCCCTTCTTGCCCACTGCACGGCATCGATTCCAGTCGCTTCCCTGCCTCCGTAGATTACCACTTCATACCAGGCAGGAGTTCCGTCCTCGAGTTCCAGGATAGTTTTGTCAGGATTATTATTCATATCGAAATTTCGCCTGCAGTCAATCGCAGTAACAATACACTGGGCTCCGAAGATATCCGAAGATTTTTTGATGAAGTCAGGGTTCTTGACTGCAGAGGTGTTAACTGAGACTTTGTCTGCGCCTGCCCTGAGAATCTGGCGAATTGCATCAATGGAATTTATTCCCCCTCCAATCGTAAGAGGAATGAAAACCTCGTCTGCAGTCCTTTCAATCACATCGATCATGGTTTCCCTGCCGTGGGCAGAGGCTGTGATGTCCAGAAAAACAAGTTCGTCAGCGCCCTCTTCATTGTAGCGCTTGGCGAGTTCCACAGGGTCTCCGGCCTCTTTGAGGTCCACGAACTCAACACCCTTGACAACACAGCCGCCTGCTCTGTCAAGGGTCACATCAAGGCATGGTATTATTCTTTTGGTGAGCATCTATGGGATAATAAATTTAACTGTTATTAAAAGCTTATTGAAATTAAATCAACAACAGTCCATCAGATAGCCGTCTCTAAAAGAATATTTAGATTAATCATTAAAAGGAAAGAAACATGCCGATAAACAGAATTCGAAAGGCGACTTCTCACAGGCCGAAAAGACACAATCAAGCGGAGGTAAGCGAAGGTTTTCAGGCTCAGAAAAAAAATTCTGCGCGCCAAATCGCTCTAACCGAAAATGTTCATCACACGGGCGCCTTCAAGCCTTGACATTTCGACTTCGGAACCTTCAAGCACATTTTTTCGAACCCTTATCGGGGCTCCGACACGCAGGGCAAGGGCAATACAGTCGCTTGGCCTTGCATCAAATTGCATGACACTGTTGTCTTTTCTTATAAGGAGTCGGGCGTAATAGATTTTGTCCACCTTTTCGTCAATCAGTACACCCTCGATTTTTACTTCAAGCCGCTCGAAAATATTGACCATGAGGTCATGGGCCATGGGCCTGGGGGGAGAAACATTTTTAATCACATTTCCTATTGAGAGAGCTTCGAGATGTCCTATATATATGGGAAGCATTTTCCCCTGCATATCTTCAAGAAGCACAACAGGAGTCGGATCTGTAAAAACATCGACTATGTAGACATCCTTGACTCGAATTTCCTCAAAATCCTCATAAGTGTCGATGTCCATACTGAGTAGATGATTTTACACTTATTAATACCTTATTTAATTTTTTTAAATTTATTAAAAAAGATACTGATAGCTCTGGTCCGGCCTTTTCCCCAACCGGAATCTTTACCGGAACCTTTAGCATTCCAGACCTTTTCAAAAGCCATGTTTACCGATCAAGGGTACGAAAACGACTCCGCCTTTTCGTTTTTTATTTATATTGCCTTTGCTGTCTTTTTTGACGTTATAAAGTTCCTGAGAGCCGCCCCCTACAGGAATAACCATTATGCCTCCAGGCTTCAACTGTTCCAGTAAAGGCTCAGGGATATCGGGAGCTGCGCATGTCACAGTTATCCTGTCATAGGGGGCGTGCTGAGAATAACCCATTGATCCGTCATCGAGTACCACTGTAACATTTTTATATCCTGTTTTTCTCAGGTTCTCCCTTGCAAAATTCGCAAGGGCTTCTATACGTTCAACCGTGTACACGTGCCCGTTTTTTCCTATGAGCTCCCCCATCACTGCAGCATTATATCCTGAACCTGCCCCTATTTCCAGAACTTTCTGCCCTTCCGAAAGTTCCAGGAGTTCACACATAATCGCAACCATATGCGGGGCAGATATTGTTTGCCCGTGGCCGATGTCAAGGGGTCTGTCCATATAAGCTGTTTTTTGCTCATATTCCGGAACAAACTTGTGCCTTGGGACACGGAGCATAGCCTCACGGACTTTTTCATCCAGCAGCAGGTAACCCCCAAGATTATTTACGAGGTGCCTGCGCATCACTTCGAATTTTTCTTCCTCGTCTTTTTCTATTTTATTCTTTTCTTTACCACGGCCCTCTTCGGAAATCACGCTGACCCGAACCTTCCCCTTTCTTTCTCGCAAAAATCCTTTTTACATATTTTGCAAGCACAACATCGCCTTTCCTGGATCGGAATACCCCATCCCTCACCTTGATTTTCGTGATGAAAAGGCGTTTGTTACCCACTTTTTCTTCGGCTCCTACGACAAATTCATAGTCACCAGGCACGCGTTTTTCGATTACTTCGGTTTTTTCAGTTCCTGACTGCGCGGAAAATTTTACAGTTATTTCATCAATGGCTCTGCCCCAGATCGTCTCGGTATTTTCTGCCCTGGCAGTCTGGACGCGCTTTCCTCCTGCGTCAAGGGCAGTAATCAGGATAGGCACCACTACTCCTGTTTCCTCGTCGTCTACAACCAGCTCGTCGTCTACCTGAAGCATAGTTTCGGAATCCAGGTCAGTTTTGTAGGTATTCGAGACGTCCATTTTGCTGACTATCACTCTCAAAGTGACGGATTTGGGGGTTTTGATCTTTGCTGCATGTACCTGTCCGCATTCAAGGCAGCGGACAAGCGGGCTCTGCCCCTCTTTCAGAACCTCATGCCCTATCTCTTCTTCCGGGGAACATGAGGGGCACTCAACTTCAATTTCTCTTGTCATGGTCTAATCAATAGATGGATTCAAGATACTAAATACTTAACTTCTCCGGTGATGTTTTTCTTGAAGATGCATCAGGTGGGGCTTGCTATCAAAAGTTTTATTATAACGGAATGCATAGTCTAACATCTCATTATTGAGATGCATCTCAAAATTAAGATAGGTGGCGACAGTGCCTGACATTGAACACCTGAAGAAACTCGCACTTATAGGGGCAGTAAGCAAAACGATCAAGGTCTCATCGAGCGAGTTTCAAAAGCATACTGGGGCAAGCTCCAAAACCGCAGCAAGAAAGCTAAAGCAGCTGGAAGAGGAGGGGCTGATCGAAAGAAAGATCGTCCCCGGTGGCCAGTTGATAAAAATGACAGAAAAAGGAATTGAAATTCTTAAGAGCGAATACATCGAGTACAGCAGGATCTTTTCTCCGGAACCCGAGATTCTGGAGCTTGAAGGAAAGGTGCTCAAGGGCCTTGGCGAAGGCCAGTATTATGTAAATATACCCGGATACAGGAAGCAATTCGAGGAAAAATTGCATTTCGTACCTTTTCCCGGTACTCTGAACGTGCAGCTTTCCGAAAACAGTTCGGCTCTTCGAAATCTTTTGCGCGAAATGCCGGCTGTCCGGGTAGAAGGCTTCAATGACGGAGAACGCACCTTCGGGGGCGGGAAATGCTATCATGTTGTGGTTGGTGGTATAGAGGCTGCTGTAGTCGCTCCTGAAAGAACGCACTACCCGTCGGATTTGATTGAAATTATTGCACCTGTAAAGTTAAGGGATGCCCTGGAATTGAACGATGGGGACAGAGTTGTGATACAGGTAAAAAAACAGGGTATGGAGAGCCAAAAATGAGCGGAAGTACGGTTTACGATTGTCTTACGTATAGAAACGAGAATATCAACCGGGCGCTGGAAGCCCTGAGAGCCGGAAAAATGATCCAGATCTACGATTCGGACTCCAGGGAAGGGGAAACTGATCTTGTAATTCCTGCAAATGCGGTCACTTTCAAAGATGTGAAATGGATGCGAAAAGATGCAGGCGGCCTCATCTGTGTGGCAGTGGATCCTGTGGCTTCAAAACAGCTCAGGCTGCCTTTTATGGCCGAGCTTGTCCGGGAAGCGAGCAAAGCCAGTGATGTGCTTGGGGAAATCGTGGAAAAAGAGGGTGACCTTAAATATGATTCTCATTCTTCCTTTTCCCTCTGGGTCAATCACAGAGAGACCAGAACAGGCATCCCTGATAACGAAAGAGCCCTGACTATCCGGAAAATCGGAGAAATCACGGAAAAAAAGCTTTCTGGGGATGTAATCCATTTTGGAGACGAATTCAGGACCCCTGGGCACGTTGCACTGCTCAGGGCTGCCGAAGGACTTCTGGATGAGCGCAAAGGGCAGACCGAGCTTTCAGTTGCCCTTGCCCGCATGGCAGGCATTACCCCGGCAATGGTAGTCTGTGAAATGCTGGACGATTATAATGGGAAGGCACTCTCTAAAAAAGACTCAAAGGAGTACGGTAAAGAACACGGGCTTGTATTTCTGGAAGGGCAGGAAATAGTGGAAGCTTATATGACCTGGACAGGCTCGGAATAAGAATTCCTTTTTCTTCCGCCTTTTTATTTTTGTTCCTTCCCCTGGTTTTTTTTATCTATTTTTTAAAACGCAGGATTTTATATAAAGACAAGTCAGTATATCATTGATAGCTTCGTGACAGCTTTTAACTGTACTAATTCTCTTTTATCCCTCGTTTATTTCCGGTTTCGTACAGCTCGATGTAAGGGGAATCAGATCTATGTTGCAGAAATTCAAAAAAGTGCAGCAAGTGCTTATTTATGTACTATTTCTGAACCTTGCAGTCGCGTTTGCCAAAATCGGTTATGGAACCCTGACCAGTACATTAAGCATGGTTGCGGATGGCTACCATTCCCTTTTTGATGGAGTTTCCAATATTATAGGACTGGCAGGGAGTTTTATCGGAGATCGCCCGCCTGACATCGATCATCCTTACGGGCACCGGAAATATGAAACTGTAGCCTCTATTTTTATCGCTTTACTTTTGATCTTTGTAGGCGTTGAGATTTTTCGGAGCGCTTTCGACCGTTTTCTTGTCCGGAGCGCACCAGAGGTTACGGTTATAAGCTTTCTCGTAATCCTCGGGACAATGTGTATTAACTATCTGGTAACAAGATATGAGCATAAACAGGGCGAGTCTCTCAGAAGCCAGGTGCTTATAGCAGACTCCATGCACACGAAAAGTGATATTTATGTCTCCCTCTCGGTTATAGTAAGCCTGGTTGCCGTAAAACTCGGTTTTCCTCTCATGGACCCCTTAATAGCCGTAGTGATTTCTTTTCTGATTTTCAGGGCCGGATACAGGATTATTGGAGAGGGTTCAAGAGCCCTTCTGGATATGTCAAGAATTGAAGAGAAAGAGATTTGTGACCTCGTTATGGGAGTCGAAGGGGTAAAGGGCTGCCATAAAATTCGGACTCGCGGGAGCATGGGGGATATCAAGGTTGATATGCACCTGCTTGTTAAGTCGGATATGCCTCTTGAGGACGCACATCTCATCGCTCACAGAGTCAGCAAAAAGTTGAAAAGCGAATACCGGGATGTTTCCGATGTAGTCGTGCATCTTGAACCCTCCATACAGCAACCCCAAGGATCAAATAGCAAAAAAACCAGTTAAGAAGCATGGCTGGAAACGTTTTCGGGCAGATGTTTCGAATTACCACCTGGGGTGAATCTCACGGCAGGGCTGTAGGTGTTGTGGTAGACGGATTGCCTGCAGGGCTTCCTTTCTCCGAAGCTGACATCCAGAAAGAACTGGACAGAAGGCGTCCGGGGCAAAGTGAGGTTTCTACTCCCCGGCGCGAAGCTGACAGGGTGGAGATCCTTTCGGGAATCTTTGAGGGAATGAGTACAGGCACTCCTGTTTCCATGCTTGTCTGGAACTCGGACGCCAGGTCTTCGGCTTATGATGCAATTAAAGATACTCCCAGGCCCGGACATGCCGATTTTACCTATATGGCCCGTTACGGAATGAGGGACCACCGTGGGGGTGGCAGGTCTTCAGCCCGGGAAACAATAGGTAGGGTCGCAGGCGGAGCCCTTGCAAAACTCCTGCTTTCCAGGTTCGGAATCCGAATTGCCGGGCACGTACTTGAACTCGGAGCCATCCGGGCAAAACCTCTTTCTTTTGAAGAAATTCTGGAAAATGTAGAAAAGACCCCTGTGCGCTGTGCCGATCTTGAGGCTGCCGGAAAAATGCTTGAGAAAGTTGCGGCCCTGCGGCAGGAAGGAGATAGTGTCGGAGGCATTGTCGAACTTATTGTTAAAGGTGTGCCTGCCGGCCTTGGAGAACCTGTATTTGACCGGCTGGATGCTGACCTTGCAAAAGCCCTCATGAGTATTCCTGCCGTCAAAGGCTTCGAGATCGGAGCCGGATTTGAAGCTTCCCGCCTGCGTGGGAGTGAAATGAACGATCCTTTCCGGATAGAGGACGGAAAAATAACCTCTCCGAGTAATAATGCCGGCGGCATTCTCGGAGGAATCTCAACAGGCCTGGATATTGTCTGCAGGGCGGCTGTAAAACCAACCCCGTCCATAGGAAAACTCCAGCAAACTGTCGACCTCAAAGCCCTCGAAAACACTGAAATCACAATCAAAGGCCGGCATGACCCCACAATACCCCCGCGCATGGTACCGGTTGCCGAAGCCATGGTTGCCCTCGTACTTGCCGACCATATGCTCAGGAGTGGCTATATCAATCCCAGGACTCTGCTGGAGTAAAGAGATGCGGTTCAATTAATAAACGCAAATCGGAGAATCTTGCAGGCTCGATAAAACATATATAGATGACAAAATAAATGGAAGAGAATTAATATTCATTTGTCATATGGCTGGTACAGCATTATAAGCTGTCACCTCTCCCACCCAATAAGGTTTTTGATTCTTGCAGATAGATATCGCTCTGCACTGAGTTTCTAAACGAAAGTCTAATTATAAAGTACGGGAGCGCAAGACCACACACTATAGAGCCAACGGAATTTCTGCCTCATACATCCTTAAGCAGGAGAAGATTTGGAATGAGAGAAAGCCTGAGGAAATCTGGTATTGACATTATTGGGGATGTGCCCTGGGGAACTCACTTCTGCCAGTTCTATCAAACAAAAGAAGATTTAGCGGATATTCTCGTTCCTTATTTCAAAGCAGGATTGGAAAACAACGAATTTTGTCTATGGATCACGGCACAGCCTCTGGAAGTCGAGGATGCGAAAGAAGCCTTGAGAAAGGCTGTATCAAATCTTGATATTTATCTGGAGAAAGGACAGATAGAAATTATCCCCTATAGCTATTGGTATGTAAAAGAAAATATTTTCGATTTCGGGAGCGTCTTAACCGAATGGATTGAAAAACTCAAAACGGCTCTGGACACTGGTTATGATGGTTTGAGATTTAGCGGGAACATATCCAGGCTGGAAAAAGAAGGATGGGATCGTTTCGTCGAATATAATGAACAGATAGACAACGTTATCGACAACTGCCGGATAATAGCCCTATGCACCTATTCCCTTAGTGAATCTGAAGCAACCGAGATTATCGATGTAGTCATTAATCATCAGTTCGCTTTGATCAAAAGAGATGGAGAATGGGTACAAATAAAAAGTTCCAGACGCAAGAAGATGGAAAAAGCATTTTTTCAGGCCATAGAAGACTGGGAACAAACTTTTGATGCCGTGCCAGACCTGATAGCCATAATTGACAATAAATACCGGATTGTTCGTGCAAACAGGGCAATGACGGCAAGATTGGGAATAAGGCCAGAAGATTGCGCTGGGTTGACCTGTTATCGTGCTGTGCATGGAACGAGTGAACCACCCCCTTTTTGCCCGCACAGACAATTGCTTAAGGACGGACTTGAGCATACCGCAGAGGTTTATGAGGATTACCTGGGTGGTTATTTCTTAGTAAGCGTCTCGCCACTCCATGACCCAGAAGGGAAACTTATTGGGAGTGTTCATGTTGCCCGTGACATCAGTGAGCGCAAGCAAGAAGAGCACCGGATACGCAGATACAACCATATTCTTGAAGGAATCAACTGGATTTTCAGCAATGTAGTGCAGACAAAAACAGAAGAAGAACTGGGAAATACATGTCTGACTGTAGCCCTGGAAGTGACCGGCAGCCAGTTTGGTTTCATTAATAAGATGGGCGCTGACGGGCTGCTGCACGATATTGCAAAAAGCGAGCTAGGATGGGAACAGTGCCTTATGTACGACAAGACAGGGCATCGTCGTCCTCCGAGTGATTTTATTATCCATGGTTTGTATGGCAGTATCATCATCAACGAGAAAAGCTTCTTTACCAATGATCCGCAGTCACATCCCGACAGTATCGGTGTTCCTTGCGGACATCCTCCACTCACGTCATTTCTTGGCGTGCCTCTTGTCCAGGATGGGAAGACAGTGGGCGTTATCGCGGTCGCAAACCGCAAAGGCGGCTATACCTCCGAGCAGCAGGAGGATCTTGAAGCTATCGTGCCGGCAGTAACACAGGCTCTCCAGAGGAAAAAGGAAGAGCAGGAGCGGGAACAGGCCGAGAAAGCGCTGCTGGAAAGCGATGAACGGTTTCGCTCGGTTCTCGAGAACTCGCTCGACTCGGCGTACCGCATAAACCTTCAGAACAAACGCTTTGATTATATGAGCCCGGTGATAGAGCGGATTACAGGCTTCTCTGTTAAGGATATAGATGTGACAAGCAGCAATGGTCTTCTTGACCGCATCCACCCTGATGACCGCCCAAGGGTCACTGTGGAAATTACTCGGTCACTGGAGGAAGGTTTTGGGGCACACGAATATCGCTTTAAATGCAAGGATGGAAAATACCGCTGGTTAGCTGATCACTTCTCGATCATCAAGGATAAAACTGGCATGGCATGCTTCAGAGCAGGGATCGTCCGCGACATTACCGAACGCAAAAAAGCAGAAGAGGCTCTCAGGTTATCAAATATTTATAATCGTAGCCTGATTGAAGCCAGTTTAGATCCTCTCGTCACAATCGGACCCGACGGAAAAATAACTGATGTAAATGTTTCCACTGAAGCAGTAACCGGCCGTTCTCGAGATGAACTCATAGGTACCGATTTCTCAGACTATTTCACTGAGCCGGAGAAAGCCAAAGAAGGTTATCAACGTGCGTTCAAGGAAGGATTAGTGCGAGACTATCCACTGGAGATTTGGAATAAAGATGGGTACGTAACTCCTGTTTTATATAATGCTTCAGTCTACAAAGACGGAGCTGGCGAAATTATTGGGGTCTTTGCTGCAGCACGTGATATTTCCGAACTTAAAATGGCAGAAGAAAAAATTCGAACACTGGCAAACGCTGTGGAATCATCCGACGATGCGATTATAACCAAGTCTCTTGATGGTATTATTACCAGCTGGAATAAGGGGGCAGAAAAGGTTTATGGCTATTTGGCTGAAGAGGTTCTGGGAAAAAACATATCAATGCTTGAGCCAGATGATTTTAAAGGGCAAATAAAATATTTTTCTGAAAAGATTAAACATGGAGAAAAAATCCAGTACTACGAGACTTTAAGGTTAAAAAAGGATGGAACAAAAATAAATGTTGCAGTAACTCTTTCTCCTGTCTTTGACACATCTGGAAAGCTCGTTTCCGTCTCAACGATTGCCAGAGATATTACTGAGCAGAAGAAGGCAGAAGAAGCTCTCAGATTATCAAATATTTACAACCGCAGCCTTATTGAAGCCAGCCTCGATCCTCTGGTAACCATCGGGCCTGATGGCAAGATTACGGACGTGAATGGCGCTACGGAACTGGTTACCGGATATTCCAGAGATGAGTTGATTGGGACTGATTTTTCAGATTATTTCACTGAGCCGGAGAAAGCCAGAACAGGCTATCAGCAGGTATTTATAGACGGTGAAGTTCGGGACTATCCTCTTGAGATTCAACATAAAGATGGAAGCATAACCCCTGTTTTGTATAATGCTTCGGTCTATAAGGATGAAGCAGGTAAGGTTATTGGCATCTTTGCTGCTGCACGTGATATTACTGAACGTAAGAAAGCAGAGGAGGCTGTTAAAAAAACACATGACAATTTGGAAAAATTAGTTAAAGAGCGTACAGCAGAGCTTGAGAAGGCATACGAATCGTTGAAAGAAAGCGAAACCGGACTTGCTGAAGCTCAAAAAATGGCTCATATTGGAAATTGGAACTGGAATATTGCAACTGATAAAGCACACTGGTCTGATGAGCTATATCGTATTTTTGGACTCAATCCTCAAGAAATAGTCCCTGATCAAAAAGAACTATTCAAATATATACACCCGGATGATCTAGAACGTGTGGATAAAATATTTAAAGAAGGGTTAAAAGGGAAGCAAACCGCCATTGATATTCGGATTATCTTAGCTAATGGGGAAGAACGCACAATTCATGTACAAACTGAAACTATTTTTGATGAGGACAATATCCCTATTCAAGTCAAAGGAATAACACAGGATATTACTGAGCGCATTAAATCAGAAAAAGCCCTGGAGAAAATAGATAAAATTCGGATAAAAGAAATTCATCACAGAATTAAGAATAATTTGCAGGTAATCTCTTCGTTGCTGGATCTCCAGGCTGAGAGATTCCAGAATAAGGAAGTACTGGAAGCTTTCAGAGAAAGTCAAAACCGGATAACCTCAATGTCTCTTATCCATGAAGAACTCTATAAAGGGGAAGGAAACGATACACTGGACTTTTCGGTATACCTTCAGAAATTAGCTGAAAGCCTTTTCCAGACTTATAGCCTCAAGAGTAAAAATGTCTGCCTGTTAATGAACCTGGAGAAGAATACATTATTTGATATGGATGTTGCTGTCCCGTTAGGAATAATTGTTAATGAACTCGTTTCCAATTCCCTCAAACATGCATTTACTGAGAAAGAAGAAGGGGAAGTACGAATCAGGCTTTGCAGGGAAAAAAAGAGTTACGAAATGCATAAATCCGTATTCAGCCTGACAATTTCAGATAACGGAAAAGGAATGCCTGAAAGCATAAAGCTGGAAAGTCTCGAATCGCTGGGGCTGCAGTTAGTAAATATCCTTGTTGACCAGCTTGAGGGAAAAATCGAGCTCAGAAGAACGCATGGAACGGAATTCAGAATTACTTTCAATGTGACAGAAAGATCGTGAGCCTGGGTAAAAAGTATATCATCATCGAATCATCATTGAGGTACTCACATTTAAACGATCCTTCCTGTTATTCGGTAAAGGGGTCTGTTAGTGCGAAATGATTACTGCAACTCCTATTTGTCTCGATTTACACTATGGATTTACATAGGCTGCAATGAAAGTTACACATCTCTTACTGATTTTATTTTAACCAGACGTAAGTAGACTAGTATCTATGAGGAAGACGGAACAGCATTATTTCGTCATCTACTGCGTGAGTCTCTTTATTCATTCCTTTAATCTTTCAGTTATCATTCGATTTAGAAAGTTCGAGAACTCCCTGTTCTCTTTTCTTGTTAGGCAAGGTCTTCAGTCCCGCAATCGGATAAAGGCCTGATTCATGACCCCTCTTCCAAGTCCCGTCTGAAATGGCAGAATATTAATATTACTTTATTAATATGACCTCTCAAGTTTCAATTTTACTAACTTCCGGTAAAATTAAACCTCCTCCATCTCCGTCTTTAGATATGAATGTCACTTTCTAATAATCATTAATTTGTAAATCTCATTAAACTTTGACTACCATTAATAAAAACAGCTAATTTATGATTGCCATGACAAATGCACCAAGGCTTATTGCATGGGAACTGACTGCAGGGTGCAACCTGAACTGCGTACACTGCAGGGGAGCTTCCACTTCCTCGGTTCCGGCAGGTGAACTTACAACTGATGAGGCTAAACATTTCATAGATGAGGTTGCAGGGTTTGGAAAACCCATTCTCATCCTGAGCGGAGGCGAGCCTCTAACCAGGCCTGACGTTTTTGAGCTTGCACGCTACGGCACTGATGCCGGGCTTCGAGTCGTGCTTGCAACAAACGGAACACTTCTTACGCCTGAAATTGTGGAGAGGTTGAAAGACGCAGGCGTTCAGCGGCTCAGCATAAGTATTGATGGCGCCACTGCAGAAACTCACGACAATTTCAGGGGCGTACCCGGCGCTTTTGAAAGAACGCTTTCAGGCATTGAACTCCTCAGGAAAGCGAACTTTCCCTTCCAGATCAATACTACGGTCTCAAAACGCAACCTTGAGGAAATCCATAAGACCTTTGAGCTTGCAAAAGAGCTTGGAGCAGTTGCATATCATGTCTTTTTCCTTGTGCCCACTGGCAGGGGGGAAGAATCCGATGAGGTTTCCCCTGCAGATTACGAGCGCATTCTGCACTGGTTTTATGATATGCAGAAAGAATCGGAAATTCAGTTAAAAGCAACCTGTGCCCCCCATTATTTCAGGATAATGCGCCAGCAGGCAAAAAAAGAAGGCATCGAAATCTCAGTTAAAACCCACGGCTATGAGGCAATGACAAAAGGCTGCCTCGGAGGTACAGGTTTCTGTTTCGTATCAAGCGTGGGCGAAGTCTACCCTTGCGGCTACCTGCCTGTGCTTGCTGGCAATCTCAGGGAACAGCCTTTCAGGGAGATCTGGGAAAACTCCGAGGTCTTTGCAAAACTCAGCAATCCTCAGGAACTCAAGGGTAAATGCGGAATCTGTGAATACAAAAATGTCTGTGCTGGCTGCAGGGCAAGAGCTTATGCTGCTACAGGCGATTATCTTGAAGAAGAGCCTTACTGCATATACAGGCCCGGAAAAAAGTGATAGTGATCGAGATGATTGGCATTGATAATTTAAAAGATCAGCTCCGGAAAGAGGCTGCCGATTTTTCCTGTGATATGGATCCTTATGACGGGGAAGTTCCGGTAATAAAACTTGATGAGACCGACAAAAGAATCCTCAACTTTATCCAGCAGGAAGTCCCCCTCGAAGTCGAACCTTTTGCAAGATTAGGCGAGATTCTCGGGCTTCCGGAAATTGAGGTGATTGAAAGACTGCGTGAACTCAACAGAAAAGGGGCAGTACGAAGGGTAGGCCCTGTCCTCAGCATGAGAAATATGGGGGGCGTAAGCACTCTTGTAGCCCTAAAAGTGCCTGAGTCCCGCATAGAGGAAATTGCTATTTTTATTAACGAGTATCCCGAAGTTTCCCATAATTATCTCAGAAGTGCTGCGCAATATAATCTCTGGTTTACGCTTTCGGCTCCAAATAAAAACAGGCTTGAGAGGATTCTCAGCGAAATTCGGGAGAAAACAGGCTGTCCTCTTCTTGATCTTCCTACAAAGCACCTGTTTAAGATTCAGGTAAAGTTTGATATCAGGTGAAATTATGGATAAAACGGATGTAAAACTGCTCAAACTCGTGCAGAACGGAATTCCTATCACTCATTCTCCTTTCAAAGGGTTTGCTGCCGAACTTGGAATTAGCGAGCAGGAAGTTGTTGATAGACTTAAAAATCTCCAAAAATCCGGGAAAATCAGGCGGTTTGCGGCTTCAATCGGGCACAGGGCTATAGGCATAACAGCAAATGCGATGTGTGTCTGGAACGTTCCTGATGAGCAGATAGAAACAATAGGGAATATCATGGCCGAATTTCCTGAAGTGACCCACTGTTATGAACGCCCTCGCTATTCTGACTGGCCATATAATCTGTTCACTATGGTCCATTCTTACACTCCGGAAGACTGTGAAGAGGTAGCTGTCAGGATTTCGGAAGCCACCGGAATTAAGGATTATACTCTCTTTTTCAGCGAACGGGAGTTCAAAAAAACCGGGGTCAGGCTATAAGGACCGGATCTTGAAATCTATTATTGCGAGGCTTCGGGTATGACTGAAAAAAACAATTTTCTCCCGCTTATGCTTGACCTGTCTGGCAGGAAAATCGTTATTTTCGGGGGCGGCTCAGTTGGAGAACGCAAAGCCGAACTCTTTTCAGGCTGTGCGGACACCCTTGTTGCCAGCCTCGAATTTTCCCAGCGGCTGTACGAGCTTGAAGCTTCAGGGCAGGTGCGGCTTGTTCGGCTTGACCTGCTTGCGGCTTCGGATTCCGAACTCAGGAAACTTATTTCAGGGGCCTTTATTGTCATACCCGCAACAAGCAATTTCGAACTTAACCGGAAAATCACTGCCATTGCACAGGAGAGCGATATTTTGATTAATCAGGTAGACGCTTTAGGTAGTGTCGTAATCCCGTCAGTAATAAAAAGAGGAGACCTTGTTATAGGGATTTCCACTCTCGGGCACAGTCCTGCAGTTTCAAAATATACCCGCAGGCAAATCGAAGGCCTGATAACTCCTGCATATTCTGATATGATAAGGCTTCAGGATGAACTGAGGAGTTACCTTAAGCAGCATGTGGCAGAACAGAGAAAGAGAAAGGTAATTCTCTGGAAAATCCTTGAAAGCGAGGCTGTCTGGAATGGTTTTTCCGAGTCTTATGAAAAAGCAGCCAAAATGGCATACGAGATAATTTCAGATTGCCTGGAAAATTCCTACAGGTAAAGCCTGAGAGAAAGCGAAAGGCTCAGGCAGGAAACAAAGAACTTAAGGAATATTTAAAGAAGTTTCCTGGATAGAAATACTTTCTGAATCAAAAAGCTCTGTAAAATGGAAACTTTAAATAAAAATAATATGTAAATAAAAATTCGTTTATTGAAAAAAGGCTGAGGAGCTATGACAAAGTTTAATTTATAACTCCTTATATTATTATCCTATTTCCTGTATTCATTCTATCCGGAGGCTCTCTGTGACAGAAATCTCAAGTATGGTTATATCCCATAAAAAAGCAAAAGTTGAGGAAATGGAGTCCGCCTGGCACGGAGATCTGGACGGCCTGCTCCACAATCTGTACAATCACGAGTACGTTTATGAGTGCGTCGTCTTAAAAACCTGCAACCGTGTTGAAATTTACGTTGTTTCCCCCAAGAGCAGCAGTGTACTTTTCTCTTTTGCAAAGGAAATGGGAGCTTCCACCCATATTATCGACTTCTATGGGCATGATGAGTCCCTTGAACACCTGCTCAGGCTTGCCGGTGGTCTTGAATCAATGATTGTCGGGGAAGACCAGATTCTAGGGCAGATAAAGGAACTCTATGCTTATTCCAAAAAAGCGGGAACGACCGGAAAAATTCTTGACACTGCCTTTGATAAGGCTATTCAGGTAGGAAAACGTATCCGTAATGAAACCAGAATTAATAAGGGCTCGGTTTCCATAGGTTCTGCAGCTGTGGACCTTGCAGAGGAGATTCTGGAGGGGCTCACAGGAAAATCCGTTCTCGTAATAGGGGCAGGGGAAATCGGAGTCCTTGTGGCAAAAGCCCTGGCTGAAAAGGATATCGAAGCAATTTACATTGCCAACCGCACCTTCCAGAAAGCCGAAGAAATTGCCTACGAACTCGGAGGGCATGCGGTCAGGCTTGATGATATCCAGGCTTATCTTAAGGGCGCGGATGTTGTAATAAGTGGCACAGGTGCTCCTCATTACATTTTAACCAGGGAAATCGTTGAAAAGGCTATAAAAGACCGGGATAAAGCCCGTAAGCTCCTCTTAATCGACATAGCAAATCCCAGGGATATCGAAGAATCGGCTGCCGAACTCGATAATGTGGAACTGTGCAACATTGACAATCTCAGAGTAATCAGTGAAAAGACACTTAAAATGAGAAAAGAAGAAGCTAAAAAAGCCGAAGATATAATTCAGGAAGAGATCAGGCTTTTAAACCTTCAGTATAAGCGCCAGAAAGCCGACAGAATCATTTCCGACCTTTACAGGCAGGTGTACGATGTCAGGATACGGGAAAGGGAAAAGGCGGTCAATCGGCTTTGTGCTTACCATACCATAGGAGAAATCGAGACCGAAGTGCTTGACGACCTTACACATTCCATTGTAAACAAAATTCTTGCCGAACCTACCAAAGTTCTCCGCCAGGCCGCAGAGCTCGGAAATGAAGAGTTCCTTGACGTAGTTTCAAGGATCTTCTGCCTTGAGAAAAACAGGATGAGAGTGGAAAAAATGAAGCCCGATTGCGGAAGTGATTTAAACCGGGTCTCTGAAAAAGGCAACTCATAAGAAAATAATCAAAAACTACAGAAATTCGCAGTTACAGAAGTGATCAAATGTTTCCAGATGTCAGGTTGAGAAGATTGAGAAAAGGAAAGATCAGGAACCTTGTACGTGAAACTACTTTATCCTTAGACGACCTGGTTCAGCCAATTTTTGTGAATGAGACCATCGACTCCGCTGTTGAGATTTCTTCCATGCCGGGTATATACAACCTTCCTCTCTCAGAAGTTGTAAAAGAGGCAAAAGAGATTGCAGAACTCGGAATCCCTGCAGTAATCCTTTTCGGAGTGCCCGCCTTCAAGGACGCGGAAGGCAGTTCCTCCTATGGGGAAACTGATGTTATCCAGGAGGCAGTCCGGAGAATCAAGGCCGAACTCGGAGACGAACTTGTGGTGATCACGGATATCTGCATGTGTGAATACACAAGCCACGGACACTGTGGGGTCATTGATTTCGAAACAAAAGAGGTTCTGAACGATCCCACGCTTGAGATTCTCGGAAGAATTGCGGTCAGCCACGCAAAGGCAGGCGCTGACATGGTAGCCCCTTCCGGAATGATGGACGGAATGGTGGAAGCTATCAGGCAAGCGCTTGACATGAGCGGATTTGAGAATATTCCTATTATGTCCTATGCTGCAAAATTCCACTCTTCTTTCTACGGGCCTTTCAGGGAAGCCGCCGAGTCGGGATATTCTTTCGGAGACCGCTCCACCTACCAGATGGACCCTGCAAACAGCGATGAGGCTCTCAGGGAAGTAACCCTCGACGTGGCCGAAGGGGCAGATATAATAATGGTAAAGCCAGCCCTTCCTTACCTTGATATTATCTACCGGGTCAAGACGGAATATGGAATGCCGACAGCCGCGTACAATGTAAGCGGAGAATACGCCATGCTCAAAGCCGCCGCAGCTAACGGCTGGCTCGATGAAAAGAAAGCCATGTACGAATCTCTCATCTCCATCAAAAGGGCAGGAGCCGATATTATCATTACCTACTTTGCAAAAGATGCTGCCCGCATGTTGAAGTAAGCGCCTTTTTTCAGGCGTTCCTTCTTCTGGCTTTGTCAGGGGCGATAGGTTCAGGAACTATTTCTTTTTTCCCTCCTTCCGCCTCCCCTATCTTTCAAGCCTATTATTCGTTCCTTACTCGCCTGTCAATTTCATCAATAACTGCTTAATAGGGGAAGGCTCTGTTATAAGATAAAAAGTAATACAGCAAGGTGCAAAACACCTCTACTTAAGTGTACTTTAATATAAAATCAATTTAATATAAAATTACAGTTCAGCAAATAAATTCATTTAACCGAATTCGGTTAGATAAAATTCAATTTAATAATATTGCAGTTCAATGTATAATTTCAATTTAATACATAACTTAAGTTTAATTCTGTATACAATTTAAGTTCAATTCAGTGTACAATTTAAGCTCAATTCAGTATACAATTTAAGTTCAGCCCAGTGTACAGTTTTAAGTCCAGTTCAAAACTTCACTTAGATTTATGAATTATTGTTAAAGATTTTCAGTCCAATCCGGTGAGATTTCCATGATATCTGAGGTAACACTTGAGAAGTCCAGGCAGATGTATGAGAAAGCAAAGACCCTTATTCCGGGTGGGGTAAGCAGCCCTGTACGCGCAATCAAGCCCTATCCGTTCTATACGGCATCAGCTGACGGCTCAAAAATAAGGGACCTTGACGGGAACGAATACATCGATTACTGCCTGGCTTATGGCCCTGCAATTCTGGGGCACAACCACCCTGTAATAAAAGAGGCTATTAAAGCCCAGCTCGATAAAGGCTGGCTCTACGGAACCCCTACCGAGCTTGAAGTAAATCTCGCAGAAAAAATTGCAGGGTATTATCCCAGTATCGATATGCTTCGCTTCGTATCCACAGGCACTGAAGCCACAATGAGTGCCCTTCGCCTTGCCCGCGGTTTTACAGGCCGGAACAAATTCATCAAGATTGAAGGTGGATTCCATGGAGCCCACGATGCGGTACTGGTGAAAGCAGGATCAGGAGCAACAACGCTTGGAGAGCCTGACTCCCTGGGCATTCCTGCAGATTTCACAAAGCATACCCTTCAGGCTCCGTACAATGATATTGAAGCGATGACCGGGCTTGTGGAGAAGAATAGGGACGAGCTGGCTGCAATTATAATAGAGCCTGTGCTCGGGAACATAGGTCCCATTACTCCCCTGCCCGGGTACCTGGAAGAACTCAGGAAACTTACCCTGGAAAACGATGTGCTTCTTATATTCGATGAGGTTATCACCGGGTTCAGGCTCGCGATGGGAGGAGCACAGGAATACTTCGGGGTCGTGCCTGATATGACCACACTTGGAAAGATCGTGGGTGGAGGGCTGCCTATAGGAGTTTTTGGCGGCAGAAGGGAAATCATGGAAATGATCTCCCCATCCGGAGCTGTCTACCAGGCAGGAACTTTCAGTGGAAGCCCCTGTTCCGTGGCTGCGGGTATTGCAGTGCTTGACTATCTGGAACAGGAAAAAGTCCATGAAAAACTTAATTCGAAAGGCGATTACATACGGGCTGTACTCTCCGAAATCGTTGAGGACGAAGGGCTTGATTACAACGTATGCGGAATTGCTTCAATGTTCAAGATTTTCTTCGGGGCCGAACCTCATAATTACCAGGAGGTTCTGAAATGCGATAAGGAGGGGTACCTTGCTTTCTTCCACAGGATGCTCGCAAGCGGAATTTTCCTCCCTCCCTCGCAGTTCGAGACCAATTTCGTCTCTGCAGTCCATAGCGAAGAAGATATCGAAAAAACCCTAAAAGCATATACCGAAAATCTCTGAGCGATTTGCAGCTTTGAAAACGAGGATTCCATATGATCATAGGTACGCGAGGCAGCCGGCTTGCGCTTGCCCAGGCTGAGAATGTTGCACGCCTTTTGAAAGCACAGGGCGTTGAGACCAGTTTGAAAATTATAAAAACCAGCGGAGACCGGTTTACGGACCGACCTCTGCACGCAGTATCAGGCGGGGTCGGGGCTTTCGTCAGGGAACTGGACGATGTTATGCTTGCAGGAGAAATAGATATTGCTGTCCATTCCATGAAGGATATGCCAACTGTCCGCCCGCCCACCCTTCCAACCGCTGCCGTTCTGAAGCGGGATACCCCATTCGATATCCTGCTGACTTATGACGGGACCCCACTGGACGAGCTCCCCGAACTGTCCGTTATAGGCACCAGTTCCCTGAGAAGGGCTGCCCAGGTCAAACGCTACAGGCCTGATCTTGTTACTCAAGACTTAAGGGGCAATATCGATACAAGGCTCAGGAAGCTCAAAGAAGGAAAATATGACGGCATTCTGCTTGCAAAAGCAGGGCTTGAACGCCTGGGCTGGGAACTTGAAGGAGAGATTCTTTCTCCTGATTTCTTCTGCCCCTCCCCGAACCAGGGCACGGTTGCAGTTGTCACAGGGGCAGGCACTGAAGCTGAAGCTGCAGTTTCCAGACTTGACCATACCGAAAGCCGAATTGCCACAGAAATCGAGCGCATCCTGATTTCCGAACTTGGAGGAGGCTGTACCACTCCAATAGGTTCCTACGCCGAAATTACGCCTGACAGGAAAGAACTCCACATTCGAGCCGAGGTCCTTTCCCTTGATGGGGAAGAAACTGTCAGGATAGACGAGTTTATCCCTATGCGGGGGGGCATTGAAGAGGCCAGGCAACTCGGGCACAGGCTTGTACAGATGGGCGGCAGGAAACTGGCTGAAGAAGCGCTTCTGCAACTTTCCGGAAATTCTTGCGACCCGAACAATTTATACGACTGAGGATCACCCGCCCAGAAAGGAGCCAGCTATGTATACGCTTACCGGACTTAAACTGAAAAATCCGACCATTCTTGCAGCAGGGGTGCTTGGCACAACCGGGGCATCGCTATGCAGAGTTGCACGTGAGGGAAAAGCAGGCGCGGTTGTGACGAAATCCATCGGGCCAACGCCTAAAACCGGGCATCCCAATCCGAGCATGGTCAAGCTTGACTGCGGATTTTTGAATGCTATGGGGCTTCCGAATCCTTCCTATCCGGGCTTCCTCCAGGAACTCGAGACTGCAAAAAAGGAGTCGGGAGTCCCGGTAATTGCAAGTATCTTCGGCGGAAGTCCTGCCGAATTTAAGGAAGTCGCCGAGGGCCTGCTCCCTGGAAAGCCCGACGCTTTTGAGCTTAATGTGAGCTGCCCTCATGCCGAAGGGTACGGAGCTGCCGTCGGCTCTAACCCCTGCCTGGTAGAAGCAGTCACATCTGCAGTAAAAGATGTGGTGAACGTACCTGTCTGGGTTAAGCTTACCCCGAATGTTTCTGATATTACTTGCATAGGAAATGCGGCTGAGTCAGGGGGCGCGGATGCAGTTGTTGCAATTAATACCTTAAAAGGGATGGCTATAGATATCGAATCAGGGTATCCTGTCCTGGGAAACCGTTCAGGCGGGCTTTCGGGAAAGGCTGTCAAACCCGTAGCTGTCAAATGTGTTTATGACCTCTATGCTGCCCTGGAAATCCCTGTAATAGGGGTAGGAGGGATATCCTCCTGGCAGGACGCGGTGGAAATGATTATGGCAGGGGCAGAGGCTGTCCAGATCGGCTCTGCTGTATATGACAGGCTTGACATATTCTCCGAAATCAGTACGGGAATCGAAGCTTTCCTGCAGAGAAAAGGATATTCGGATGTAAAAGAATTAATAGGGCTTTCCCATGAGATGGTCTGATGCTTCCTCTTAATGCTACAATAGTACGGATAAATGAAGAGTCTCCTTCTGTCAGGACTTTTTTCTTTGATCTCCAGTTTGAGACTATGACCCCTGGCCAGTTTGTAATGGTCTGGGTCAGAGGCGTGGACGAGGTGCCCATGGGCCTCTCGAGTAAGAATTCCATAACTGTCCAGAAAGTAGGGGAAGCAACCTCAAAGCTTTTTGAGTTGAAAGAAGGAGATTCTTTCGGGCTCAGAGGACCTTTCGGAAAGGGCTTTTCCCTGCATTCCGAAGGAGAAAAGACTCTGGTTATTGCAGGCGGGGTAGGAGCTGCCCCTCTTGCTCCCTGCGCCGAAGCAGCCCGTATTTCAGGTTCTGAGGTCCACACAGTCCTTGGAGCCCGGAGTGCAGGCGACCTGATTTTTCAAGAGCGCTTTGCAAACGCAGGGGAAATCTACATTTCTACGGATGACGGCTCAAAAGGGACAAAGGGCTTTGTGACCGATGTACTCAGCGGCCTCGACCTTTCGGCTTATGACAGAATTGCAGTCTGCGGGCCGGAAATAATGATGGCTTCGGTTTTCAGGCTCCTTGAGGACAGAAAGGTTCTTGAGAGGTCCGAATTCAGCCTCCACCGTTATTTCAAATGCGGCATCGGAGTCTGCGGAGCGTGCTGCATAGATCGTTCCGGGCTAAGGGTTTGTAAGGACGGGCCTGTGTTTTCAGGCGTGCAGCTCCTCGATTCCGAGCTGGGAAAATATACCCGGGATGCCAGTGGGCGAAGAGTTAAAATTTAAGTTTGAATATATCCCTTAAAAAAAATGAAGGAAAGCAGGCGAAACCATCCCGGAAAGCAGGAGAAGAAAAAGATATGATTGGAAGGTTCAGATCAGGAGATGAGATTTTTTACGGAGAAATCGAAGATGGGCGCGTGTATCCAAAAGGAGGAGCTCCCGCAGGGATCTTTGAGCTTTCGGAACTTCGGGTCCTACCCCCTGCGTCTCCCTCCAAAATCGTATGTGTCGGCCTGAACTACCGGGATCATGCTGAAGAGCTGCATATGGAAGTTCCGGAAACCCCTGTTCTCTTTTTAAAGCCGCCGTCAGCCGTGATAGGGCACGAAGACAAGATAATTTACCCGGCATCCAGCTCCAGAGTTGAATATGAAGCCGAACTCGCAATCGTTATAGGTAAACGCTGCAAGAGCATCTCGGCCTCAAAAGCTGTGGATGTAATTGCGGGTTATACCTGCTTTAATGATGTGACCGCAAGGGATCTCCAGCAAAAAGATGGGCAGTGGACAAGGGCAAAAAGTTTTGATACCTTTGCAGCTTTCGGACCTTATCTCGCTTTTCCCGACGAACTTGATATTACGGATGCAAAGATTGCCTGCAGGGTAAATGGGGAAACGAGGCAGGCTTCCAGCACTTCAAACCTTATTTTTGACATTCCTTATCTTATTGAATTTATCACCGAGATTATGACCCTGGAAGTAGGAGACGTTATTACCACAGGGACTCCGCCGGGCGTTGGAGAACTTCAGCGTGGGGACACCGTGGAAGTTGAAATCCAGGGAATCGGAATACTTAGAAACGAGGTTGTCTGATGCTGCTTGAGCATATCGGAACTGAACTTGACCTTACCGAGCGCCATCTTCTGGTGCTCAAAAAAGTGATTGAAGAATCTCCTATCGGAATCCTGAAACTTGCAGAAGTTACCGGAATGCAGAACCACAAAGTGCGCTACTCCCTCAGGGTCCTTGAACAGGCTAACCTTATCAAGCCCTCAGCCCAGGGTGCAGTGCCCGGGGACGCGGTCCCGAAGTTCCTGGAAGAATTTGAGCTCGAGCTTGAGAAAATCAATGAAAAAGTCTCCCGCATCCGGAAAATCGAAGCATCCATTCCCAAATAAAGTCCCCCGCAAACCTTTGAGCCGCAAACGTTGAGCCACAACCGTTGAGCCGCAACCGCTGAGCCGCAAACGTTGCGCCGTTTGATCACGCCGTTGCCAGGGGTTTTTCGATCAAACCTTTTTTGAAAAGGTTTGTGATCACGCCGTTACGTCGTTTTCGATCAAACCTTTTTTGAAAAGGTTTGCGATCAAGCCTTTTTTGAAAAGGTTTGCGATCAAGCCTTTTTTGAAAAGGCTTGTAATAAATGAAT
>NZ_JBNAKP010000001.1:0-92537 GCF_049706645.1 Methanosarcina sp. | reverse complement strand
TCTGAGTATAGGGTTCTGTAGAGAAGTTCTACAGGTAAAACTTGGAACGGTACAGGCGAGACACGGATAAATAGTTGCTCTAGGGCAGTATAGCATTGGTTGAAATACCATAGATGCCTACGAATTTATTCGTGGGAGCTGTCACCCTGTTAATGCATCAACCCTGAGATACAATCGCCTAACTTTTGATTGCTTTTTCATTCAGCATTCTTTCCCTATCGAAAAAGCTTTTCCAAGATTGCATCCGATGCTGTAGTAACTTCGATCTCCTGCGCCGTATATAATTGGCCTGATTTTCTCAATGTCGGGATTTTTATTTTCGTCAAGTACGGATTCATCGGCTTTGATATCCACGATTTCTCCTACAAAGAGGGTGTGAAGCCCTACTTCAAGCGTGTGCAGAAGTTTGCACTCAAGGACAACCGGAAACTCTCCTACATAGGGGGCAGGCACAAGCTCGCTCCTTACCGGGGTAAGGCAGGCTGCCTCAAACTTATTTTCATCCCTGCCGCTTGCGATGCCGAGGTAATCGGCCTCTTTTACATAGTCTTCTGAAGGGATACTTACGGTAAATGCCTTATTTTCTATAATACCGGCATAGCTGTAAGTTGCTTTTCTTAAGGATATGCTGATACACGGAGGGTTCGAACAGCAGATTCCTCCCCAGGCTACAGTCATGACATTGGGCTTTCCGTTCATGTCATAGGTGCCTACAACCCAGGTTGGCGTCGGAAATGCAAGTGGTTTTGCTCCTATTGATTGCTTCATGCTTTTAGTTTTCTTTTCGATAATACAAAAAGGTTTTTTCGAGCTGGTCTCACAGGTATCCTATCTACTACTCTTCCAAGTCATTTTTCCGATATCTTTTACTATTGATAGCAGGCAAAAGTGACAGAGAGTTTATTTAAACTGTTTATTTAGCGGTTATTATATATATTATTGAGAATAAAACAGAGGTACGTATATGAAAAACGCGCTATTCAAATTCAAAACTAACTGGTAATATCTTTTCCTGCTCAGGATTGGTGAACATTCATTATCTTATGAGCATCTCTTCTTCAGCCAGGAGTAAAACGGGGGAGATAAGAACCGGGTAAATACAAATTTAAAGTTGCTGTAATTGTCATTTGAAGTACCTTCACTGCTGTAATACTGTGTACAGTTACAGAGGACTCTCAAAAAAGACTTAAGATTAAGGTTGAATAAGTTAACAGAGTAAAGGGATTAACAGAATAAGGGGGTATAGAAATAAAAGATATAAAAGATATAAAAAAAGATATAAAAGATATGAGAATAAAGAAAGTACATGTACTGGGTGGTCTGTTAACAGGAACAGTCGCCGGAGTTGTTGCGGGCTTGATTGCTGGACTTGTCGTGATGTATACTTACGATAGATATATCCATGAGAAAGAAGTACACAAAAAAATCATATCCGCTTCTAAGAGGACCCTTAAACCACATAAATGCCTCGTAATACAATAAAGGACCTACATTAAAAGAAACGTACAAAGGACATACATTTAAAGGAAACGTACTGAGAGAACGGGCTGTCAAATTAAAACTAATTTTTAATTTCTTTTCCTGCTCAGGATTAGCAAGCATTTATTATTCCGGTGAGTATCGATCCTTCAGCCAGGACATACAGTCACAACTAATGCTTTTAATGCCTGTAAAATTAAGGTCGGGTCCGTAATATTTTGTGGGGGGCATAAAACTGACAAAGAAGCATATACTTGGTGGTCTGATGACGGGAACGGTTGCCGGAATAACTGCGGGTTTGGTAGCTGGAATTACAATAAGGTTCACTTACGATAAACTTATTCATGAGAAACAAATGCACAAAAAATTCAAATCCGTTTCCAGGAAAGCGTTTAAACGCGGCCCGGTTCCTGCTGTAGTAAAGGCTGTTTACCCGGATAGGCAGACTTGTTCTCATAACCCGAAATCCCCGATCTGGATTGAATTTGATGCGCCTATGGACAGTTCTACTGTCACGAAAAATACGGTTATAGTCAAAAGTTCGGTATCCGATGAACCTGTGGACGGCTTCCTTGATGCGGGCAGCAGGATTCTGATGTTCCGGCCATACGGGATGTATCCTGTAGAAAATGGCGGAGCCAAAGTTTCTATTACTTTAATAGGAACCGATACTGGATCGGGAGCTATTACCGATACGAAAGGTATTCCTCTTGATGGAGATCAGGATGGAAAAGCCGGGGGAGATTTCGAATACAGGTTCAGTATTATGAAGTGACAAAACTTCCTCTGAAAAACCCTTTTAATTCTTCTTTCTAATTCTTTTTAGTTCTTTTTAATTATTCTTTAGTTCTTTTTTAATTATTCTTTTTATTTCTTCTTTTTTATTTCTTCTCTTTAGTTTTTCTTTTAATTCTTCTTTAGTTCTTCTTTTTTATTCCGAACTTTTTCCACTGGATTTCGAAAAAAGATATCTACTTTTTGCACCTGGTTTCAATCTGCTATCATGCAGAAAAGGACTGTAATTTTCAAATCAAAGAGATAATGCTTCTTACTTGCCTCACAGTTTTCCCCTCGAAACTCCATGCTAATTTTCAACCGGATTCTTACTTTAATTTTCCGTGTATACCTGCATTTCCTGCCTGTTTAAAAATCAATTTAAATATACAAATAGCCTTAAATCAGTCTTAAATTATTTAATATCTTATATAGTTGCCGTTATATATTATGCGCGATATAGGGTAGATGCAGGAGTATTAAATTCATTACTCCCCTTTCCGGACGAAATTGTAAAATAAAGGGGCTGTCCGGCGAGGGAAAATCGAGGGGGTGCAAGATTGCTAAACATGGGCAAATACGGTAAGCTAGTGCTGAGTGCGTATGTAGTGAAGAAAATGAAGTCAGGTGGAGCTCCAGGGAGTAAGGGAATATTGCGTAAATATGCTAAGCTGGCTCTTGGAGCGTATCTTCTTAGTAAACTCAAGTCAGAGAAGCCTGAAAAAGAAATAGAAGTCGAAATTGAACCTGAAGAAGATATCATACCGAGTGAATCAGTTGAGGTTGAAGCAGGTAAGGGGTCTTTGATGATGATCGGTAAAATAGCTATTGGTGTGCTTGCTGGCGCTACAATCATATATGCTCTTAAGAAACAGGCTGCTAAAAAGAGCGGGTACAGTATCGAAGTGGAATGAGCTTGGAGGGTATAACCTGTACAAAATGAATAAATGGTGTAAACTCCTGCTGGGCGCGTTTGCAGGAGCTGCCATTATATATGCCGCTAAAAAACAAATATGCTATGACAGGTTCCTTCCAGAAGCTTTAAAATCCTTTTCCAGTCCTTTCAAGCGTGGACAGGCTCCTCCGAGGGTGAAATCCATCTATCCTGACAGGCAGACCTTTGCTTTCAGGCACGATTCCCCTATCTGGATCGAATTCGATATGCCTATGAACAACGCAACCATTACGAAAGAAACCGTAATAGTCAGAAGTTCTGCATCGAAAGAGCCTGTGGATGGATTACTTGACACAGGGTCCAGAATGCTGATGTTCCGTCCTTATAACGAATATCCCACGGATGAATCAGGCGCTGAAATAACAGTTACCTTACTCGGAAGCGAAATCGGGTCCGGATTCATAATGGACGAGCGCGGTATTCCTCTGGATGGGGATGGAGATGGAAAGCCCGGAGGAGATTTTGAATATACTTACAGGATTATAAAATGAAATCGAGATATAAAATAAAAATGCCCTGCCTTCCGAAAAAAGTTTATATCTAACCTCTTCCCACTTTGGTCTATTTTTTCTTTTTTATTAGTATTATTTATTAGTATTATTTAGCTGAATCCTGCTTATTAGTCATATTTAGTTGACCCCGATTTTATTCTGTTTCCTGTTGATTCGTTATACTTCTAAATTTTACTTTTTACTTCACTTATTTATTTTTATTTCCTTTCATTTTCTTTTATTTATTCTTTTATTTTATTTATTGTATTATCAGTCTCCCTGTTTCTCCTTCTCGCCGTATCCCCCGCCGCCTGGAGTTTCAATCACAAAAAGGTCGCCGGACTTCAGCTCAATTTCGGCCTGGCCTCCAACTTTGATAACGCTGCCGTTCCTGCGGATAAGTGCGTTTCTTCCGCACTTTCCAGGCATTCCGCCTTTGAGCCCGAAAGGTGGGAACTTCCTGTGGCTTGAAAGAATGGCAGTGTTCATATCTTTCAGGAACCTGAGCTTGCGGACAACCCCGTTTCCACCTCTGAATTTGCCGTCTCCGCCGCTTCCGTCCCGGATGGAAAATTCCTCAAGCAAAACCGGAAACCTTGTCTCAAGGATTTCAGGGTCGGTAATCCTCGAGTTGGTCATGTGCGTGTGAACGGCATCCGTTCCTGTAAATCCTGGGCCTGCGCCTGCACCTCCGCAAATAGTTTCATAATACTGGAAATCGGCATTTCCGAAGGTGAAATTGTTCATTGTACCCTGGGAAGCCGCAAGCGTGCCAAGGGCTCCGAAAAGGGCATCAACAATATATTGCGAGGTTTCAACATTGCCTGCAACAACCGCAGCAGGCGGCTCGGGCCTGAGCAGGGAGCCCTCCGGGATAATAATCTCAAGCGGCCTTAAGCAGCCTGCATTCAGGGGAATGTCGCTTTTTACAAGCGTCCTGAAAGCATAGAGCACAGCAGCGATGCAAACCGAGGCGGGAGCATTGAAATTATTCGGGAGCTGGGGAGAAGTGCCTGTAAAATCGATTCTGGCACCCCTGTTTTTGCGGTCAATTATAACTTTCACCCTGATTGCGTTCCCATCATCGAGTACATAGGTGAATTCCCCATTTGCAAGCCTGTCAATAACTCTTCTGACCGCTTCCTCGGCATTATCCTGCACATGGCCCATATAAGCTTCAACGGTTTCAAGGGAAAATTCTTCGACCATTCTGCGTAGTTCGGAAAGCCCCTTTTCATTTGCTGCGACCTGTGCGCGGATATCAGCAATATTCTGGCCAGGGTTTCTTGCAGGATAATTTCCCGAGCCCAGCCATGTCTTTAACTCTTCTTCACAGAAACTGCCCTGTTTGACGATTTTCAGGCCCTCGCTCAGCACTCCTTCTTCCGCAATGGTCCTGCTGCCCGGAGGCACGGAACCGGGACTGATCCCCCCGACATCGGCATGATGGCCTCTGGAAGCCAGGTAGAACAGGATTTCCCCTGAACTTCCAAACATCGGGGTAACAACCGTGATATCAGGCAGATGGGTTCCTCCGTGGTACGGGGAGTTGATCAAATACACATCTCCTGGACACATCTCCTTTAACTGCGTCCGGATAAGGGATTTCACGCATTCTCCCATTGAGCCCAGGTGCACAGGGATATGAGGGGCATTTGCTATCAAGTTCCCCTGCCCGTCGAAAACGGCACAGGAGAAATCCAGCCTCTCTTTTATATTCACCGAGTGGGCCGTATTCTGGAGGGTGAATCCCATCTGCTCGGCAACTGACATGAACCTGTTATTGAAAATCTCGATCATTACAGGATCAACATCAGTCCCTATAGCCGCACGGACCGCGAGCGGAATCTTCCGTTTAAGGAAAAGATGGTTGCGTTCAGTAATTGATCCTTCCCAGCCTGGCTCGAGAATAATGGTCGTGTTTTTCTCGATAAGCACTGCAGGCCCGTTTATGCAGGTTCCGGGCTTGAGTTCATCCCTCTGGAAAACCGGGGTCTCATGAAACTCCCCATTACTGTACATCCGGACAGCTGCGACAGGAGAGAAAACAGGATACCCTTCAGTTTTCAGCACAGGATCCAGAACTCTTTCATTAACTCCGATAGTCTCCACGGAAACTGCTTCGATAATCATAGCTTTGTCTTCCATTACAAACCCGAAGCGCTTCCTGTGGGCTTCCTCAAAGCCCTTCCTGAGTACGTCATTCTCCGCAAAGTCGATAAACAGCTGCGTATCCGAGCCGGCATAACGCATATGCACTTTATAGAGCTCGGTAATTTTATCTTCCTGCACTCCCTGTTCGCGCATGAGCAGGCGGCTTTCGCTCTCAAGCCCGAAAAATACCGTTTTCAGATCCTCTATTAATATATCTGAGAGTTCTCGGCCTATATAGTACTCTTTTATCAGCCTCTGGTCTGCAAGTCCCATGCCGTATGCCGAGAGTACTCCTGCATACGGATGAATGAAAATGCTTTTAATCCCGAGGCTGTCTGCAACCCTGCAGGCGTGCTGGGCGGCAGCTCCTCCGAAGCAGCAGAGTGTGTATTCCTTTATGTTGTATCCCCTCTGGACCGAGATTTTCTTTATGGCATTGGCCATATTTTCAACCGCGACCGAAAAGAAACCCTCGGCTACCTGCTCAGGGATCCGAATACTGCCTTCAGTTTTGCCTTCGTTTGAAACCTTTTCTGCAAGTTCTGTGAATTTCCTGTGCACAAGCTCCGAGTCAAGCTGCTGATCGGCCCTGGGCCCAAAGATTCTGGGGAAAAACGCAGGTTGCAATTTTCCAAGCATGACATTGCAGTCGGTAACCGTAAGCGGCCCACCTTTCCTATAACAGGCAGGCCCGGGATCCGAACCTGCCGAATCCGGGCCTACCCTGAACCTGCCTCCCTCGTAGTGAAGTATGGAGCCTCCGCCTGCTGCAACCGTATGGATACGCATCATGGGAGAACGCAGGCGCACACCTGCGATCTCGGTTTCAAGACTGCGCTCGTATTCCCCGCTGTACTGGGCTACATCCGTAGATGTGCCTCCCATATCGAAAGTAATGATTTTTCTTGCCCCTGCCATTTCCGAAGTTGCAACCGCCCCAACGATTCCCCCGGCAGGCCCGGACAGGATGCAATCCTTGCCCTGAAAAGTTTCTGCATCCGTTAGCCCCCCGCTGGACTGCATGAACATGAGCCTGGGGCTTTTTTCGGATACCGTCTCTCTCCCGCCCCAGTTAGCTTTTTCAGTCCCATTTCCGCCCTCATTTCCTCCCCTCCCGTCTTCCAGGGATTTCTGCACCATATCAACATATCTGCGGAGCACAGGAGAGAGATATGCATCCACTACAGTCGTTTCCCCCCTGCTTATGAGTTTAATTAGCGGGCTTGCCTGATGGGAGAGGGACACCTGCGTAAACCCGATTTCCCTGGCAAGCCTGCCGAGTTTGAGTTCATGCTCGGGATACCTGTACGCATGCATAAGCACGATTGCAGCCGAACGAATCCCGGCTTCGAAAGCCGCTTCAAGCCCTTTTTTTGCATTTTTGAGGTCCAGGGCTGCAAGCTCTTTTCCATCAGCTCCGACCCTGCCGGACACCTCGATAACCCTTTCATAAAGCTGGTCCGGAAGCTCAATCTTCTGAGCAAAAATATCCGGGCGGTTCTGGTACCCGATCCTTAAAGCATCCCCGAACCCCCGGTTTATAACTAGTACAGTCCGTTCCCCTTTCCGTTCAAGCAGAGCATTCGTGCCGACCGTCGTTCCCATTTTCACGGATTCTATAAGTTCGGCAGGCAGGGGCGCACTTCCGGGCAGCCCGAGAATCTGCCTGATCCCGTGCATGGCTGCATCTTTATAATGGCACGGATCTTCGGAAAGAAGCTTATGCGTGATCAGTTTTCCATCAGGGCTGCGGGCAACGATATCAGTAAACGTGCCTCCGCGGTCTATCCAGAACTGCCATCCGGCTTTGGGGGACATGAAGGGAATAATTGTAGAGGTGATATTAATTATTAATCAGAGGGCTGAGATTCTTAGCTCGATTTTCAGAGTAACTGCAAACTTAGTTTCAAAATGGCCTAGAGAAATTACATCAAGATAGGAAAAATCGAGTGAAAAAGAGTTTGAAATTAAGGTATGAAGGAAAAGGAGGAAAGAATGAATTGAAATTTTCTGAAAGCTACATACATAATTCTAGGTAAACACATTCTTTAGATCGTGGAAACTAAAGACTTTATTCTTCTGATTACTAGCTTTTTATACTCAATTAACCTGTAACTCCAGAAATATTCCCGAATTTTTCTATCTTTTATTCTTTCTTCTCTTTTTACGCAGGCAGTTATATACCCTAGCAAAAAGGATATTCCAGTGTAGTGTGGTTTCCTTAAGGTATATTGGAACACATTTAGTAAAACTAGAATTGGGTTTTTATTTAAATAATATGCCATGTGTCCATTACATTTATAGCCAATCCATAACCCTTCTGCACTGCTCGTTAATCTTTTTTCTATCATTCGTACTTCGTTAAATCTTTTAATGTCCCAGCCTCGAAGGGTAGCTTTTACGTTTGAGATTGAATCTGCAGAAGGTTCTAATGAGAAACCACCTGTATCAAAAAAACATTTTTTTGACCAGACTCTCCCTGTGCCTGATGGGAAATTTTCCATTTTTGTAGATAGCTTTAATTCTCCGTCGATTTCGTGATACAATCCCCCACTTGCAATACCCAGCTTTCCATTAATTTCAAACTCGTGCAGTATCTTTTCGAAATATTCAGGCTCCAGTATGGTATCCGCGTCGATCGAAGCAATGAAACTATAATTAATTTTATTCTCTTTACAATATTTTATTATAAAGTCAAATCCATTTTTGTAGACGTAGGAGACATGAAAAATTATGTCCCTCTCGTGGGGTGGCAAATGTATGCTTTTTATCCAGTTGTACTTAGATCCAAAGTTTTGGATGATCTCTATAGAGTTGTCAGTACTTCCATCGTCAACAATTAACCAGAAGAGAGGTTTTACTGTCTGGTTGATTACGGATTCGATTACATCACGAAGAATTTTCTCTTCATCTTTTACAGGCATTATTAAAATATACACAAATAATTCATCCTCCCCAGGAAATCTTCGCCATTATATAAAAAATTTATAAAGATAAATAGTTAACGCTGTTATACAAGTTTATTTTGTTTACTTATTATTCAAGGGCTTCTTATTATCCCGAATATGTTTCAAAACTTGTTTTAGAATAAGCTCAGCAAAAAACTTATATTCCTATACCACAGTCTCTTTATAGATATTTTTATGCAGACTATTAAATCCCTTATAAGAAATAGCGGATTTTTGTTTCTGAACGGCATAGCAACAAATATCCTCAGTTTCTTTGCTTTACTGTACGTTGCCCGTTATTTGGGCCCGGAGGAGTACGGAACATATTCCTTTGCTTTTGCTTTTGTTTATTTTCTAAATTTCATTCCTGATCTGGGAGTTCATCAAATACTTGTTAGAGAAGCTGCAAAAGAACCGGAAAAAGCAGGAAGACTGATAGGCAACGGAACAATAATGAAATTCTTTCTATCGTTAGCTGCCTTACTTTTAGCTTTTATTTTAATCAATGTAATTAATTTTCCCGCTTCAACAAGAAGTGCATTATACATAGCATCCCTCGGGCTGCTTGTAAGCGGGACTGGAGCCTACGGAATTATTTATGAAGCAAAACTAAGAATGGAGTATTCTTTATTGTTCAACCTGGCCAATAAGGTCTACTTTCTTGTATTTGTTTTTCTGGCGATTGCAAATAACTGGGAGCTCAATGTTTTTATTTTTGCTTCGGTTTCAGCAACCCTTGTACATAATCTACTGATGGTTTTATTCTCAAGAAAATTAGTTGATGTATCTTTTGATATTGATCTCCCCTTAATAAAACAACTGTTAAAAGAATCAATCCCAATAGCAGTTGCCTCAGTCTTTACTATCATATATTTCAGGACTGATATCCTTATGCTCTCTTTTCTACGGGGGGATGCCGAAGTCGGCTTTTATTCTGCTGCCTATCGCCTTACAGATGCCCTGATTTTCCTTCCCTCAGTGATTACTACTTCCACTTTTCCTGTAATGTCAAAGTACTTTAAAGATTCTTTTGATGCATTCAGTTTCGCATATGCTAGGACTTTTAAATATCTTTTTGCCGCAGGGCTGCTGATTGCTATTGTGGTAACTTTTGCTTCAGATAGAATAATTAACATTGTTTACGGATCTGAGTATCAGAATTCAGCAATTGCCCTGCAGATCCTTATCTGGGCAACTGCTATTATGTTTATTAATGTCCTTATCAGTTCCACATGTGTGTCGAGCGGAAACCAGCAAATAATCTCAAAAACAGCTATACTGGCAGCAATACTAAACGTAGTTTTAAACCTGATCCTTATTCCTTCGATTGGCTATACAGGTGCTGCAATAGCTACCGTATTTTCAGCATTCGGATCAATGTTATTTGGCTTATTCTGGATTCAGAAGAACCTTTTACACAAAAGTCTGCTCAGGTTGACATATTCACCTTTAATAGCCGCAGGCGTGATATCACTGCTAATTATCTTTGTCAGATCACATGCAGACATTCTATTCCTCAGCATTTTGTCGGTTCCAGTTTTCGCTGGGATTCTTTACATAACTGGCTGGATAGACTCGGATGACAAAAAATTATTTCGAAACTTATTCCCAGCAATCGAATCTGATAGAGAATTTTCTAAACCATTATAACCTGACAAAGTACTCTGGCAAAGTACTCTAAATCTCCTGCTGCCATAACTAAAAGGTTCAGCGTTCACTTTCGGAAATATTAGACATCTATGATTGCAATAAATCGCCATGAAAAAATATCTGGGAATTATTGTTGATGGCTTTACACGGAGGCAGTTTAAAGGCGAGATTACCGTTGACAATGGGAAAATTATTCCTATTGAAGAGAAAGAGCACGATATTGAGCAGTATATTCTGCCAGGGCTGGCGGAAGCCCATGTTCATATAGAAAGTTCAATGACCATACTGTCTGTTTTTGCCCGAATGGCTGTTGTAAAAAGTACGGTTTCAGTGGTAAGCGACCCTCATGAGATTGCAAATATTATAAGGGAAGAAGGCATTGATTACATGCTTGAGTACTCAAAAAAGCTCCTCTGAAGGTCTTTTTTGGGGTACCGTCGTTGCGTGCAGGCTACACCTTTCTAATCAGCAGGGGCAGTTTTAGACGCAGAGGCTGTTGACCGTCTGCTGGCAAGAAAGAATCTGCACTGCATTTCCGAAAGATGAATTTTCCTGGCGTGATTCTGGAATTCCCTAAGGTAATGGCAAAATTTGAGGCAGCTAAAAAGTATGGAAAAGTTGTTGATGGGCACGCCCCCGGCTTAATGGGAACCGACCTTCAAAAATACATTGGGGCAGGAATTTCCACAGACCACGAGTGTTTTACTTATGAAGAAGCTAAAAGGTTCGGGCTTCTCTGAAGTCACCTTTTATGACTCTTGCATTTATGTCACTTCTGGTAATTCCTGAACTTAAACTGGGATAAAGGCCTATTTGATGTGACAACGTTCGGATTTTTCGAGCTTTTTGCAGGTTAATAAGCCGAAAAAGTGCTGGCAGAAAATCTTTCGGCCTTTTTCAGCAACTTATTCTATCATTTCAAATATTTGTTTTGCCTTTTAAGCTATTTTTGTCTTTTTCTACAATTTTCAAAACATCTACATTCGAAGCAGTTTGATTAAAAAACTGCTTGCTCACAAACGCAGTTTTCCTGGCTGCAGTTTCCATACAGAGCATGAGAATTTTTACGGCATCCTGAAAAGTGCTTTTTTTCGTCCAGTTGTCCTTGAAGCATTTATTGGCTACCTGCCTGCTTGCTAAAGTCGTTTCCGAGAACTACCAGATTGCTTCCCTTTGCATGAGAAGTTAAGGTTAACTCAGAGCCCCTGAGCTCGGCAAGTGCGTAGGTCCTATAAATATAAATCCCCACTCCTCTTTATGCTTGACCTTTTTACTTTTTAATTTAAACTCTCATTTACTTTTTCGCTGTAACATAATTGGACACTGCCTTGGTGCTACTGCCCTTAGCATTTTTTACTGTCAAACTGACAGTGTATTTTCCTGCTTTGCAGTACTTATGTACAGGGTTTTTGGCTGTTGAACACGTCCCGTCTCCGAAATTCCATTTCCAACAAGTAGGGCTGTTCTGGCTCTTGTCAGTAAACTGAACTTTTAGTGGAGCTTTTCCCGATCCTGGAGAGGCTGAGAATGCAGCAACAGGTAGCTTTCCGTTTTCTAGAGTAAGAGTATAGATACCACGATCTCCTTCCCTCTCAGAGTAAAAAGCAATTTTTTTGCCGTCAGGGCTCCACTCCGGGTATGAATCCTTTGCTGAATCTGTTGTTAACTGCACTTTGTTTTTCCCATCTGAATCCATAACCCATATATCTTCATTTCCACATTTATCGGATACATACACAATTTTTTTGCCATTTGGTGAAAAAATAGGAGAATAATCGTTTGCCGAATCTGATGTGAGTTGAGTTTTTCCGGTTCCATCAGTCTTTATGGTACAAATGTCTGAGTTTCCATTTTCATCGGAACAGTATACTATTTTTTTACCATCCGGAGACCATACTTCTGGTTGCCAAGACTGGGTTTGCTGGAATATGCTCCCATCAGTTAGTTTATAAGAGTCACCATTTTGATTCAAACTCTGGATGTATATTTCCTCTCGAAACTCTGGATCCCATTCCCAGTTCGTATATACCATCGTTGACTCATCAGGTGACACAGCAATTGCGCCATTACAATTACCACCATTACCAATTTCATTGTTGTTTGAGCCATCAGAATTAATTTCATAAAGCCAACCGAGATTATCAACGCCATTAATATAGGCTATTTTTGAACCTGAAGGAAACCAGCTGTATATATAGAAAAACAGATTATTTCCTGGACCTAATAATTGAGTGTTATCAGTTCCATCTGCGTTCATTAGCGATAAGTTATATGATCCAATTTCATCTGTAAATTGATAGTATGAGATCTTGCTTCCATCTGGAGACCATGTATAGCCGCCGTATGTATCGGATGCTAATTTCTTTTCTCCTGAACCATTAGAAAGTACTTTGTATAAATTTGCCCCATAATTCCCTGCACCCTTTGCGAAAAGGATTTCTTTACCATCTGGAGACCAAACGGGATTTGAGTTAGATGCAACATTGGATGCTACCTTTGTTAGCTTTCCAGCTCCTAAGGTATCAGCTACTGCAATATTTGACGCCATAACAACAAGAACAGTAAAAATTATTGACAAATAAATTACTCTTGGATTAATTTTCATTGTATTACCCCTCAATTCAACAAGTACAAATATTCTTATTTTTCATAGTCTCAGCACTGCATTTTTGTCTCAGTATTAGAATCAAACCTGTTTTAAGGCAGCATTTTGACTATGGGCTGATGTTTATTTATACACTGAGCTCATCCCAAAACTTAAAATTGGATCTCTAAGTCTCGAATTTTGAACTATCAATAGGGTTTCCTCATGGAAAATAATTCTGGAACTTTCATTGATTTAGAAAAAACCTGGTTTTGGGACGAGCTCACTAATAAATAAAATTTAAAAGCAGATGTTGCCATTAGTCTTTAAATTTTTTCATTTGTATCTAAACCTTTATAAAACAGAATAATATTATTTTATATCTCATAAAAGGCTTTAAGATACTCAAAATTTCACACAATGGAATATGTTAGTAAAAAACAGGAAATATATTACTTATTTTAATTTTTATACATGATTAGCGTATATTTAATACAGAACTATAAGAATTAGAATCTTTTGGAATATTTTAAACCTATCTAAAAATTTATTCTCTTCTGGGATTCTGGAACCAAAATACCATCACAATTCTTGGTCATATAGCCTGGCTACTTAAAACTGGTTTAATAGATTTTTAAAATTAATTAGTTTTTTAGCATTAAAGACGGATTTATAAAATCATATATAAACGCATTAATAATGACAATAAAGATAAAAAACACCGGAAGTCACAACCTTTTCCATTCTTTTATATCCTCTTCCACAACCTTCAAAACATCAACATTCGAAGCCGTCTGAATCAAATAAAATTGCTTGCTCACAGACGCAGTTTTCCTGGCTGCAGTTTCCACAGAGCATGAGAATTTTTACGGCATCCTGAATGGTTCTTTCCTTTTCCTAGTGTCCTTTAAAACTTACTAAACATCACTTTAACATTAAACTGATTTTTTTATTGACTGTTTGCTCATATTAATAAATGATAAGGTGCAATAATAAATTGGGGTGAATTATTGTGTATAAAAGCATGAAAATAGTGGGTTTAATCATTGCAACAACAGGGCTTGCTTATGCTGTAAAAAAGATCATGCATAAGAAGGAACAGCGTTCTGATTGGCATAAAATAAAAGTAGAAGAAAAAAAAACTGGTTCAAGGTATGGTTCTAATCCGGTCAAATATTAAATCGAATATATTTTATTTGCTTTTACTTTTTTAAGATCCATAAATTAGGCATTTAAACTTAAATTTCATAGAGAATGGTATTAATTAAAAAACAGTAAAAAACGAAAAAACTTTAGAAGACTGATTGTCTTTTCTCTATACTTTTTCAGCTTTATCCGTCCTCTTCCACAGCTTTCAAAACATCAACACTCGACATTGTCTGGATCAAATAAAACTGCTTACTCACATATGCAGTTTTCCTGGCTGCGGTTCCCATACTAAGCATGAGAATTTTTACGGCATCCTGAATAGTTCTTTTCTTTATACAGTTGTCCTTGAAGCATTTACTGTCTATCTGCTTCATCAAATGGTTTTGGCTTCCCCACCTGTGTAAAAGTGGAATATTCAGGCTCACTCAAGTTTGCTTCAGCCTTGGGCGCCTGCCGAATTATCGAGTGCTGGCACCTCGTTTCCTTTGAGTTTTACCTCTTTTCCTTTGATATTCCTTTTCTTCTTTTCTTCAAGTATTGGAAGGCATGCCACTACGCCGTCAAGTATGGCTTCAGGCCTTGGACAGCATCCGGGAACATACACATCTACGGGTATAACCTGATCCACTCCGCCTATTACATTATAGCAACCATGGAAGATCCCACCTGTAGATGCACAGGCACCGACTGCTAAAACAACTTTCGGATCAGGAATCTGATTATAAATGTTTTTAAGTACATTCACATTTTTGTAATTTACCGCGCCTGTAACCACCATTATATCTGCTTGCTTGGGTGTACCGATGTTTAAAACCCCAAATCTTTCAGCATCATATAAAGGAGTAAGACAGGCTACTACTTCAATATCACAGCCATTGCAGCTATTGCAATTTACGTGTATAATCCATGGAGATTTTGCCAATGACATAAACAGTCTCTTTTACGTTATTATTATATTTTATTATTATATTTATTATTATATTATTACTCTATTATAATGAACTAATTTTATATAAAGTTGATTATAAAATTGATTATAAAAATAGGCAAATCTCCAGATTGCTTTTTATGAGTAAGAGAGGACAAAAAAGATAAACGGCCTGGGATGTGTGCACTCTAAGAGATGGGCTAAGAGTGAACTATTACTGTGGGTCTTCTTAAATCAGGAGTATGAGACACTATCATGTTTAGCACTCTCAGAAAAGAAAGCAGTTACTGTTCAGGAGCTTCTGAAATGAACACAGAAAAGTAGCCTAAATGTTTTTATACTGATATTAAGCCTCTGGCAATAGCAATATCTAGAAAATTTCCTTCCCTGCTTTCTTCAGGGAGTAAGAGCAGAGGGATATATTTTAGTCATTTCCTCATCCTTAGCAGTACCTCAATATCACTCTCGGTTCTGTCAGCGTAAATTTTAGACTTTCTGTATTATATCCTCTTCTACAATCTTCAAAACATCAACATTCGATGTTGTCTGGATTAAATAGAACTGCTGGCTAACAGATGCGGTTTTCCTGGCTGCGGTTTCCATACAGAGCATGAGAATTTTTACGGCATCCTGAAAAGTGCTTTTTTTCGTCCAGTTGTCCTTGAAGCATTTATTGGCTACCTGCTTAGTAAATTCATTTCCGAGAACTATCAGGTTGCTTCCCTTTGCATGTGACGTTAAGGTTATCTCGGTATCAATGAGCTCGGCAATTGCATAGTTTCCGGCTGAAGCATAGAGTCTCCTTTTTTTGGTGACGCCGCCTTCGATTGAGGATACTTCCCCTATCAAAACGCCGTTTCTCTCCGAGATTTTGCTTTTGCAGTCCGTAACCGTTATGCTGACCCCGAATTCCCTGGCTTTTTTTGTGAGCTCGTCGTCCGTGACAATTGTCCCGCTGTAAAGCTCTTTTTCGAGCTTCTCCCTGTCCGGCTTATCTCCTTCAAATGTTATTTCCCGCAGGTCTCCAGTCATTACTGCACCGTTTTTCCCGATAAAAGCGATTACAAGGGTCATTTTTCAGGTTCCTGTGTTTTTATGTTTCTTGATTATTTCCTATCTCATGTTTTTATATATATTTCATTTACCTTAAGGAAATCAGAATATAGATCAGGATTGAGTTTCCATGCCATAAAAACCTATCAATTATATTCAGTATGAATCCTATGAAGGTCAACTCAATACGGTTTTAGAGAGCGTTTTCCAAAAAACCAAAATAGAACGACCGTAATAGTAGGATAGAGGAAATTATCAAGCGGACTAATTTATGATAATCAGTATTGATTTTTGCTCGTTCAAGCGGCTCTGAAGTTTTTATATTGATAGTATATTGATAGGAAATAAAGGAATTGTTCAGGGGGTAATTATGCTGTCCAATCCAAGAAGAATTAGAAAGGTAATAAAGAGTATGCCGACTATCGAAGGAGCAGGCGTACACATTAAGCGTGCTTTCGGGTTTCATCAGGTGCCTGAGCTTGATCCTTTTCTGCTTTTTGATGAGTTTCATTCCGTGAACCGGATGGAATATGAGAGCGGGTTTCCGCGGCACCCCCACAGGGGGATTGAAACTATAACGTATATTATTGAGGGAGGGATCAGGCATGAAGACAGCCTGGGAAATAAAGGTGTGATCGAAGCCGGAGACGTGCAGTGGATGACTGCAGGAAGCGGAATTGTCCATCAGGAAATGTCTGAGGGGGATGAAAAAGGGCACCTGTGGGGCTTTCAGCTCTGGGCGAACCTTCCGGCTTTGCACAAGATGATGAAGCCTCGCTACCAGGAAATCAAAAGCAGCAAAATACCCGAACTTCTAATGGAAAAAGGCCTGAAAGTGAGGATTATTTGTGGGGATGTGAATGGGGTTGAGGGACCTGTAAAAGAAATTGTTACCGATCCCGAATACCTGGACGTTACAGTGCCCCCGGAGGAGAAATTCTCTCACATAACGCCTCCGGGTTATACCGCCTTTGCATACGTAATCGAGGGAAAAGGGCATTTCGATGAAGGAAGAGAACTATGTGCTTTTGAGATTGAAGGCGGAAGATACCTCGATCCTGCCGAGCACTGTGCAATAGGCCCCGAATACCTGGTTCTGTATGGGGATGGGGATTCCATAGAGGTGACTGCCGGGGATAAAGGCGTGAGATTCCTGTTGATCTCCGGAAAACCCATAGGTGAGCCGGTCGCCTGGTATGGGCCGATCGTTATGAACACTCAGGAAGAGTTAAGGACAGCTTTTGAGGAATATCGGAAGAATATATTTATTAAATCTTAATTAACCGCCCAGTATTGATTTAACAGAAATTCTGCAATTATAAAGCCTTATAAGGCCTTAAATATTATAAAATATTAAATCGGCATAATTCAAAAAGTTACAGTTCCTGTGCCTGAAAAACACTGTTCTAGTTTCAGGCTTAAAAGGACCTGCAATCGGCTAAATATCCTGAGCTCAGTCTCAGGCTCTCGTTTTTTTATAATTACACCTGCGCCTCCGGAGCGCAATCACTTGTAAGAAAATTGCTGCTTCTGGCGAGTTATTCTGAACTTTAGGTTCAGAACTTTAGGTTCAGAATTTTATGTTGAGATTTTGCTGCTCTCTGAAACTTTTGCCAGAGAAAACTACGTTGTTATTTCTGATCTAAAATCCACTTTTAACTGGAAGTTTCTTTCAATAAGAAGCCTTAAATATTCGTATATGTTATCTATATCTAACTAAATGTTGGAAATATCGAATAATTTGTTGTAAATAATCAACAAAACCTTGCAAAAAGACTTTTGAAAATTAACCGTGAGATGGAAGCATGGAGAGAAAATACGTATACAGGCTTATTCTCGGTATAGCCATAATGGCTGCCGGAATCTTATCAGATATTTTTTCCAATATTGATGTTTTAATCCCGATTGTTCTTGTCAATATGGGGCTGATTATTTTCATTGCTACAGCTTTCAGGCTTTTCAGGCGTGGAGACCTTCCTGACAGGGACGAAAGGACAAAAAAACTGGCAGCTTACGGGATTACGTATTCCTGGCTGCTGACCCTTGTTGCTATCACGGTTCTTTTCTGGATTCAGTACTTCGGACTGGCCGAACTGACGGCAGACGGCGTGCTTGGTATACTTCTTTTCTTTATGATCATCTCTGCAAATGTTTTCAGGTGGTACTTCATGCGAAAAGGCGACATCGAGTAAGGCTTCCGGAGGACAAACCGTGAAAACAAGGATAAAGGAGTTCCGGGCCAGGCATGACCTTACTCAGGAAGCCCTTGCAAAAATGGTCGGAGTCAGGAGAGAAACCATAGTCTTCCTTGAAAAAGGAAAATACAACCCCTCGCTCAAGCTTGCCTATCGGATCTCAAGGTGCCTGGACACTACAATCGATGAATTATTTGTTTTTGAAGACTCGGATCTAGAATAAATTATTTGGAAACTTTTATACTAGGTTTCTTAATGAATTCTTAATTCATTAAAAGGCTTTTCATTTTTTTATTAAGCCATTTTATTTTCTTTTTTATTAGGTTCCCTGTATTCATATTTTTTGTTAAAGTTTATTTTTCAACTGTTTGTTTGCAAATTATAGTTCCCAATGACTTATTGCACATATTAAGGCTTGTATTTTCTTATTGCTAGGAGAGACAAATTTCTATTAACCAAAAGGTAACCCTTGGCAAGATTAGCTTTTTAATCAAATGTGAGAACAATTCAAGAGTGGTGAAAAGACTTTAGTTTGTCAAATTTAGGTATTTGGCAGATTCTATCAAAGAAGTTGCTAATAAAGTTGGATGGATTAAGAATAAGGAATATTACTGGCAAAACGACTGGAATACGCTCATAATAAAATGTTGTTAAATAGTGATTTGTCGCTCACAAGTCCTAGTTTCTAGATAGTGTAAAATGATCAGCTTAACAAATGACTTTTATAAGAACAATGAATGAAAATAATATCGCTATTTATTCAATTTTTTTTAGACGTACCATGCAAAAAATACTGAATATATTTATAAAGACGATATTAAATTCAAAATATTTATATATGTTTGAGTGTCATACTGTCTTTGCCGCTTAGGATTTACAGAAAATCAAACTTAGGTGAGACTAGATCAGCTTCTGTTTGTATTTAGTAAAAATACGAAATACAAGTAACGTGTTATTTTTGTAGTTTTTTATGTAAATTAATAGTTGAAAAATCGATGTGTTGTGCAGGTGTGAATAGCCAATTTTAGGTTAATAGATTCCCTAACCGAATACAAATTGATGTGTTTCATTTAGAAAACTAAGTATCGTTTTCTGTACTTCTTTGCGATAAAGAAACAGCAACCAATAAAAGAGTATAGGAAGTAAACAATGAATTCGAAAGAAATAAAAATAAAGGTTATTATGGTTAGCCTAATAACCATAATATTATTATCAACGACAGGAGTAGCGTGCGCACAGACTCCGTCTTATCCAGCTAATCAGTATATTAAAGATGTAGTTGTAGGAAGTGCTAGTGATCCGCTTAATTATGATAATGGAGGAGTTAGGTTATTATTAACTAGCTCTGGAGACTCCCTAGGAACATCATCTAGTGGCTCATATAAACTTGCTGGATGGGCAATCCAGTCATGGCAAAGTCAGACAGGAAAGTCATGGCCAACTAATTGGCGTTCCCAATCAAGCGTAGCCCTAGAAATTCGGGCTCATTGTCTATGGCCTTTTATTGATACCACAACGAGATATACAACCATCAGTTTCAGCGATCAGACATTTGATTAAATAAAACAACAGGAGGAATACAGTTTGTATTCCTCCTGTATTTAGTACCCAATCACTAAATTATTTAGAGAATATAAATACTCTTCTAACTAAATTTGGCAGCAAGTACCTCTCAACACATTTAAATTTTTAATTGAATTTTTTGACGATAATTCTAAAAATAAATTTCATGAGGGCCAGGTTTCTAACATTATGTTTTATCACTCTTGCTGACAATAAATATAAATTTAGGAATCAATTGTCAACATTAAGAATTAATGAAAATATAATTTTAGAAGTCTTGAGGACATTAATGGCAAAAATAAAAATAAATTTTATGTTTACTTGTCGAAGTGGAAGTAGTGTGCCAATTTTTCTTTATGATTACTAAAATAAAGAAATTATACTAAGAGTTCATCCCAAAACTCAAAATCGAGTTTCAGGATTCTCAAATCCCAAGCGATCGATTAAATCTCCGTCATGAATTTATTTTAAAATTTTTATTGATGTGAAAATTAAAAATATTTGTGGGGTGAGTTCACAGGCAAATGCATTTGCTTTTTACTCAATTAACGGAAACGATCTTATTGATTTTAAAGACAGTTCAAAGGCAGAAAGCATTTATGAGTTTCTTGAAAAAATAGTGAAAGAAACTAAAAGAGAAAGTATAGTACTTATCCTTGATAACTCAAAAACACATGTTCTTCTAAAACGATAGCCATGGAAGAAGAGTTGGAAATCAATATTGTGTTTTTACCACCTTATTCACCAAATATAAACTCTGTAGAATTGTCTGAAAATCAATAAAAAAAGAAGTATCTGTCAGCTGAATTAACCAAAAGAAAATTTGAAAAGTGTTGTCAAAAGGAATTCATGAAATTGAAAAACTCGTTATCATTTGCTAGGAAGTGGATAGAAAAATTCCACTCTCAGATTAAAAGTGTAATTAGTTGAGGGAATACTACAAATTCTTGTTTTAGCGCAAGCACGGAGAAAATAAACTTTTAAACAATTAATTATATTTGTATAAGTAAGTCATTCAGGAGAAAAATATGGAAAATACACTGATTGCCTTTCGGAACGTCTGGAAAACTTATCAGATGGGGGAAGTCCAGGTTAATGCCCTGAAAGCTGTGAGCGTGAAATTCAGGAGAGGAGAATTCGCCGCAATAATCGGCCCCTCCGGAAGCGGGAAATCAACAATGATGAACCTTGTAGGCTGCCTGGATATCCCTACAAAGGGCGAGATTTTCCTGAAAGGTCGCAATATAGCCTGGCTTGAGGAATCGGAGCTTGCTGCCCTGAGAGGCAGGACGATAGGGTTTGTTTTCCAGCAGTACAACCTGATTCCCGGCATGACGGCCCTCGAAAATGTACTTTTGCCCCTTGAAATTCAGGAAATTGAAGATGGGATCGCAGAAAAAAGGGCAAAGAAACTGCTTGCACTCGTAGGGCTTTCGGATAAAATCCAGCACAAGCCCTCCCAGCTTTCAGGCGGGCAGCAGCAAAGAGTCTCGATCGCAAGGGCCCTTGCCTGCAATCCCGAAATTATCCTCGCAGATGAGCCAACAGGTGCCCTGGACAGTGTAACGGGAAAAGAGCTGCTGGCAATGCTTCACCGGCTGTGGAAAGAAGAAGGTAAAACAATAGTCATGGTTACGCACGACCTGCACCTTGCAAGGTACGCAAGCAGGCATATAGAACTAAAGGATGGAAAAATCGTCAGGGATGGGGTTAATGAAGAAAAACTCGATCCTGAAACCCATCACTGTGTACCGGAGACCGAAACCTGAGGGAAGAACTATGAACACTTCAGGAAATTCTAGAAATTTTCAGAAAACTTCCACAGCGCTTTCGGAAAAATTTCTGAAATTTTTCGATCATATTCAGAACATTTTCAGAATTATTCAGATGAATTCAAGTTAAATTCAGACTAAATTCAAACCAGTTCAAATTGACTCAGATTATTTCAGATTAATTCAGTACTCAGATTAATTCAGATTGTTTCAGTACTTAGATCATATTCAAGCTTTATTCGGAACGTATGCGCCCGATGAAACCTTTTCGGACCGTCTTTAGATATATAAAATCAGTAAACTGAGGAATATAAATGGATCTTAAACTTACAGGTTTTATTTGCTTGCTTTTACTGCTCTCCTCATTCGTTCAGCCAGTCCTGGCTGAAGATACTCTTGAGGATGAAAGCACTTCCGATAAGAGTTTGGGCCTTGATAAGGGCTTAACTATCGACCTGCTCAACCAGAATCCTGATCCGGTAAAACCCGGGGATATTCTTGAAGTCAGGCTTTCGATCCAGAATACGGGATACAAGGATCTGGAGAACTGTGTGCTGGAAATCAGGCCCGAGTATCCTTTCAGGACTCTTGCCGGCGAGAAACCTGTACAGAACATAGGCACTCTAGGAAAACGTTCTGAAGACGACCGCATACGGGTAGTGAAATTCAAACTTGGAATTGAAAACAGCGTCAATGCAGGAAAATACCCTTTAAAGGTGTACCTTTATACAAACGGGAACAACAAGCTCTCTCTCACTAAGGAACTAAATATAGATATTGACAGCGAGTCAAACGCCGAAATCGAATATATAAGTGTTGAGAAAATGGTGCCAGGGGAGAAAACCAATCTTGTTTTCGGTATAAAAAATGTGGGAAATTCCCCCCTGAAAAACGCAATGTTTTCCTGGGAATGTGCTAATGATGTGATCCTGCCTGTGGGTTCCAGTAATGTCAAGCACATTAACTTGATCGACCTTGGAAACACTGCCAATGTCAGTTTCGAAGTCCTGACGAACGTCAATACAAAACCAGGCCTGTATAAGCTGGACATGGTGCTCACGTATGATGATATTGAAGAACTCAAGACTATCACGGAAGCGGGCACTGTAGAAAACCAGAAACGAAAAGAAATTAAAAGCAAGGCCGGAATCTACATCGGAGGCACCACGGAATTCGATATCGCATTTATGGAAAAAAGCCCTACAGGGGCTTATACCTTTTCGATTTCGAACATTGGAAACAATGGCGCAAATTCAGTCAAAGTCTCTGTGCCCTTACAGGCAAACTGGACTATCACGGACGGAGGTAATTCCGTAATTCTCGGGAACCTGCAAAAAGGGGATTATACAATTGCCGATTTCAACCTGAAGCCGGCAGAGATCGGGAAAGACCTGCCTATAAAATTTGAAATTAGCTATACCTCAAACGACGGGATCAGGCAGATCGAGCAAAAAGAACTATCCCTTTATTCCTCACCTTTTACCCCATCAGCCGAGCCTGGCATGCCAGAAGAGAGCGGTTCGGGCTCACTGAAATACAAAGCAGGATTCGCTATGCTTGCCTGTGTAGCGTGCGCGGTGGTTTATAAAAAACGTCAACAGAAAATAAAAGTAAAGAGTGCACAGGAAAAGGAACTTAACGAAGTGAATTCCGAGGACCCGGACAGGTAAATCGAAAGAACGCGGAAAATGGAGTCTGTGTTCCATGAAACCGGGAAAAATTTTAAAAATTGCCCTGAGTATGGTCAAAGCCAATAAGCTGAGGAGCTGGCTGACCATAATAGGAGTGATAATAGGCATTGCCTCGGTAATGGCGATTGTCACTACAGGCGAGTATTTCGAGAAAGAGGTAACTGAAACTCTGGAAGGCTTCGGGGGCGATACCATCACAATCGTAGCCTCAATTCCCTTCCAGATGACCGACGAAGAGTACATAATAGAGGAGTCGGAAGAGCTGGAAGGAAGTTCAGAGGATTCGGGAGGAAGCTCGGAAACGATTGGAGAAACCGAAGAGAGCGAAGAGGAAGCTGAGACTGATCCATCCTATTCTATAGAATTTGAAGCCATAGAAGAAGCCGAACTCACAAAGATGGATATATTTACCCTGCGCAGTATTCCGGCTATCGAATATATTAATGTCAATGTTGAACAGGATGCAGAACTGGAGTTTGGGGGTGAAAGTACCATTGTCTGGATCAAAGGCGTGGATCCTGGCGTATGGCCTGAGATCGCCAGAAAAGATCTGGAACAGGGCCGGATGTTAAAAGCCGGGGACAGGAATGTCGTAGTCCTTTCAAACGAGCTTGCAAAAGAGACCTTTGAGAAGGAAATAAGGCTCAACCAGATGATTTTGTTGAACGACAGGTCATACAGGGTAGTCGGAATTCTGGCAAAGAACAGCGGGCTTCTGGGAGGTCTTAACGGACTTTTCGGGAGCAGCATATATATGCCTTACCAGGACGTATATTCCCTTTCCAGCGACGAGGACCTTCCTGAGATAGAAAGGGATGTCTACAGTGCGATAGAAGTAAAACTTTACAAAGGAGCTGATTACGATTCTGCTCTGCAGGAAATCGAGAGTAAACTGAGGCTCTCAAGAAGAGTTAACGAAGATACCCAGGACTTCTATATTAATTCCGACAAAAAGGCGATAGAAAACGCCAGAAAACTGATTAACGGCCTTACCGCTTTCCTGGCGTTTATTGCAGGAATTTCTCTCCTTGTAGGTTCTACAGGGATTGCAAACACCATGTTCACATCTGTGCTCGAAAAGACTAAAGAGATCGGGATCATGAAAGCCATAGGGGCAAAAAACAGGGATATAATGCTGATCTTTCTTTGCAATTCCGCAATGATCAGCCTTGTAGGCGGAATCATAGGCATCCTCCTTGGCACAGCAGCAGTGCAGGCAGTGCTTTTATTCCTCTCAATTAAAATGGACGCTCCCTTCGAATTCGCCCTCAGCCTTAAAGCTACCTTTATAGCAACCTTTGTTTCCATAATCGTAGGTTTGATTGCAGGTCTCGTGCCTGCAAAGAATGCCTCGGAACTGAAACCTGTGGACGCATTGAGGTATGAATAAAACGCTAAAAAGGGCTTTTTCAGGAGTTAAACAGGTGAATTAAATAGAATAAAAAAATTGCATATGAAAATAGCATATAAAAATAGCATATGAAAATAGCATATAAAAAATGTACCGGTAATACCCTGGTAACTTTACCGGTACTGTTTACCCTTTTCTCTGCATCTTCATGGGCTTCTGGCCGGATAATATCTTAATAATTGTACTTTAATAATTGTACTGACTACGCTGTTAAAAAACGGAATGGAACGGCTTTAAATAATTTCTTTGCCCTAAGTACTGAAATGAAAAATCGAATTCAAAACCCCGATGCCGGAAGAACGGACCCCAGAGTAAACAAAGTGACCGGATTAAAGGATCCCGAACCTGTTATCGGAAAGCTTTATGGCTGTCTTTTTGCCTCGTACGGCCCCCAGGGCTGGTGGCCTTTAACCGAACTTCATAAAACAAGCGGGGCAAATCCCTCAAAGACCGGTTCTGTCCTGGGATACCATCCCGCCGACTACACCTATCCGCAAACCAGGAACCAGCAGTTTGAGATTATCTGCGGAGCCCTGCTCACCCAGAATACGAGCTGGATACAGGTTGAAAAAGCTCTCCTCAACCTTAAGCAGATAAATTCCCTTTCCCCTGAAGCGATTCTTTCCCTTGACCCGGAAATTCTGAAAGAAGCTATCAGGCCGGCAGGTTATTACAACCAGAAAGCGATGCGCCTGAAAACCCTTGCCGGCTGGTTTTCGGAGCTTGGGAACCGGGTTCCTGCGCGGGAAGAACTCCTTTCGTTAAAAGGCGTGGGCCCCGAAACCGCAGATTCGATCCTGCTGTACGCCTTCAAACAACTTTCCTTTGTTGTTGATGCCTATACTAAAAGAATAGTAACAAACCTCGGCCTTATTGATGAGAAAGCAAATTATAATGAAATCAAAGCCCTGTTTGAAGAAAATTTGCCTGAAGACCTGGCTGTGTACCAGGAGTATCATGCCCTGCTTGTGGAGCATGCCAAAAGATATTATAAGAAAAAAAGCAGCTATGCAAAATGTCCGCTTCTGGACATTATTCAGGATTAAAAAGGTTTTGGGGAAAAAGAATTTAGCTACCTGCGAAACTTCAAGCGAATTTATCGCTGTATGGAAATTTTCGCTGTATTTCGCCGTATATATTTCTTTATCCGATTTGAACACCTGGGTCGGCGTGCAAATACTTAACTAAGTGGCTAAATATCCGGTTAAACCCTTAGATACTCAGTCCGATTCATTATTTCTCAGTTAGTCCTTTATTTCGTCGTGCGGCGGTTTGTGATTTCTATTTCTTTCTGCTCGAAAGGCAGCAAGCTTCTTATAAAAGCTTTATTTCATACCAGTCCGAGAGTTCTGCATCAAGAACCCCTTCATGGACCATCTTCTCAATCTCGTTTTCTACCTGTCCGTAAGTGAACTTATAGTCATATGAGATTGCGGTGATGACATCGGGGCTATGGCAGAATCTGTTCGGGAACGCCTCATTAAATATTGCTACGTTCTTGAGAATCAAATTCCTCAGTTTTTCCATTCTTTATCACCTCTTTTTAATTGTATTTGATTTTCTGTCATCTTAGTTTCGATTGCTCTTCTCCTCGACATATTATATTTGTGTCCTAGATATATATAGATTTTCCTAATATTCTATATAGGAAGGGTATTTCCGGATGCCCGTATGGTAATATATATTTAATGTTGACAGGTTGCGATTTCAGAACTGAGTAATTTCAGAACTGAGTAATTTCAAAATCGGATTATTTCAGAATTGGGTTGTTTCAGCACTGAGTATCTGAGCGATAATAAAAATCAGGGTAAAAATAGAATCAGGGTAAAAATAAATCAGGACAAAAATAAATCAGGACAAAAAATAGGATAAAGTAAGAAATCAAGATAAAAATCAAGATGATATACTATAAAAAGTAATATAAACCAGAGCTATATGTATGGGATGAGAAAGGGACAGACAGAAATTACAACTTAATTTGCCTGATTAATAGCCAGGATAATATCTGGCTTCGAAATTCAAGGTTTTAGAAATCTAGGCATTTCTGACTTTTAAGCCTTATCTCCGGAATTTGTGCGGGTTTAAAAGGGTAAAGCCTGAAGAGAAAACGAAGGAGAATAGAAGTGGAAAGATTTGTTTCTCAGAGCCCTGATCCTGCACTGAGGATCGGAAGGGATGGAAGGGTTATCTATTCGAATAGGGCAGGTGAGCTCTTCCTTCACGAGTGGAGCATAACGGTAGGAGGAAAAGTGCCCTTATCCATTGGAAACTTCGTGAAGAGAGTGATTTCCCTAAGTAATCCCGAAAAAACGGAAATCAAGGTCGGAAAAAAAGTTTATCTTATCTCGTTTCACCCTCTCGAGCGAGAGGAACAGGTAAATGTTTACGGGTTTGACATAACCAATCATAAAAAACTGGAAGAAAAGCTTCGGATTAAAGAGCGACAGAACGATGCCCTCCATAAAATGGGGAGGATGGCTCTCAGATGCGAAAACTTGCAGGCTTTCATGGACGAAAGTACAAAGCTGGTTGCAAGGACTCTTGATATTGAATATAGTAAAATTCTGGAGCGTCTGCCTGATGGAAACTTCCTGCTCAGGGCAGGAACAGGCTGGAAGCCAGGCCTTGTGGGAAAAGCCGTTGTCAACGGGAGTAAAGGATACCAGGCAGGGTACACCTTATTTTCAAAGTTCCCGCTAATCGTAAGGGATTTCAAAAAGGAAGAACGTTTTAGTGCTCCAACTCTCCTGAGAGAGCATGACGTAGCCAGCGGGATAAGTGTTGTTATAGGGAAAATGGAAAAACCCTTTGGCATTTTGAGCGCGCACTCAAAAAAGCCGAGAAGATTTACCGCAGATGATACCTATTTCCTTAACTCGGTAGCTTTTCTCATCTCAGAAGTAATCGAACGCAGGCGTGCTGAAGACGAACTGCGCCAGTACAAGGAGCAACTTGAGGAACTGGTTAAACAGAGAACTTCCGAACTTATAAAAACGAATGAGAGGCTTACCGAGGAGATTGCAGGGCGCAAGCAGCTGGAAGAAACCCTTCAGAATAATGTATATTTTCTGGAGACCTTCCTTGATGCCATACCTTCCCCGGTCTTTTACAGGAACCTCGAGGGGATCTACCAGGGCTGCAACAAAATCTTTGCCAGACATATACTTGGTCTTTCCAAGGAAAAAGTAATAGGACACTCCATGTTTGAGTTCAGGGAGCAGTTTTCGGACGAAACTATCAAGGCTTCTACTTTTTATGACAGGGTGCTTCTTGATGAAGGCAAAAGCATACCTCATGAATTGAAGATCAAGTGTGCCATAGATGGAAAAGAAAGGAATTTTCTTGCCCACAAGGCTACTTACAGCAGTATTTCCGGAGAGGTAATCGGGATTGTAGGTGTAATGCTTGATATTACCGAACGTAAAAAAGCCGAGCAGGCCCTTCTGAAAACCGAGGAAATCCGGAAAAAGGAGATTCATCATAGAATCAAGAACAATCTGCAGGTTATCTCATCCCTCCTGAGCCTCCAGGCCGAGTATTTCAGCGACAGGAAGGTAAGGGAATCCTTCCAGGACAGCCAGAACCGGGTTATATCAATGTCTCTAATTCACGAAGAGCTTTATAAAACCGGAGAAACCGGGGATTTTGAGACCTTTGATTTTAAGGCGTACCTCCAGAAACTTGCAAATGAACTTTTCAGGTCATATGTGGTAGGCAACCAGGATATTCACTTAAAACTGGACCTTGAAAGCATTTTTCTCGGAATGGACACCGGAATCCCACTGGGGATCGTTATTAACGAACTTGTATCCAACTCTTTAAAACATGCTTTTCCCGCAGGAAAAGGAGGAGAAATCCAGGTCAGGCTCCACAGGATAGGCAGCGGCAAAATCATGAGTGAAAACAAAGGCAAGGGAAGGCGTGGAACTTCTGAATTTATACTGATTGTCTCGGATAACGGAGTAGGGCTTTCAGAAAAAATTGATTTCAGGCATACCCCTTCTCTCGGGCTTCAACTTGTAAATATACTTGTGGAACAGATCGAAGGCAGCATTGAGCTTGCAAGAGGAGCAGGGACCGAGTTCAGGATAAAATTCAGGGAAGATGCCTGCGAGGTATAAAAACAGATGAAAGAGATATGAGATTTCTTAGCAGCAACGCTCCTGAGCATACACGCTGGTTTATGGAAATCGTGAACTACATTATCTTATAATTTGTATCGCCTCAACCAGATCTTCGGCATCATTTCCCTTTTTGATTTCTCAATGAGATAATTCTGCCCGGTCTGCAGATATGAAGGAAAAACCCGCCTGTCCTGATAATAAAATTGATTTTTCCGGATTTTGTATGTCGAGCCGGCAGGTATCGTATTTTTTCCGGTCTGACTCTTGCTGAGATAGTTGAAGACCTTTATCGCAACGTCTCCCATTAACAAATAAACTTCAATATTGGGAAACAGAGCAAGTTCTTTTTCGAGGATTGCTGAACAGTTTTTGATTGTTGCAGCCGAAACCTCATACCGAGTCTTTGGGCATTTAATTGCAGTCGTGAGATAGAAACCGAGATCAAGAATCTCCTGCATTTTATTTACCGGCGTACCTGCATCATGGAACGCATTTATTGTCGTTTGCAGGTAAAACGGCGCTCCGTGCGCATAAAAATAGTCCTTCGGGTATTCAGGCGGGGCTTCGGAAATCATAATCGCTTTAACTTTTCCGGGGTCCAGATCCACAGCAGGTACAAGATATCCATTCTTATTGATGTCGGAACAGGGAAATTCCTTACATTCGATACAATCAGCAGGCTTCATCAGAATTCACCTCGATTTGCCCCGCGTGAGAAATGATAAGTGGACAGTATAGTATGGATAGGGGCGCAGGAATACTGGTATTTAATATGTTTCTGCAGGTATGTTAAATTTAGGGCGTTCGCATACCGGATTTTTGCATGCCGGACTCGACCCTGAGAGGATTTCATAAAGTGCAGGAATTTTAGAAGGACCCGGTTTTAATACCAGCTTTCCTATATCCGGCCCCAGCCGACCTGTAAGATTCGGGGCTTTAAGAGTTCAGAATAAATCGACAGCATCGCCAAGTGAAACCGATGGTAAAATAAGAGCTGAAACTAATATAATTAGAAGTTAAAACCAGACAAGAGTTATTAAGAGTGTTTTTAAAAACAGATTTGTTAAGAACCTTTTAGATTTTTAAAGTGATCCATAAGGCCTGGTCCAATTTTAATGTAGTTTAGTTCTGTACTCAGTTAAGTTACTACTTATTTAAGTCATTACTCAGTTAAGTTATCTTAGTTAAGTTACTACTTATTTAAGTTACCTTAGTCAAGTTACTACTTATTTAAGTTACATATCTTCTTTGTACGTCTTCTTTATACACCGGGACTGACCCTATGGACCAATTATAACTATGTAAGTAATGGTATAATAAAACTATGAAAGAAATCTATTTTTTAGCAGTACTGCGAAAAAATGCAAGCTAATTCGAGGTTTCAGTTCAGGTTGCGAACAGGGTACTGGAAGGTCAGGGGAAGGTCACGTGCAGGCTATTGAGGTGTACAGACAAATCTGGCAAAGCCCTTAATTGCTCTTATAAACGGCAGACCTGCCTGAGAAAAGTGAAACAATTCCCTGACCTGGGCTGCCAGCCAGGTTTATTCAGGCGTTAACACATTCCCAGGGCTGTAAAGAGCTTCTTTAAATCGGCCTTTGAGCTCTCAACAAAAACTCCTCTCGTTCCCGAGATCATCACGGTCCAATCCCCGCCGCTGTACATCCAGTTATGCTGGGGCACCCAATTCATCTTATAAAGCTGCGTGTATGCACTGGCCAGAGCATCGAACATCATGTTCACGGTTCCGCAGAATTTGGCGGTCATCTCGGCCATCTCTTTAGGCATCTCATCTCTGGATTTATACTCAACAAGCTTTCCCTCGGGACTGAAAATCCCGGCTGCCATTACCCCATCAAATTTCAAAAGCTCATCTATTGATAGATTACACTCTTTTCCGTTCATATATTTCCCCCAGCTAAGTTTCGGTATATCCCGGTGAACTGTTCGCTAAATCGAAGGATTTTCCGGGCTTCCGGCTTGATTCTTAGAATTGTCCTTTACAAATCCACAGGCTTTTCCCCGTGCCTGTGACGAAATGAATTCAACTAAACTATGGTTCCTTCAAGCCTGATTTTTGCATAAAGGAATGAAAAGGGATTGGTACGATATTATATAAAAATATCAAATTAAAAAAAGAAAATTGGAAACTCAAAATCAAATTCAGTTCTCTTTTCTTCTCTTTTTTACCGTGTTACTTTTCTTGATTATCTACTCTCAGGCCCGAGATATCGAAGTAAAAAAAGCTTTTATACTTCTCACGCACACAGAAATCTCATGAAAACATGGCCTGTGAATACAACGGCTCCAGAAAATACATTGCCGGAAAAGGCAGATCTGGAAAACATAGGCCTCAGGAAATTTCAGGTCCCGCAAAAAGGCGAAGCCGGTTCCTTCTGGGAAGATAGGGGCGACCGATATCATTGTGGGGTTGATCTTTATGCTCCTGAAAATACTGAAGTCGTTTCGGTTGAAGGGGGAATTGTCGCACAGACCGGGTTGATGACCTCACCTGAGATTCTGCCTTACTGGAACCAGACTTACTATGTGATTATCGAACAGAGCAAGGGGCTGTTCTGCAAATACGGCGAGCTTGCAGGCTTTACCGTGAAAGAAGGAAACGAAATCGAACCCGGCCAGCTAATAGGGCATGTTGGTATGGTCCTGAACTCCGGTAAAATCGATGGATCCTGCCCCTTTTATATCAGGAAGTTAAAAAATAAGAATCCGAGCATGCTTCATTTTGAGCTCTGGAAAAACCAGCCCATTACCAGTCACAGGAATTATCTGGGAGGCAACTGGTTTGGCGAAGAGAAGCCTGAAAACCTGATCGATCCTACGGGCTACCTTGAAAGACTATTATACGTGTAACTACTATGTGTAATATCTACAATCTCATACCCGACAACATTATCTGTGCCCTTATATAAAAGAAAGCTAAATTTTCTTCAGGCAAGTGTGCAGGAAAAACTTGCAGCTTGCTGACGCCTTAACTATCTGGCTGGTGTTTTATGGAAAATACGGAATATGAAGCATCTGCAATCGATAAAAAAATAAAGCACTTTGAGAAAACTCCGGTAATCAAAAACTATTACCTTGTCCTGGGTGGGGGAAAAATCGGCACTGATTTCCTTCAATATGCCCGAAAAAATAAGTTTCCCTTTGTGCTCGTTATCGACAGGGACGAAAATGCGCCTGCTTCAAGGAAGGCAGACATAATCAAAACTGAGGATGAGCTGGTAAATCTCCTGAAAAGTAAGGCTTCAGCGCCACTTCAGGAGGAAGCATCAGGATCCCCCGGAGAAGCAGGTGAAAACGAAAGAGAAAATACCCAGCCTCACGTCTACTTTTATGAAATGGGTCTGGATAGCATTCCTTTTCTTCTAGGCCTTGGCATCCCTGAGTACATTATCCCTGCCGTTCCCTGCCACGCGGTTGCATACATCCTTTCCGACCTTCTGGAATTTCCTCTTGAACTTGGGAAAAACGAAAAGCCGGAGGAAATCCCGAACGAAAACCAGAAGGAAACTCGTCCTGTAGCTGAGCTTTTTATCAGGCCTGAAGACGAAAGGCTCGTGGCTTTTTTCGAAAAGCTTGCAGCTTCCTTTCCTGAGGATGTAATTGCAGGGCGTTACCCTGAACATGGCATGCTGTTTTTCTCTTACGCCAGGGAAGGAGAGATCTGCCCTGACGGCTGCCCTGGCCCAAGAGACCGCTGCCCTACCTTTGGGCGGAAAAAGCCTGAAACCATTACTGAATACGCGGAGAAACTTCTTCGAAACCTTCCAGGCTGGGTCTTTGAGAGCCACCAGATGAAGCCGGGTACGGGAGGACTTAAAGGAAGAGAATTCAAGCAGAACCTGCTGGAGATCCTCGAGTTTTTAAAAGTGCTTAAAGAAAAAAAGAGCTGTGAAAGACTTGAAAGCGTTGAAGACAGGACTTTTTTCATCGCTACTACCTGCACATGCCACGGGGTACTGAACCTGTTCTATGCTAAATGACAAACTCCGAAATAAGGTAAGCCAAAAATAGATCTGCCATTAAACCGATATATAAATGGGGACTGTACGGAGGGCACTGTATGGATGCATTTGTGGGTACAAGCGGCTGGTACTATGACTGGAACAAAAAGAAAAACCTTGATTGGTTTATCCAGAATTCCGGCCTGAATAGTGTCGAACTTAATGCCAGTTTTTATAGATTTCCCTCGCCTGGCCAGATTGAAGGCTGGAACAGGAAAGGGACAGAGCTCAGGTGGAGCATAAAGGTACACCGGTCTATAACCCACTGGCGCCAGCTCAGTGAAAGTTCCGTTGAAATCTGGGAAAATTTCCGGGAGCTTTTTGAACCCATGGATCACCTCGTTGATTTTTACCTCTTTCAGGTGCCTCCGAACTTCGATGATATCGCAAGGGTACTCAGGTTTGCAGAAGCTGCAAAGCTTGGGGAAAGGTTTGCCCTGGAGATCAGGAATAAAGAGCTGCTGGGGAATGATGAGGCATGTGCAGAACTTATGGAAAAGGTGACCCTTGTGTCCGTAGACTCGCCGGATTACAGTAACCGCATCTTCCCCGGTAAAACCGTGTATATGAGGATGCATGGGAGAGAAGGCTGGTATAGTTATGATTACTCCCGGGCAGAAATTAGCGAAACTATCAGGAAAATGCATGAATTCGGGCCTGAGAAAATCTACATCTATTTCAATAACAATCATAATATGCTGGAAAATGCAAGAATGGCATTAGAAGCCTTTTCTGGTTTGTAAACCCTGATTCTTTTCCTTAATTCCCAAAAAGCTCCATTTTAAGGAGAGAGAAAATGGAATACAATGGCGCTAGTTCTCATTTTTCTTCACAACTGAAGGAACTATTTTTCAATTGTTAACATTTATTATGAATAAATTATTATATTAAGAGGTGTATTCAAAGTTTAATACGGAGATTCTGAGGAGTTAAAATCAGGTGCCTCAAAATCAAACACGAATTTTTCAAAATCCAACCAACAAAGAAACCATTTTACCCGGAATTCCCTATATATAAAAGAAGTGAAATATATGTTCTGGAGTAAGGACGATATAGTTGAAAGGCTGAGCAAAATCCCTAGAACCCTGGAAGACATCTCAATAGAAGTTTTTGAAGGTGTACCCCCAACTAACGATTTTTTGCAAAAGGCTGGCCTTTCGAGAGAGAACTGCACAGATGCATCCTACGTCTGCAGAGACTCGCACACGAATGTGAGCATAGAACAGGTAAGCATAGAAAAGGAACTCATGTACCCTTATGTAGACGGTTCCGTTTCGAATGAATTTGCGGTTCAGTCAACTCAGTACCGGTTTATGCTGCCTTATGAAATCCTAGACAACAACATAAGGAAAGAATACAGGATATTTCAGCCTGAGGAACTGAAAGCGAAGTTTCCTGTAGCTTATAAACAGCTAATGGAAATTAAACAGCAATCTGAGACCGAAAAACCGGAATTCGATTCGGCCGATTACCGCCTCGAAAACGAAAGCTTCCTGCGGTATATTAATACACCCAAAATTATCATAACCAGTAACTCCCGCATGCAGGCTTCGTACGATCCGACCGGAAAGCACGTTTTTGCAAGTGGAGTAGGAGTCGTACTCGGAGACCCCACACTCTACCACTACGTTACGGCGGTACTCAACTCTTCGATAGCAAGGGCTTTTCCTGAGATCTGGAGCCGCAAAGGGGTAGAGAATACCGGCAGCCTGAACTCACAGATGCTGAAAAGGTTCCCAATTACGTTCCCTAGAAAAGAGATTACCGAGAATGTTATAAGCGCAATCTCCCGTTACCTGATTTACCTCAACAGACAAAAACAGATGGCAAAAGCCTATGCCATACCAGGTTACCAGGAACTCATTGATTTCTACAAGAGAATTTCAGATCTTCTGATTCTGGACACCTACATTACAAACGATCTTGACCCGAAGCTTCTTGAGATTCTTGCAGAAAACATCACGGCATCTGATGGAGGATTTGAATACAGCGACGACATAAATCTCCTGATCGGATTGCAGGAAATAAAGAAGAACATCCTGAGTTCTCCGGACTTCGGGAAGTGCAGGTTCAGCAACGAGTTCACAAATATTCTGGCAACTCTTAAAAACAGTCTTGTCTGGTAAGAGGAAAAATTTCAGCCAGCACCTATTTTTAATTTCTTTCCCGGATGTCGATTTTTTATTTTCCGGTACCCTGACTTTTTATTTTCCTGCGTCTGATTTTTTACTTTCCTTTTCTGATCTTTATTTCGATTATTCTTACTTCTCTTTTCCGGATACCCGACTTAAGTCCCAATTCTGTAAATTGAACTGCTGCTGTGCATAAGCACATGGTACGCTTACTGACCTCACATCTGTAGCAAATCCTCTAAATCGGAATTATATTAGTTTTTGTTAAACGGTCTGATATCTTATTACGTATTTATTTCTCTCTCTTGCAGTTGATTCATACAGATTTTCTACAAAGAATCTTATTTACATTTTTGCATTAGAAGTTACTCTACTGTAAAACATCTCTAACTCATAAAGGTACTTACCATATAAAATTATTTTATAAGTTTGCTTTTATATATAAGAACTAAAAGAAAAAAATTAAGTATTATGCTGAAACCTGAGTAACTGAGTCAAACCTCCTAATTAGAAATCAGAGATGAATATAGTGAATAAAAGAAGGACTATTTGTAAAATGAGTTTATTTTCAAGAACTCTTGCATTACTTTTGATTTCGTCTACGGCATTGATAACCGCTGCGGAAAGCGTTTCGCCTGCAATCACTGAAACCCGAATAACCACTAACGAATTGGATCAGATGGGGCCTGCAATCTATGGCAACAGGATAGTATGGGATGATAACCGCAATGGGTATGACAACTCCGATATCTATATGTACGATCTATCCGCTTCCAAGGAAACTCAGATAACCAACGATAGATCACAACAGGGAAGCCCTGCTATCTATGGTGATAGGATCGTCTGGAGCGATTTGCGCAATGGGAACTGGGATATTTACATGTATAACATTTCCACTTCCACTGAAACCAGAATAACTACCGATGGATCAGATCAGACTGCTCCTGATATCTACGGTGACAGGATAGTATGGGATGATTGGCGCAATGGAGACAGGAACATCTACATGTATAACCTCTCTACTTGCAAGGAAACTCGTATAACCAATGATGAATCATACCAGGGATGTCCTGCTATCCATGGTGACAGGATAGTATGGGAGGATGACCGTGATAGAAACTATGTATATGATATCTACATGTACGACCTCTCCACTAAACAAGAATTCCAAATAACCAGCAGCCTATATGATAAGAGATCTCCTGCTATCTATGGTGAAATAATCACGTGGGAGGATGAACGCAATAAAGGTGAAGAGGAAACGAACCCTGATATCTACGTGTACGACTTTCTCGATAAAAAGGAAACTCAACTCACTGATAACGGATGCTCACATGGCTCTGCTATCTATGGTGACAGAATCATCTGGTACGATTATCGCAATGAGGACTCTGAGATATATATATACAACGTTTCTACCTCCGCGGAAACTAGAATAACCAACATCGGAGCAGCTCAGATGAATCCTGCTATCTATGGTGACAGGATAGTGTGGATGGATAACCGCAATGGGAACTGGGATATCTATATGGCTACTGTCTCGGAGGATGGATTGAAACCAGAACCTCTGGTTGCAGACTTTTCGGCATCTCCTAGTTTAGGAGAAGCACCATTGACAGTCACATTTACAGATAAGAGTACGGAATCACCTTCTTCATGGTCCTGGAACTTTGGAGATAGAAGCATTTCAACAGCTCAAAATCCTGTACATACATATAACAAAGTAGGAAAGTATACTGTTAGCTTAACTGTAGGAAATGCTGTCGGTAACGACACTAAAAAGGTATCTCAATGCATTATAGTGAAAAAAAATTTAAAAAATAAATAAACATTTTTAGTTGAAAAAGAGATTAAACTAATGAGGAGTGGGGAGTTTTCTATAAGTTATCAAGACTTATACTAATTTTCTCTTCTTTTTGCCTCTGTGTCTCTACTGCTTGACTGGCTCCTTATTTTACAGTAATATTATGACATATAGAGTTCATAATAAAGAATTAAGTTAATTTTGATTGAAATTAAATTAAAATCTCAGTGAATCCTTTTTTCAGGACTATGCAGCCGAAAAAGAGGTACAGGGAGCATAATCAATATAAATATATGAAATCAAGAATAACTTGAAAACTTTTCAAATTATTCTTTAGATTACCTGAACCTCATATATTAACCTGAGACTGTCAGAGTGTTTGTTATTTTCCGCTAGCCGTCGTGATATTGAATATAATTCATAATATTGAATATAATTCAGATGACTCTGGCAACATATTTTCTTGGACAAGCTTATTTAATATAGGAGCATCGCGGATGTTTAGAGTTAGATATAGTTAAATCTTAAAATAGGGACCTTTATTATCCCGTTTTTGATTCAGGAGGGGTAAATTACGAGCGATCTCAGGAAAGACTCAGGAGAAGAAATTTCAGGAAAAGAGGGACCTTCAGGAAAAACAGAGGTATCTGTCGAAAATACCTCTATTAAGACTAAAGATAAAAATCAAGAAAAAGAGATGGAAGAAGGAGTGGAAACGAAAGCGAAAAACCACCGGGCTCTGCTTGAAAGGTACGAACAGCGGCTGAAATATCTGGATCCGGAGCTTATCACCCCTGAAGACGAAATCGCCTTAAAGGAAGCATTTATACACGCAAAAGAAGTCTTTGAGCCTGGGGAACTTGTAAGCTGGTTTACAGTTATAGCCGAACCTTTCTATAGATCGGGATCCTGGGAAGTACTCCTACCCCTCTATGAAGAACTGCTTAGGATTGCGGAAAAGGAGCTTGGGCCTGAGAGTCCGGGGGCTGCATCTGCACTGAACGGGCTTGCAGGAATCTACCGTTATATGGGCAATTATGAAGAAGCCCTCAGGCTTTTTTCAAGAGCCTTAAAAATCCGTGAAAACCTTTCCGGCCAGCCCCGGCCTGAGACTGGGGATACGCTGAGTGAACTTGGCATTCTATACTATCTGATGGAGCAGCGCGAAGAAGCCCTTTCTTTCTATACCCGGGCGCTGCAGATCCAGGAGAAGTTCCTGAGCCCGGAGAACCTTGGCGCCGTGAGAACCCTGAACAGGATAGCCTTTTTTTATAAGGGGATGGAAAAGCCCGATAGAGCTGAAGCATGCTTCCGGAGGGCTCTCGAACTTCTTGAGAGGCTTCTGGAGCAGGAGCCTGACAGTCGCGTGGTTTTGGTATATAAAGCCGGAACCCTGAATAACCTGGGCGTTTTGCTCTCGGAAATGGGCAAACTTGATGAAGCTGAAGACACGTACGGGCAGGCTTTAAAACTTCAGGAAAAAGTATACGGCGCTGAGCACCCGCAGGTGGCCCAGACCCTGAACAACCTTGCCCTGCTCTATTTCCAGACCACAAGGTACGAAAAAGCCACAATCCTCTACACCCGGTCCCTGGAAATTATGGAAAAATTCGGAAAAACCGAGCACACGGGCTTTGCCACGACCCTGAACAACCTTGCAGGCGTCTATGTCCAGAAAGGCCGCCACGAAAAAGCCCTGGAACTCTATACCCGCGCCCTCGAAATCCGGGAGCGCGTCCTTGGCCCTGACAGCCCTGACGTTGCCAAGACCTTAAATAACCTGGGCGAACTCTATAGGATACTCGGCCAGCACAAAAAAGCCCTCCCTCTGTACACCCGCGCCCTCCAGATTTACGAAACAACCTTCGGCCCGACCCATCCAGATTACGGCACAACCCTGAACAACCTCGCAGGCCTCCACGAAAGCATGGGCGAATACGAGACCGCAATTGACCTCTACGAAAAAGCCCTCGATATAATTGAGAAAGAATACGGCCCGGAACATCCCTATTTCAAAATCACACGAAACAACTTACTGGGCCTGTACGAAAAAATGGAACGAAGCTGGCGGAGATGAATTTCAGGAAGCCGGAATCGAAATTGCTCATAAACCTATAAAAGTTATTTATCTGGTCATTCACTCATCCTCAAAGCGGTGGAGAATTAAATCAATAGGTTCAATTTCAAGCTTCTCCGCACCAACAAGACATGACCCTTCAAAATCACATGTCCAGATAGGATATGCCGAGTATTTGTCCACGACATCTTTAAAAAACTCCCTAACTGGCAGTGCACGAAGATTAACATATTTGTCCAGTTTCAGATCCAGCGTATCATGAAGCACTTCGGTTAATTCGTTTAGTAAATTTAATAGCACTAGGGTTCGTTGGAATTCTGGATTCCACAAACCGATTCTTTCTGCGATCTCTTTAACTTTTATATACTGCTCATACTCCCACGTTTCGAGTATATCATTATTGAAGTGTTTGGATACTATCTCATAAACGCCTGGAATATTAACTATTGACTGAACGGTTTCTTCGTTAAGATGTACATCATTCTTGAGATGTTTGGATATTATTTCATAAATGCCTGGAATATTTACTATTGATTGAACAGTTTCCTCGTTAAGACGTGTGTAAAGAATTCTGTCAAAATCGTCCTTTGTCATTTTACTATAGTTCATGTAATGCCACCATTATTTAACTCGTTAGTTGTAAGTTTCAATCTTGTGTTCGTGGGTCTTGCTCGCGAATATATAAACTCAAAAATGTATAGATTAAAATAACTTGAATAGGAGCTACAGGCTCGTGAGAATACTACATAACTGTTATAAATATAAACCGAAAAACACCTTATACAATGTAAATCATTTAATTATACGAACTTAACTTAATACTTCCCTGTCATCTTCGCAATCGCCCTGTGCATCCCATGTATACTTAACCCGCTTCCGAGATACATCATGGGGCATTGTTCGGTCATGCATTCAAGTCCTTCTGCCTTGCAGGCTGCCAGGGCTTTTTCGGTTTCCGTATTCCAGTGGAGCCAGATTTTGCTTATGCCCTTCTCTTTCAGGCCAGGGATAAGATCTCCAGGATCGGTTTTTGTGACGCCGAGGACGGCGTGATCAAGACCGGCTGGAAGTTCGGATACTTTTCTTAAAGAGCCGGGTTCCAGCTTGTCGGAAAGGTCGATAACATAGACATTTTTGCCCCGGTTTTTAAGTTCGGATATGGCCCACTTTATTGCAGGTTTTGTATTATCAGTGATGAATGCATAGGTTTTTGCGTTCCAGAAATTTTCCCTTTCGGACTTTGTTGGTTCCATCTTGAACTCCCCAATTAGATTCTGAATTAAATATATTCTCCGAAGTATATAAAAATTACAACATGGTTTTGGGCAAGCACAGGAAGAGTTTTCGAAAAGTAGGGCAAACGACAACAGAAAAAAAATAAAAATAGAGATAAAATAAAAATAAAAGAGTAAGGAGCAGCAGATCCGGATGGAATCTGGTTATTTCTGCTTATTTCTACTCATTTCTTCTTATTTCTGCGTATTCCTGCGCGCTTATCCTGCTCACTGTCCCTGGAGTTTCTGTCCGGCAGCCTGAAGAGCTCCGCCGAGTGCCTTTGCAAGTTCACAGTTCTGGGAGCACTTTGAGGCGCAGGTGCAGTACTTAGGCACGTTTTCCATCATCCACTGTCCGAGGAAGCCGAAGGCTTTGAGCTGATCTTCATTTGCGGTCTGCACGAAGTTGTTTATGTCCTGTAATTCCATGATTTATCACCAGAATCTGAAAGGTTGTGTATATTTATATACATGAGCGTCAGAATTATGTACAGGTTTTTGATTGTACAGAAAAATGACCTTTAAGGCAAGCTTTATAGTGCCTTAAGCTAACAGCTTTATTAACAGTGTTAATTATTGGCCGTGATTACAATAAACTTTAATTAAAATAATTTTAATTGAATCTAATCAATTTCCCAGCTTTTGAAAAGTTTCCGAGGCAAGTAGAAAATGGAGACAGCTTACGAAAATACCGAGATTAATTACAGAACCGAACTGCACTCTATTAAGGAAGAAGTCAGGTCCCTGCGGAATGAGTTCTCACGATTTTTACAGCGGGCAAACCAGCAGCACATTGAAGGAATGCTTGAGGAGATGAGAAAGAACTTCATGAAGCCTATGGTGGATTACCTCTGTGAGGACGCAAGTGAGAGGATTCATACCCGAATGACAGCGGACTGCGGGATGCGAGATTTTTGTGAAACGGCTTTTCGGGAGCTTTTGCAGGAAACCGCAGGGCTTGTTGGAAGGGGCAGGATCGAAGCTGAAACCATAAAGCTGTACCGGGACAGGCTGGAGGAGTTAAAAAAGGAAGCAAAAACCTCCAGTTGCAGCAGGTGTTTTTCGGAAGCTACGAATCTTTTCGAAAAGCAGGTCAAACTCATGCGTTCGCTCCAGATCTATGAAGACCGGGAAGAAGAGGATAAAAAAATCGATATTAGCAAAATTGAGCCTGAAAAGCTGGTCTCCGAAGTCTGCGAGCCGGTAGCAAACCGACAGCGTCTCCTTATGCTCAAGGCGCTTTCAGGGGAAAGCAAAACCTTTTCGGAACTTTCCAAACTTACAGGCCTGCGCGGCGGAAACCTGCTCTTCCACCTCCAGAAATTGCTTGAAACAGGTATGGTTTTACAGCGAAATGAACGGGGAGATTATATCATTACGAGAAAAGGTTACTCCACGCTGCAGGGGCTTTCCAGAATCTATTCCGAAATCGAGCAGGGATAAAGAAATTAGAAACAAGTTAAAAATCAGTAAGAGTAATAAAAAGTAATAAAAAGTAATAAAAATTATAAAAATTGTAAAAAGCCAGGAAAACTGGCTTAAATCAAATAAATAACTTCAGCCGTCGTTTCCTATTGCATTTACCGGACAGAGTTCCAATGACTCTTCACAGAGCTCTTTTTCTTCATCGTTTTCGGGCTGCTTATATACATAAGCATTGGAATCGTCATCATTCATCTTGAAATTCGCTGGTGAGGTATCCACACAAAGATGACAGGCTATGCAGCTATAGTCACAATAATAGGGTCCTGGAATATTTTCAGCAACTTTATCTGTATTATCGGCTATTCTTCACTCCCCCATTGTGTTTATTTCACAATAAGAGTAATTAAGAGGATTTTTATATATAATTTAACATTCGAAAACGACTTTTTAAGCACGTCAGTTCCTTGATTATGTATAAAGTTCTGTAAATCTTAATTTATATCGAAAAATGGAACCTGATGGGCAACTATTCGGGTGCTTTTTCAAAGGCTGTATTCTTCTCTCGGGAAAAGAGAAATTTGCATATAAATTGACGCTTATTCGGTTTCATAAAAGTTATCTATTCTAATAAATATAGAGAATGGCGAATTATGCAAATTAGAAGGAATTGATATTTTCTAAAGCCTTGAAAAAGATGGAATCCTGAAAAATAGACTCCAGGCAGCTAGAATTTTAAACCCAATGTTCCAGCAGGATCGAATCCCAGACCGGAGTTTAAAATCGAATATTAAGCAGTAAGAAAGATGGTTAAGGGGTGCATTAATTGAAAAAAGGAATAGTCAGGCATAATCGGACACACTGCCAGAGGTGTATAGTGACCTGGGCGGTTTTAATTCTTATCCTATCACTAATTTCATTATCAGCAGCAGGATCAGGAAACGACACTGAAAGCCGTGAAATTGCAGGAATGAATCCGGATTCGAAAATAGCGGACGATACAGATAGGAACAGTGGGGAAAGTACTGGAGAAAATCTAAAAACACAAGCAGATATCGGATACGGTACAGATAACCGGGAAAATACCGTAGATAATCTTGAGAAAATATCAGGGCTGCCAGACGTCACAGATAACCAGGAAATTACAGGGGAAGCTCCGAAATCAAGAGCAAGATTAGACAAAGGTGTATATAACCTGGGAAGTGTCGAAAAAAGTCTAAAGGCAGAAACAGAGATAAAAAAGGATACTGGCAGTCAGGAAAACCCTGAAAAAAACCCGGAGATAAAAGAAGTAGAGAGTAACAGCATAGATAATCAGGAAGGTCCTGAAGCCAGTCCGGAAACAAAAACCGAGATCGAGCAGGATACAGATAACCAGCAAAATGTTGAAAGGAATCTTGATACAGGAATAGGAGAGGAAAGGGATACGGAAAATAAGGAGAATATTGAAAAGAACCCGGAGACAGGAATAAGGTCTGAAAAAAGTACGGACAATCATGAAAGTGCCAGAAAGGATCCGGAGACCGAAAAAGTCGAAAGCTGCAGCACAGACAACCGGAAATATCCCTACGAGAACCCGGCACAGAAAGAAGAAACAAAAGAAACCCCCCGGAGCCAGGTAAATTCGGAATCGAACCTGAAACTAAAAACAAGCACTGACAATGAGAAATGCAGTTCAGGAAGTTCCCAGACGAAAACTGAAATTAAAACAGGATCACGTGACGGGTCAAAACACCTGAAAATAACTGAAGCTGAAACTGAACTCAAAGAAGAAGGATGCAGCAGAATAAAAAGTTTCAGGAGCTGTGGATTGAAACCCGAAACTAAAATAAAAGCTTTCAGCGGGGAAAAAAATCTGAAAAGCGACCATATGGAGGCTCAGGTAAACATCGGAAGAATCAACTGGACACACGTTCCAGGGAGTCGGGAGTTAAAAGCTGAGAGTGAATCCAACCTTTGGTTAAGCTTTCCCTTGGAAAGGTTGTGGAATAAGGAATTAAGATCTGAGGAATCAGGAGAAAGCAGCTGGAACAATCTGAAATTCATACTGTCATATCCCTGCTCCCTTCGCTCATATTATAACACACACGAAAGCGTGAAAATAAACTATAGAGGTTCCAAAGCCCTCAGAGGGCAGAAGGTGGACGTATACCTTGTCAAAGCACGCAGCCCTGGTTTTTCCGAAGAAACCGTTAATAATATTACGGACGGCAACACAGTTCGCTTTGAAGACATCTTCGACAAAAATACCGAGTTTTATATTCAGATACCTGCGACTTTGAACGAAGCCGGAAACCTGTCTCCTCTGACACTTGGCCCTCTCCCTGAAGGCAGTTACTGGGTTCTTATAACGCTTGCCGGAAGCGAAACGAAAGCTCCTGAGCCGGAAAAAAATATACTTTTAGCAAACTATTTCGAAGTTCTGAAGTACGAAATGGAAGCCGAAGCTCCGCATACACTTGAAGAAGGCGAGAATTTTGAAGTCAACCTGAGCCTCAAGAATGTGCCTGCTCAGGAAGATTACATTTACTGGGCTGTACTGATAAGCGAAGATGCCTGCGGAACAGGCGCGAATACAGGCTCCGAAACAAGTGGCACAAATGCCGTGGCCGGAACTTTCGCAAATGGACTCAAGCTTATCAGGGATTTCGGGCTCAACTCAACAAATTCCGAGTCCGAAACCGGCAAAGACAATCTTAAGAGCAAATTCCAGGCCCTTATTGGAGAAGGCAATAGTACGATAAGTATAGGCGAGGAAAACCAGAGCAACCTTTCCGTAAACAGTCTCGGACTCGCTCCAGGAAAATACTGGCTTTTTGCAGGTGCATATGAAAAAGACAGAAGGCTCGCAGGTATGGCTCAGGAAGAATTGACCATATCCCCGGCCCGAGAAGAAGATCCGTATCCAAAATCCTATTCCGGCGACGGTAATTCCAGTGGCAGCATTTCAAAAGGGCAAAGTCCCCTGCTCCCTGGAAGCTGAAGCTCCAGCTCCAATCTCAAAAATTGTAGGGATTAGCCCCGACTCCTAATTTACCCTCAAAAGTTACCTTATTTATTTAATAACTTTCTTTTTTATAGTAATTATATAAAACCAAGTAAGGGGTAATAATTATGGGGATAAATCTTGGAAACCAGAGCCCTGCAGACCTGCCTATGAAAGTCAGGTTACCCGGGCCGGAGGCTTCAGCCAGGAGCCAGCTTGAAGAGCTCATTGCAAAGCGGAGATCCGTACGGAGATATAAAGACGAAAAACTCTCCGAGTCCGTCATTTCTCGTTTGCTATGGGCAGCTCAGGGCATAAGTTCGGAGCACGGTTTGAGAACCTCACCCTCAGCAGGTGCACTCTATCCGCTTGAAATCCATGTTGTTATTGGAGGAGGCGGCGAGCTTGAACCCGGGGTTTACAGATACGTTCCTGAAGACCATACCCTTGTTCGGGAAATTTCAGGCGATATAAGGGAGAGGCTTTCAAAAGCCGCTCTCTCCCAGCCTATGATCAGGAACGCTCCCGTTTCATTTGTGATCTCTGCAGTCCATGCGCGGATAACAGGCAAATATGGCAATAGAGGCCTTCGTTATACCCATATGGAAGCAGGGCATGCTGCGCAGAATATCTATCTCCTGGGAGTGGAACTTGGGATAGGAACCTGTGCAGTAGGTGCTTTTGAGGACGAAGAGGTAAAAAACGTGCTTAAACTGCCGGGAAATGAAGATCCGCTCTATATACTGCCTCTGGGCTACATATAAATTCCTTTCCGGTACCGGATCCCTTTACAGATATCACTTTCCGGTATCAAACTCCTTTCCGAAAAGATTCAGAGGTTCCTTTTAGTCTCAGGGCTCATCTCGGCGTTCTCCCGGATTAGCTTGCCTTCAGAATAACTGTATATTGCAAGCTCGCCTGTGGAGAACCTGACTTCCCTGATTTCCTCATCAGAAATCCCTTCTATGTATTTAACCAGTGCTCTCAGACTGCTCTGGTGGGCACAGACCAGCACGTTTTTCCCTGCTTTCACTGCAGGCAGGATCGTTTCTTCGAAATAGGGCACTGCGCGTCCATACACGGCTTTGAGGCTTTCTCCTTCAGGCGGGCCTGGCTCAAAATTCCACCTCCAGGAGGCAAGTTTTTCTGCCCCGTATTTCTCTTCAATTTTCTGCTTTTTTCTGCCCTGGAGCTTTCCGTAGTAGCGCTCGTTTAAGGAAGGCGTGAAATAAATCGGGATAAGTTTTTTCCCGAGCTTTTCAGGGTACGAGTACCAATCCGTTTTCCCCGGATTCCCTCCATCCCTTCCGTTGCCTGCTCCTTCATGAACAATAACCCCTGTTTTCTTCTGCCCGGACAATATTATGAAAAGAGTTTCCTGCGTCCGGACAAGGTTTGAGGCAAAAGCAAGGTCCAGTTCAAGCCTTTCTAGCTCTACTGCGCACTCAAGAGCCTCTTCGATTCCCCTCCTGCTGAGAGGGACATCTACCCAGCCGGCAAGCCTGTCTTCAGGCTTTAAACCCGGTTCTCCGTGCCTGACAAGTATAAGGTGACCCATAAAACTATACTCCGTAGAAGACTATACTCCGTGGAAAATTTTACTCTACAGGAAACTATACCCCATAGGAAGTTATACTCTATAAAAGTTATATTCCATAGATTAGTTCCAGTAACCAGAAACCAGTAAACACTCAGGTTTTCTTATTTCTTTGGCGCAGGCCTGAATTCAAGCCTCGTATCGTAGAGAAGGTGCCAGAGGTCGCCTTTTTTTTCCATTCTTTCCGCATCAATCACAGCTCCCTGCCCCTCGATCTCGAACCTGATACTCCGCTTCCCGAAGGTTACTTTTCCGAGCCTACTTTCCATTCTGCTGTAATCAAGGGCGTCGGCAAGCCGGATAAGGGCAGCCACTTTAAGGGTAAGCTCCTGAAGTTGCTCAGGCATTTTTCCGAAGTCCTTTCCTTTAAGCTTTTCAAATTTCTCGCTTCCAATCCTCTTTTTGTGCAGAAAAGCCGTCCAGGAAACAACTGGCCAGAACCTTTCAGGCACTTCGGAGGGTGGGTGCTGGAGCAAAATGAGTCTTCCTGCTTTGTGATGGTTTTCAAAATCCGTAGCCGCCCCTGTATCATGAACAAGCGCAGCTATCTCCACAAGGGTTCTCATTTCAGGGTGCAACCCATGTACGGAGTTAAGGATATCAAAAAGCTCAAGTGCGTTCCTGGCCACGTTGTCGGCATGGCTGCGTTCAATTCCATAGATATGGTAAAGGTCCTCTAGAGGCAAAGGCTCAGGAAGTACTCTTTCCCCGGACTGGCCAGCCCCTGAAAATTCGTCTTCTGAATTCAAATTAAACTCCCTTGTCTGAATTCAAATTAAACTCCCTTTATATTTATCTTTCACTAATATCATGATTATATTGACTTAAACCTATTTTAGATCAAGCCTTTTAGCAAGCCACAAGCCTTTTTTGAAAAGGTTGCGGGATTGATAAATCAATTATTATATATAACGTCCAGACTCTTAATAAACAATGATCAAAATCAGCTTCAAGCAGGGAACACTTCTTATAGAGGGCAATGTAAGGGTTCCCAATGCAGTCTGGGACGAAAGAAGCGGAAGTTTCAGGGCTCTTGCCCTTTATTATAAAGATATTATAAATTACCTGAAAAATTCTAAAATTTCGTATAAAGATGAAGTGCTTGATCTTCTCCCCTGTCCTGATCTGGCGGCAGCATATGAAGCTTCGGGAAAAAAACTTAAGTTAAGGGATTACCAGGCTGAGGCTCTTGTGTCCTGGGGAGAGAACGATAGATGGGGAGTGCTTGTCCTGCCTACAGGAAGCGGAAAAACTCTTGTCGGGATCCGGGCAATTGCAGGGTGCAATACTCCTGCCCTTGTGGTTGTCCCGACACTTGACCTGCTTGAGCAATGGAAAAGACAGCTTGAGGATGCCTTTTCCATGGAAATCGGAAAGCTTGGGGGCGGGGAAAAGAAAATTCTTCCTGTAACCGTTTCCACATATGACTCTGCCTATATTCACGCCGAAACCCTTGGAAACAGGTTCGGCCTTCTTATTTTTGACGAAGTCCACCACCTGCCTGCAACGGGATACAGGAGCATTGCCGAGTTTTCCGCAGCGCCTTACAGGCTTGGGCTGACAGCCACTTACGAGAGGGAAGACGAGTTACATTCGGAACTGAACAGGCTTGTCGGGGGAAAAGTATACGAAAAGCACGTCTCGGAGCTTGCAGGCAGCCACCTTGCCCCTTACAGGATCGAACGGGTAGCTGCTGCACTTACGGAAGAGGAACGGAAAGAGTATGACAGATACTATTCCGTCTATATCGATTATCTCAGGAAAACCGGGATGGTGATCCGAGGGCCAAGGGATTTTCAGAAACTGGTTATGAAAAGCGGGAGAGACCCTGAAGCCAGGAAAGCCCTTCTTGCAAGAAACGCAGCAAGAGACCTTGCTTTCAATACGAGCTCAAAAATTGAAAAGTTAAAAGAAATCCTGAACTCACACCGGGAAGACAGGATCTTTATTTTTACGGAACATAACCGGCTTGTCCACCGGATCTCCAGGGAATTTCTTATCCCTGCGATTACTTACAGGACGCCTGCTAAAGAAAGGAATTCTATCCTCGAGAAGTTCAGGAAAGGAAAATACAGGGCTGTGGTCACCTCAAAGGTGCTTGACGAGGGCATTGACGTTCCTGAGGCAAACATCGGGGTTATAGCAAGCGGGACAGGGAGCAAATTAGCATACATCCAGCGCCTCGGAAGGATCCTCAGGAAAAAAGAAGGGAAAGAAGCCATACTTTACGAGATTATAACCGAGGAAACGACTGAAGCCGGAACTGCCAGAAGACGAAAAGAAGCTATTTCGACCCGAACAGGGGCTGGAAAAACAGGAAAGGAAAGCCGAATGAAGAAAGGAAAAAGCCCTGGAGGCGGCTCACCTGCTCACATCTGACCTGCTTGTAACCCGCATTTCCGGAGGGAAAATAAAGCCTGTGTACGCAGCTTTTGATCCCGAAAACCTGGAACTTGCAGGGCTCCTGATAGAAACCTTCGAGCAGCATATCGGAAAAACTTATGGGAATCTTCTGGCCGAGCTAGAGGGCTATGAGGAAATGAACTACCGCTTTATCAGAGGGCTTTCCCAGCTGCTTGAAAGGCGCACTGTAATCGAAACGGATGCAGCCGTTGACCCCTCTCTGGCCAGGGAAACCGTTTTTGAGGTATGCGAAGGTATGGCCCTTTCTCCTGTCGAGAGAGAAGAGGCTCTGCAAAAAGCCGCAAAAAAACTTTCAATTTCGGTCGGGGAACTTGAAAAAGCACTCTGGGCTGACCTTGAGGAGAATCAGGTTGTCAAAATTTTTCTTCCCCTTTCACCCGCAGAACTCATCCGGCAATATAACATTTCCCTGACCCAGACCCTGCTTTTCCGTGCAGTTGACCTTGATATCTGGACAAAAGGCGATTTCCAAAAGCTGCTCTGGAAAATCCTTCGTTCGGGGCTTATGTATTCCCTGGAGGATGCTGAAGAGGCAAAAAGCAAAAATGATCAAGAAAAAGAAGAGCTCCAGGCTGAAGAAAAATACGAAGAAAAGCCCGGCGAGTTAAAAGCAGTCCACCTGCATCTTGATGGGCCAGCCTCTCTTTTTCGGATCTCGGAACGCTATGGCAATTCCTTTGCAAAAATCTTTCCTGCCCTGCTGAGGTCAAAAGGCTGGAGGCTTAAGGCAGGCATTCTTCACAAAGGTTACCAGGGAAAACGCATTCTGGAGTTTACCCTTGATTATTCGGAAGAGGCTTTCAAATTAACACCTGAAGCAGCCCTGTACCCGGAAACCCTCTCCCCGGAACTTCAACTTGGAGAAGCAAAGGAAGGGTACAAAGCCGGAAAAAGGGAAGAAACCGGGAAAGAAGATGAAAGCGGATTTGCGGAGGAAGAAGCTGAAGCTCAGGAAACAGATGCTGAAATTGAAGCATATGACAGCACGCTTGAAAAGGCATTCGGTAGCCTAAGTTTAGGGAGCTGGAAGGTAAAAAGGGAACCCACGATACTCAAAGCCGGAAAACATGCTTTCGTCCCGGATTTCGCTCTGCAGAGGAACGGCATAAAGGTGTATCTGGAAATCGTGGGCTTCTGGACCCCGGAATACCTCGAAAAAAAGATTGAGAAACTCAAGCAGGTAAAAGAACCTGTAATTCTCCTGATTGACAGAAAACTCAAATGTTCTGAAAAAGATTTTCCTTCGCAGGAAGTAATCTTCTTTGACAAAAAAATCCCGGCAAACGAAGTTATGCAGATACTCCGGAGGTACGAGGAAAAAAAGCTTTCAGAAGATCGGTCAAGACTGGAGGAAATGGAATTTCCGCTTTCAGGAGAGCTTATAAATCTTGAAAAAATTGCAGCCGGAAAAGGAGTCCTGCCAGACGCCTTAAAAGAAGTAATTGCAGACAGGCTTTCAAGAGCCGGAGAACCGGAAAAAGCCAGAGAACCGGAAAAAGCCGGGAAATTAGAAAAAGCCGACGAATTCGGAAAATTCGAAAATATGGAGAAATATAAAGCTTACGTGCTCCTTGAAAACTACCTGATTCACAGGCAGCTGCTTGAGAAAATTGGTCTGGAACTTGAAAAACCGGGCGCAGTAGAGACATACGCCGATGCAGTAAAAGTTTTTGAGGGTTTCGGGCTTGACCGCAGCCTTTACTATCCTTTGCTTGAGCAACTGGGATATAAGGTTATCTGGACAGGGTTGAGTGAAGAGGATGCGAGGGTGAAAAAAACAGGAAGTTGAATAAATTTACAGGATGCTGAATAAATTTTTAAATAAGAAGCTGACGACTTTAACGGGTTAACTGAACTTCTTCTCACTTTCTAAACCCTCTAAATTTCATCCTTCAGGCTAATTCTGATTCCAGCTTACTCCGCGTATTCAACATTCTTTTTTACAGGCTTGAAGAGTTTCATGAACTCATGCACATCCTCCGGAAAATCCATATTTACGGAAAGCCCGATTTCTTTTGCGTCACCAGCCGAGAGGGGTGTGCTGTGGATCATTTCTCCGCTGACCAGCTTTTCTACCACCTCGTCAAGCCTGCTTTCCCCGGCAGGGCCTGACTGGATTTTGCCTTCGAGCAGTTCTCTTGCAACGTTCCGGGTAAGTTTCAGGGCTTTTCTCGAGATGTCGCTCATAACAAGGGTGGTATCATCGGCTTTTTCTTGTTTAGTTTCTGCGGCATAGATCCAGGAGGGGGCAGGGAACATCCCGCGCATGAAATCCCCTATCTGCGGATCGATAGGCCCGATAACGGCATCTTTATCCATCACGATTTCGTTTGCGGCAAGGGCTATAATTGTACCTCCTGACATCGAATAGTGCGGGATAATAACTTTTGTGTTTTTCGGGTGCCGCCTGAGGGCACGGGCAATCTGGATGCTGGCATGGAGCTGGCCGCCGGGCGTGTGCAGGATCAACTCAAGCGGGTAATCCCTGTATTGCCTTATCCAGCGCAGGACCTGCTCGGCATCTTCCTCATCTATGTACTGGTAGGCAGGCAGCCCGAAAACGGAGATTGCCTCCCGCCTGTGAATCATTGTGAGCACCTTGCAGCCGTGGCTTTTTTCCATAGCTTTCAGTCTTGCCATGCGCCGCAGCCGGATTTGTTTTAGCTGCGATTGTGGGTAGATTACTGCATAGAGAAACAGAAGTACAAACAAAAGGGACATCAAATCCCAGAGAGTAATTGTCGTGCTGTCAATTGTAACCAGAATATTCCCCCGAAAATCTCCCGCGGGCTGCTAAAGCTAACTGGAAGGCGAAATTAACCCCCGGGCTTTATCCTAATATAGATAGTCCTGCAGGCTTTTAATTTTTAACTATATGCCCTCCAGAAAAAGGCAACCTATATGAAAAGAAAAATTTAAAGACCCTGAAGAAAAAAGGAAGAAAAAAGGAAGAAAAAGGGAAGAAATAGGGAAGAAATAGGGAAAAAAAGAGATCTGAAAGGAAAATCGAACAGGCAAAGAGGAAAGTATTCGGAAGAAATGCAGAAGGGAAAGAGAAAAAGAGATAGAAAAGAAAAAATTTGAAATTTGCACAGCTTTATGCAGAAATCAGCCTGAGCCCGACTATTCCTGAGAAAATCAGCAGAATACAGAAAACTCTGGCTAGATCCAGAACCTCATTAAAGAGCAGGGCACCGAGAATAGTGGTGCCGATAACCCCGATTCCGGTCCAGACTGCATAGCCGGTTCCTATTGGCAGGGTCTTCAGGGCCTGGGATAGGAAATAAAAGCTAAGGAACATGCAAACGATGGTAAATACGCTGGGATAAAGCCTCGTGAAACCTTCTGTGTATTTCAATCCTATTGCCCAGGCTGCCTCAAAAAGACCAGCGATAAAGAGGAAGGTCCATTCCATTTTTGTTCCACTCCATGTTTATGCAAATTTTACGGGGTTGCTATGAAGAAGCAATTAAAAAATGTTACAGGCTTTCTTCTTCTTATAACCTTTCCCGCAAAAATCGTGAAAAGCCCATTCAATTTTTCATAAATACAATAGCGAATAGTAAAATTACAGCCAGGAAACAGGAAAAACCATAAATCAAAAATCTGAACTAAAAATCTGAACTAAAAATTGTAACCAAAAATCAGAACCAGAAGTCCGAACTAAAAACCGCAACTAAGAACCTGAACTGAAAACCAGAAGAAGAAAACAATAAGCCTATAACCCATGTGGGATAATATTCAAGTATGGCAGCCCCGAAGTACCTGAAACGTTACTTCAAGGTGCAGAAAGATGAAATGCCTGCCCTTTTTAAGATAACCGAAAGAATTCCGGTCCGGTTTGATCCAGGCATGCAGCTTGAAGAACTCAGGAAAATTCATGGGAAAGAAATCGAAGAATACCGAAAACTCAGGGAAAATCTTGAAATCGAAGTCTCGGAAGCCCTTGCCTATAAGGATACGGCTGACAGGTTGACACTTTTTACTGAAAGCTTCCTGGAAGTTCCGAAAGCCAGCCCTTCCCTTCTTGACCTTAAGGTTGAGCTTGTAGACAGAATGCTTTCGGCCTGCCAGTGCTGCGGGTGGCGCTGCGAAGTTGACAGGAAAGCCGGCGAAAAAGGCTTCTGCAGGCTGGCCGACACTTCAAATTACGCCTCGGAGTTCCTGCATATGGGGGAAGAGCCTGAGCTTGTGCCTTCTCACACGATTTTTCTTACGGGCTGTGCTTTTGCCTGTGTTTACTGCCAGAACTGGGATATCTCAACTAATCCTGAGGCCGGAACCCGCATTGAGCCCAGAAAACTTGCAAAGTTGATCGACCTTCGGAGAATGCATGGAGCCAGGAACGTAAATTTCGTGACCCCGACTCCACACGCACATACCGTGCTGAAAATCGTCAGGGAAATCTCTGTAAACACCCCTGTAATCTGGAACTCAAATATGTATCATTCCCCGGAAATTGCAGAAATCCTCGAAGGAGTTGTAGATGTCTACCTTGGGGATTTCAAGTACGGGAACAATGTATGCGCTCGGAAATACTCAAAGATAAAAAATTACCTGGAAATCGTGCAACCCAATTTCGAATTTGCCTACAAAACCGCAGAAGTTCTCCTTCGCCATCTGGTTCTTCCCGGTCACCTGGAGTGCTGCACGCGACCTATTGCGGAATGGGTCGCAAACAATATCCCGCAAATCAGGTTCAACCTCATGTTCCAGTACAGGCCATGCTACCGGGCTATGGAATACCCGGAACTTGGGCGTCACCTGACTCCGGAAGAAGAGGCTAAGGCGATTGAGATTGTAAGAGAGGCGGGGATTGAGGATTTGCTAACTTAATATCAAATGTAAATTGATTTGCTACTATAGAAAATGAAATAGTAAATTGCTTTTACTTTGAGATAATATTCAATAATTTATAAATTAATTATATATAACCGAACATTCAAATAGCTGTCTATGGGGAGGGGTAGAGGAACTTTTAAATTAATACTGATAATTTTTATTTTTTATCTGGCAGTTCAGGGAAGCTCTGCGACAGCATTAGATAATGGAGGAGCAGGTTCAAATAACGCGAGTCCTGAAGCAATAAACGGCACGATAACTGGCACGATAACTGGCACAATAACTGGCACGATAAATAGCTCTACAGATAATACAGTAGATACTGGATCAGGTAGCAGACTGAATAATGAAAAAAATTATGAATGGATTCTTTTATTACCGATTTTTTATGGGAACCTTCTTTTTCTAAGCTGGATTTCACGCTTTTTTGACAAAATGAACTTTTGCTTTGTTCTCTTTGTACTTACAGCACTTTTAGTGATCGTGATATTCTCGTTGCTCTATTCTCAGGCAGACCTGATAGAAATAAATAATTCCTCCAACTTTACATTATATTCACAGATTATCCGAGAAATAGGAGACGATTCCTCTATCTTTTCCGACTTTTTTTTGATAATTTCTATTATAGTTTCCATAATAATTTCTTTAATTATTATTACTGTTTTATACAGTGCACTTTTCAAAAAAAGAGACGATGAAAGTAACCTGAAAATAAACAAAGATAATGTGACCGTAAATAAAGATAACGTGATAATAGACAAAAATCACGTAAAAATAGACGAAAAGAGAGTGAAAATTGACAAAAAAGACTTCATAAGATATAAAAGTCGCGTGTTGATAGACGAAAATGAGCTAATAGTCAACCTTCACGATATATTAAGAAATTTTCTTATAATTTTTCTGGGCCTCATGTGGCCTACAATGCTTCTTTATTTTCATCTAAAACAAATAGATTATATTACATTTTATGGAATAGATGATTTGGAATTCCCGGTTTACATAATAGTTGCATCGTCTATTGGTATCCTCTCATATCTTTTCTTAAGTATTGAAGATGTCTTTTGCCAGCTCATTCCGGAATATAAAAGGATAAGTATCGCCTGGTCGTATCTCAGGAGGATTACAATCGCGCCTTTTATATCGTTAATAGGCTTTTATATCCTTAATCAACTGCGAAACACAGGAGACGTAACTGATTTAAACCATTATTCCATATTCTTATTTTCTTTTTTTGCAGGGGTATTCACCAAAACTATAGAAGAATGGATTTATGCATGGGTTCAAAAACTTCTTCCAGGAGATAAGAAGAGCGAATTTGAATCCAGGACTGAATACCAGATTAAAGAATCTGAGCTTGTCAAGAAACTTCGGTTTGACGAAGACCTGGTGTATTCGCTATACAATGCAAAAGTAAGGTCCATAGAAGAGCTTGCAGCATCTGAGCCTGAGAACCTGAAAAATCGATTAAATTTCGATTCCCGAAACCTGGGAGAACATATGGGACTTTTACTTACGGAGCAAAAAGAGAAATTTGACAGTTATTCCAAACAGCAGGTTAAAATGTATATTGACAGAGCTCAGACCTACATGAATATCGGTAAATCGGAATTTATCACAAAACTCAATATGAACAGGGACCTGGCATTCAAGCTTTACTATTTTGCCGGTATAAAAAACCTTGAAGACCTGAAAAACTGTAATCCAGCTAATGTATTTGAGAAAATCTGCGACCGCAAAAAAGAAGCAGAAGAACTAGTAGAAAGTAAAAAGATTAAGATTTCAGAAGCTTATAAAGAATTGTGCGGATATTCGGAAGAAGATATTAAAAAACTCAAGAAAAAAGCAGACTGTATTTCTTATTTTGCCAGTATAAAAACCCTTGAAGACCTGAAAAACTGCGATCCAGCTGAAATATTTGAGAAAATCTATGAATGTAAAAAAGAAGCAGAAGAATTGGCAAAAAGCAAAAATATTGATATTAAAGAACTTTACAAAATATTATGTGGAGGTTCAGAAGAGGATATTAAAAAATTCAGTAAAAAAATAGAAGATTTATCGGGGGAAAAAACTGAAACTGAAAAACAAGATAGTCGCCCTGAATCAGGAGATACGACCAAAGATGTTATGTAATCAGGAAAGAAAGCATTAAATGATATAAAACTTAAAAATAAGGGGGAAAATCGCTCAGATAAAAACCAAAATCGTAAAGAAGGAGATTCTGACCTTCATGGTTCAGCTGCTTAAGTCTAGAGCTTTATTGAACGATTCATAACTTATAATTCACTGCCGTTTAAGCCCGGGACATTATTGCATGGTACTTATATTCATAATACATTGATTGTACATAGCGCATTTCAAAACCGTGTTTATTTGCGATTTCTTGGAATTTATAGGGATTATGGGAAAAACCATAAACATTTCTTGGACGGTTTTTTAAGGTCGCGAATACCGAATTACGAAAATCGCAACCTACTCTGTATACTGCTTTTAAAAGCCCTGCATTAGGTGCAAATACCCCTAATTTCCATAATGGATACAGACGGGGGTCCAGTATGTCAAAAAATACTATTTTGCCCCCCCTATTCAGGTGTTTTGATGCATTAGCAATAAAGGCGTCAATTTCTTGAAACGTTAAGTACTGGATTACTCCGGCTGCAGTTATCCGATCAAAAGAAGTGTCCAGTTTCTCCCAGAGGGTTTCATGGTTAGCCAGGATCAGGTCAATATTAATGCATTTTCTTTCTCTGATCCTTTTACTCGCTTCGTCAAGCATGGATGAGGAAAAATCCACTCCTACAAGCTGTTCATATTCCGGAGCATAGTAAGTCAGGAGTTCTGCGGAGCCGCATCCGAAGTCAAGAAGCGTCTTACCTCCGTCAAGGTGGAATAATTTTTCCCTGGCTTCCATAGCAAGAAACTCCTCAGACGAATACCTGTGCCCTCCGTGTGTCTTATCCTTAAAAAAGTCTTCCCAGATATTCTTTGGCTTCGTATGCGTTTTTTCAATCCTTTTGCTACTTTCTACTTCCATACCCCTTCTCCCCGTATTATTCTTTAAATTATACTTTAACAGATATCCTGGTAATCAATTATATTAATTTGTATTAAAATAACAAGAAATTTCCAAATTATTTTAATTTAAACGGTAAAAATAGTGTATTCTGTTTTCTTCAAGAAAGATCTTAAACCCTTTTTTCTTAAGATCAGTACACTATTTCTCTTCACCCACCCTTAATAATTCTAATTAATAATGTAATATATATTTGATCCCTGAAAATATAATGTCACTGAAGAATTCTTAAGCCGGAAACCTGCATACAATATGCATCCTGGCGAGAGTAGTGTTTCCGCAGGAATGCAATCCGCAGTTATAATAAACTACAAATAGCAAGAATTCAACAAAATTTCTCTTATTAAGTGGAAAGACTCACCAGTTAAAAATTGCAAATTCTTATTTTTCGTCTCATATTCTTAGAAAAGTAGGAAGGCAAAAAATAAAATAAATTAAATCTGCAGGAGAGAGGTTTAAGCAGAGCTAACCTGCGGAAAGCCTGATATTTTATTAGGGAATCCCTCAGTTTTATTTAAGCTTCAGACCAGAGTTAAGGAGGGATACTTATGCGGTATTTTTTTCAGCTCAGACTTGTACTCTATTTTTGCATTCTGGCCGCAACCACCGTCTGCAAAATTATTCCATCATCCACTTCCATACCGATTTGACCGTGATTATTTTCTTCCCATTTTTGCCTTCAACTCTCACGGTCTCTTCATCATCCATTGTCAGAATAAGGCCTTCTTCAAGGCCATACTCATCCAGGGCTTCCGTAAGCCCCAGAATTTCTCTTTCCCTGACTGCCGGGCTTCCAAAGCAAACCGAGATCTGAATTGCAGCCGAGATTTTCGGGCTGTCTTTTTCCTTAATAACGAAATCACATTCCCTTTTGTTCCGGAAATAAAATACCTGTTTTTCCCTCCTCAGCAGCTCAAGGAAAACAAGGTTCTCAAATCTCAGCCCGAGGCTGTCCGGGTAACCGGGATATACCGCCTTGAAAAGTCCGGTATCACCTGCGTAAATTTTGCATGGAATATCTTTTACACGGCCATTTTCCTGGATACTATTGAGTTCTGGGACCCGGTACAGCAAAAAAATGTCTTCGAGATAGTCCAGATAACTGTTTATGACGTCTTCGCTCTCGATTCCACTCACTTTTTTCAGGGTATCGACGGAATATTCCGAAGCCATATTCGAGATCAGGAATATGGCAAGCTCTTTTAACTTCTGTATATCATACCCGGCTGCAGCCCCTTTTTGCAGCCCCTCTTCAAAGTATTTCCGAGAAAGCCTGGTATCACCGTTTTTGATTACGTCCGGAAAACCGCCGCTTTCAAAATACTGCAGAAACTTACATAACAATTCATCGCTTCTGGAAGGCGTAAGAAAGCTTGGTTCTGGTATCCCGGTACCTTTAATCAGCAGGTATTCTTTGAAAGAAAGTGGAAAAAGCTTTAAAGTCTTGCCTCTTCCTGCAAACCTTGAAGAAAACTCATTTATCAGTTTTGCTTTAGACGAGGTTAAAAAAATTCCTGCCCCCTGGCTGTGAAGCCTGTCAACCCAGTCTTTCCATTCCGGAAGGTTATGGATTTCATCAAGAAAGTAAAAAATCCGGCCTGCTCCATCTTCAGTTTCTTTTTTATAAATTTCGGCTGCAATCTCCTCGATAGTTTGCAAACTTCCAGGTCCGATACCCTGCATCCGGCTGTCTCCAAAATCAATATAAAGCTTTGCTCCATTCAGGGAACTGGCAATCTGACTCAGCAAAGAAGTTTTGCCCGCATGATGAGGTCCGGAGATAAGTTTGATTTCACTGCTTTCCACGGAACAGCAGGGGGAAATGCTACGGGGAATTAAATCTGAGAAATTTTGAAAAAAAGTCTGGTGACTTAATATCAGGGGGAGAAGTTCTAATTTTTGCATATTATCACAATAGTTTGCGAAATGGGACTATATAGTTTTTCTGGCATGAATAAGTACCCTTATGCAATAATAACTCTGGGGCATAAAGCTGAGAAATTAACAAAAAGCGAGGATCGCCTTGCAAGCCCGTGAGCCTAGAATTTTCGTCCACGGAGAGCGTATTCTATAAGCGCCTGCGTAAATAGGGCGTTAATACAATAGGGTTAAAATAAATTAATAGAAACATATAAATAAAGGAGTCAATATGACCCCCTTATAAGCAAGAGACGGGTCAGAAGGTAACGATTCAGTCAGAAAGTAACGATTTAGTCAGAAGGTAACAATTCAGTCAGAAGGCAACGATTTAGTCAGAATGTAAAAGAGGACAGGTAGGGATCCATTCTACAGAGAGGGCTCAGTGAACAGGCAGGATCCAGTCGACAGTCAGGATCTGGTAAACAGACAGATTCCGATGAATAGGTAAGGGTTCGGTCAGTAAGTAAGAATCCAGCCGGCAGGTAAAGATCCGGTTATTTTTCGAGCATCGCAAAAACTTCATTCCTTTTTTGGTTCATAAACGGTTTTTGTCTTCCCGCAGCGGGTACATACAAAATACTTTTCTCTCACATTAGAAGCATAAATATTCAAACCGCCGCTTCTTTTCCATTTATGCAATCCTATAAGGCATAGAATATTTTTTCTTTGAGGTTTTCCGGAAACCTGATACGGAGCTCTGTAACCCAAGAATTTCACTCCTGCCTGACTTCCTGGAACTAAAAAGGAAATCGGTTCTATGAGTAAGATAAAACTATATTTCATTTAACTTTACATAAATAAGCTTCTTATTGTTTTTATAATCCTAGTGTTGCTTTTCAAGCCCGAAAGCCGTTTTCCTCTAAAATTCGCGAGCCGGAAAATAAGAATTTTAAAAGAAATTAAAAAAGAAATTAAAAAAAATGCTAAAATAATATGAGCTAGGTAATAAATTACCGCATTCCCACCAATCAGGAGAATCAGGGTTCTTATCTCTGTGTGTCCACAAAACCTTCTTCAATAAGCACACCGGCATCGCTTTTATCGCTCAGAGATGAAAAGAACCCTTAAAAACGTTTTTAATCTCAGTTTCATTCTGAACAGGATTCCAGTGAAATTGAGGATAGAATACATAAAAAGGGCAACGATAAGAACAAACACGGATCTAGAAAAATTTAATCCAGATCGATTGATCCTGATTTTTTACGAAAAAAATGCTTAACAACTTTGGGAAACAGGAGCAGCAAGGCATCATCATTTCTATAAGTTTTTTATCAGCGGCCCTTTTCAAACATTACTGTGTCGGAAGGCTATGAGTACATAAGCCAGAGTAAATTTATAATCCCTAGAAAATGCAATCAACAGTTCATCGCCATACAGCATTGAGCGAAGGCACCAGAGGCAAATTAAATAATTTCAGATCCAAATTAAATAATTTAAAGCATCGAGCGCCCTCTCAGTCTTTCTCTCTGGTTAAACATTATATCCATAACTGAAAGAATAAACAGGAGCAATATCAGAGCGATATGAATCCGTTATATAAACAAACGAAGCAAAGGATAGACTCCTCTAAAAAATACTTTTATGTAAAGAATCATCTTCGATTTAAAATTCCTTATTGAAAAGCATTTTATTGAAAAACCCTTTATTGAAAAACATTTTATTGAGAAATCATTCTGAAAAGCAGAACTAATTACTAATTCACGGAAAAATGGAAGTACATAGCCATCATTTCAAGAGACAATGATCTATCGGAAATAGGTCATTATACCTTGAAACATGGCCATGATACTGTTTCCTTTCATACCTGTTGATTTCCGGGTTCAGCGATGCTGACTATTATTAACACCAGTCACAGCCACGCCTACCGCGCCATTTGCGCCGGCCGCCCCAGCCATCGCAGTCCCAGCGGCCGCCCCAGCCGCCGCCACAGCCGCCCCAGCCGCCGCAGCCGCATTTGAAACGGTCAAAGTCTCTGAATCCACCAAAGAATCCGAACATTAGATTTGCCTCCTTTGTTTTACTGTATTCTTTTCATATGTAATGCACTATTATTAACACCAGTCACGCTTGCAGCGCCATTTCCTGCGCCATTTGCCGCCCCAGTCATCGCAGTCCCAGCGGCCGCCCCAGCCGCCGCCCCAGCCGCCGCCACAGCCGCCGCCGAATCCCTTGAAACGGTCAAAGTCTCTGAATCCAAAACTTCCGAACATTAGATTTGCCTCCATGGTTTTACTGTATTCTTTTCATACTGGTTTTGAATATCTGAGAAGATGAGATTCTTGAAATGAGGATATGCAATCTTCGAATCAAGCTTTTTATCAACTCCCCAGATCAGTTATAAACTCACAGGCAATTGTTTTCAGTAAATACCCCGATTACTGGTTTTCATTTAAGTAAAGACTTATTTAATTATGATTGCCGGTGAGTATAAATAAACATATAATTCAAAATTATATAATATTACTAGAATAATTTCTCCTTATTATTAATAGACCTTGAAAATCTGGATAGATCTTCAGCTAAAAAAATAGATAACTTTGGCATTTAGTTTACAGATACTGATTTTTTATGTTTCTCGATAGAGTCAGGATTTTTTAGCTTGTAACTTACTGGTCAGGCAAAGATGAAGCTACTTTAGCATAAATAATCCGTTTCCTCTGGCTAAACTCGATTACAGATTTCCAGAGCTCTGGATTTTATTGAAAATATTGGATCACTCTTTTTAATTATAAGATACATAACTGCACTTGTTTCCTTTATATGAAAGATATTCCATATTGACAGTGTTCAGTTTCCTGCCTTCCAGGCAGCTTTTTCATTTTCACGACACCTGGACCAAGGTAGATTTCAGGCCCTTTAAAAAACGAGAAAACGTTTAGGTTTTTATAGAACAAATACAGCAGATCAGGCATCTTAGAAAAAGAGTACACCGTTTCCTGTAATTCTTGGCTCAGTTTGCAAGGTAAAAAGCTATGCTCTTAAAGGAATAAAATTGACAGCTAGGGAAAAATAAAAATAAATAGCCATCAATTGAGAAAAAAAGTCTCTATAAACCTGTCCTCTATGCATTAAAAGATGGCTATTATCCTATTTATGCGATTTTCCTTCGGGTTGAATAGTTTTTTTTAGGTTGACCTGGGCTAATTAGCACCAGTATTTGATGCTAAGGCAGATTTTTTCGTAGGAAACGCAAACCTTTGAATAGTAGATACTGAAGAACATTTCATTCCCTCCACTCTTTTCCTTTATTGCCGTTCATTAACTTATATATGTAGCGGTTTTATTACATACTAAGTATATTCAGTGCTTGTTCTAATTCTTTAATGCTCTCACTTTAATTAAAAATCATATTGAATTTCTGAGAGAGCAGTACGAGTACTAATGTAAAGTTGAAGTTAAAATCTGGCCATGCAAACATTGTATTTCCCTCCACTCGTTAATATACTTCTATCGGTTCTTTGCTTTCTTTCAAATAATTGCCAATTTAAAGACTAATCACCTGAATATATCGCGAAACCTTCTTTATATATATATGGTGAAATATTCTTTAAATAAGGCCATTATTACTTGTATATTTATATTAAAACGTGGTAGCACTAACATATTTCCCTCCACCTTTCCGATCAGCACCAGTATTTAATACTGAAGCAGACCTTTTCATAATAGCAGCAGACTTTTGAATAGTAAATACTAAAGAACATTTGATTTCTTCCGCTCTTTTAAGCTTTTTATATATTTTGCTATTTTACTTATCTGCCATTTTTTTTACTTTCCATGAGGGCACCGTGTTTTCGAATTCATGCATGCAATTCTTCATTACCACAAACCCTTTACCCACCTCCAGGTCTGGGCTATACTCCAGGCATGTACTGTAAGAAACTAATTTTGCCATGCATTTTTCCTTTAAAATAAATGTTCTAAATTTTAATTGCCTGAGAATACAAATAAATCTATAACTGTAAATTATATAAAGTCGATAGAATAAATTTTCCTTACTATTGAATAGCCTCTGAAAATCCGGCTAAATTTGACGGCAATTCAGTAATTTACTTTCCCATTAAACTTACAGATAAATATTATTTATTTTGTACTAAATAAAATCCTGAGCTTCATATTAATCAGTAAGGCTCAAATGAGGCTTCAAAAGAGGAAGTAAGCTAAAAACGTCTATAGAAACTAACTAAAAGCTTTAAAACATAATGATTTTGTTGAAAAATCTCTTTAACTCTTCCGATTAATATGAGATCTAACTCTAGCCTTTTTTAGTGTAATCTGTAATTCTTTATTAAGATGAGCTTTACCGGGAACAGGCTTTGAAAATATGGAGAAATTCCAGCACAGAAAAGGAGGATACTTTCAGGTTTAATTCACGAACTTTAATTTTTTTAACATTCCTGATTAAAGGAGCTTTAGAACCCTGTATTAATTAATAAAGCAAGAAAATAACTTCTAGGCATAAAATAGGTTCTTTTATCCCCCTAAATAAGATTAAAGGTCCTTAAAGAGCAGAGTTTTAGTAAAAATAATGCATTACTTTTTTTATTTACAAATTATGTAACTTCAACCTTTTTCTAAAATATATAAAATTTCTTAAAAAATAAGAGCTTACGAGGCGAGTTTTAAGCTTATTCCATGAAAAAGTTGTAACCCTGAGCCCTATACAGCCTGTTATTCTTAACGGAAACATTTTGCCTCCACTTATTGACGTCAAGGCCAATTTTCCATATCCCGGTGAATTTTTCTGTTTTTACGCCCTGATCCGCAAAACCAGGTTTTCCGAGATTATCCGTTTAAGATAGACAGGGGCAGTAAATTGAGCTTATTTTATATTTCATCGAAATTCGGAGAAAACAGGATATAAGTTAAATTGAATTTCAAGAAGAGAGCCGTAAACTTAAACTCAATAATAGCCTCGAGACTAAATTGAGACTCCTGCAAAAAGTTAGCATTATTGCTAGTCACAAGAAAAAGATAGCCGTCACTCAAGACAAAAAATCAAAGGAATACTTCTTGTCTTGAAGAAATGCCCTTAAGAATGTCTACAGAAACGATCTCTTTTCAAGTTATTAGAGCTAATTACCAGAAGCGGTTTAGATTTCTCGGCTTATTTCAGTTTCTTTGCTTACTTTTAGCAATACCTGTTTAAGGTATGAATTAAAATATGTTCTGAAGTATAAATTATAATATGTTCTGAAAATACCGTAATTACCATGAATATATTTATTGGAAACGTTACCGTTATATTCCAATCCGTTCTTTAATTATATGTGTACGCTTTTCTTGCGTACTCGCTATAGCCACCAGTTCAAGACAAAAGGATACACGGGATTTGTCCATATTATCTCGAAAAGGTGGCTATTATGATTTTTATCCAGCCTGGTCAGAAATTGTCATGAAAACCATCCTGGATTTTTGGGCCAGAAAGACGATAAAGTGCCGTAATAAGTGCCATAATGTGTTTATCTATTCGTCTTTCGGGCTATTTTCCTGGACTTTTTCTTACATTTTTAATAATGTTCATTTTAATAGAAAATCACGTTGAATTTCTGGGAAAGTGCTATGAGTATTAATGTAATGTTTATATTGAAGTCCTGCCATGCAATCATTGTATTTTCCTCCATTTACTTGTTGTATTTCTATCTTTTCTTTGCTTCCCCTTTACATAGTTGCCAGTTTAGAGACAACCAGTTTAAGAGATAAACATTGTGAAGTTTTCTTTAAATAGAGCAATTAATATTTGCATATTTATATTAAAACGTGGTAACACTAACATACTTCCCTCCACCTTTTAACGTTGTACTCCTTCTCGCAGATTTTTATATAGCCGCCAGTTCAAGGCAAAGTGAATCCTGGGGATTACATGCCGAAACTGACGGCTATGACAACTATTTATTTATCCAATCTGCTCAGAACCAGTCATTGAAAATTACTTTGAATTTTTGGGACAGAATGATTGCAAAATTCTCGATATACATTGTATTTCCCTCCACTCGTTAGTGTACTTTTACGCTTTTTGCATCTCGTTACGTAGTCACCGACTCAAGACAAAGTTAATTCACGGGATTTGTCCATATTATCTCGAAAAGGTGGCTATTCAGGATTACTTTAGCAATCTGCTTAGAAGTAGTCATTGAAGATTACTTTGAACTTCTGGCAGAGAATAATTGCAAAATTTCCAATGTACATCAATTTTCCCCCCTATCTTTCAGTTCAGATTCGTTCTTTTCTTTGGATACTTTTAGAATAGACACCGTTTCGAGACCAAACTAATTCACGGGATTTGTCCATTATATCTCGAAAGGCGGCTATTATGATTATTTTTCCAGCCTGTTTTATTATGTAATACCCCTAGCAATTTATTCCCCAAAATGTTTTGGGAGCCCATCTTAATTTTAAGATTGACACACCTAAATTTTAATTGCTAGTAAGTATATATTCACATATAGTTTTAGTTTATATAAAGCTGATAGAATAATTTTTACTTACTATTAAATAGTCCTCGAAAATCTGCACTCATTTCCCCGGAATACAGGGGCATACTTTTATATTTTATTCATAGCATCTGGTTACTTCAAGCAAGCGGTAAAATAAGGATTTATATTATTGTTTTCAACTGAATAGATGGAAATGATATTTATTTAACGAAATGAGCCTGTTTTCTTACCCAAATACATTTATATACCTTTAAAAATGCTTGATTATCAGAAATGAGCAAATATATACTTTTAAATATGCAACGCAATTCATTTTATTTTCTGTTTAAATGTGTATTTTTTTCCCAAAAACGTAAGAGCTTAATTTATTCTATAAATGGATATCAGAAGATTTTTCTACTTTTTGCACTTCAATCATCCTGAAGAAGAATACTTCCCCTTCAAATTCCGAACTTCCCGATTAATTCTCTCGCCCACTTCAACTTCTTTTTCTTAATTGTGTTCACTCCCGAATCATCAAAATTAAATCCAGCAAGCTTGAGACTCCTAGCCCCGAACTCCTTTGCAACAAAAACGCATCGGTCTCCATAGCTAAATCTACCAAAATTATACACTCTATCGAAAGGCTTTTCCTGCGTAGTTGCAATAAAGCGCTTAATACGTGGCACGTATTTTTCTAGCATATAAATATTACCCCCATGGCGTAAACCAGGACTATCGAGCTCTTTTCACAGGCAACAGTCTCCTTTTCAATATCAGCCTCGGAATTGCCGTCAAGATCGGCGCAGATGAACTCAGGCACAACACCCATATCCATAAGGACTGCGGTTGCACCATTGGCTGAGATTACCGTAAAATCCGAAAAATTGATTTCCGAAAGGTCACCCCTGAGCTTTGGGGCGTTTCCGCATACCAGAACAGGCTTTCCGGAAATTAAGGTTTTGAGTCGGACAGGCTGGCATTATTTCCTCGGTCAGCCTGCGGAAAAGGAGTAATAACTACTTCTTCATCACTGTGCAATTAAGCAATAGAACTCTATAATCAGTTAGTAAATCGGTTCCCAGGCAGCAAAGTCCGCATGAATCACATCCTTTTCTCATTTTGCATTTCCAGTAGTAAAGGTTAGTGATTGCCAAAATCTGAAAAAACGTGCCTGAAATTAAAAGTTTCAGTATAGAGACCTGTAGGAAGGCCAGTAGATAATATTCCAGGTACGGTTTATATCGAAAAATACGACAGAATGAGAGAAATAAAACATAATACTCCAGTAAACATAAAGAGCCAGAAAAAAGAAAGAAACATCACATCAGAGGATTGTAAAGTTAACGGAGACGACAGGTTATGCCAAGCTTTGGAATGGGCTCAAGTATATAATTAGTGATTGAGCTTATCCCCGAACTCAAAAGTGTTTCTCTGAATCTCAAATTCGGAATAATCAATGAGTCTTTGATCATGGAAAATAGTTCTGAAACTCTGATAGATATGAGATAAATAAAGTTTTGGGATGAGCTCTAAGACAAGAAGTTAGTGGTACTCATGGGAAATAAAGTAAAAGCAGATCTGTCTGCAGATCTGTCATAAATGTTCGGATTTAAATCTTTTGAATTCCTATGCGACTGGTTTTTCAGTTAAACTGCGTTAGTCCTGGATAATAATAAAATGAGATGAGGCTCATTCGTTGGCCCTTTTTGATGATGCCGGTCAACTTTAGGAAAGACCCTTCAATACATTTAAGATCTGATGCAATCAAGGTTCTCCTACTTCTGTAGTTCGGCAAAGGATGTACGAATGAGCTGTCATCGGTTTTACATTTTATGTTGTATATCGAATCCGTGGTTCGATTAGTCAGCATTCAGCAATTGGGATTACTAGCGAAAAAATCGCTTAGTCCCACCAGTCGCCACGGCCTCTGCCGCATTTTTCTGTGATACAGCCGCGGATGTTAAAGAATTTGGTTTTGAAATTGTCGCGGAAGCCGCAACGATCCCATCCGCCCCAGCCGCCACCGCAGCCGCCATCGAAGCCGCCACCGCAGCCGCAGCCGAATCCCTTGAAACGATCGAAGTCTCTAAATCCACTAAATCCTCCCATTGTATTTACCTCCACGTTTACTATATTTTTATACTAGTTTTTATTGTATATTCTCTTTGTCTTGCTTTTCATACTCGTTTTGTATGTTGGAGAAAATGAATTTTTTAAGATCAGAGTTTGTGTTTCTCTAATCAAAATCTATATTTATTCCCCAATTTTGAATTTTATAATTACTCCTGACAATTAAGTTAATCTATTTCATCTAGAGAGAACAGATTTAGCTTTAATTGACAGAAAGTACAATTAAATATATAATTGTAAATTATATAAAACCAATAGAATAATATATTCTTAATATTAAATAGTCATTGAAAAACCGGGTAAACTCTGGGCTGACGAAGTACGTTTAATTTTATATTTAATTTACAAATTTTAATTTTTTAAATATCTCGATAAAATCAGGAATTCTAGTCTGCAATTTAATATTTAGGCAAAAATAAAACCTGTATAGTATAAATATGCTATATTCTCTAATTATAACCAGTTTGGAGGCTCAAAAAAGATGCATCTAGTGAGAAAAAATATTATTACATATTCTGTTTTTAAACTTTGACACTCTAAGGTCTTTGTTTAAAAGTTTGTTGCTAAAAGTTGATAATTCCTATCAATGGCGAATTCTCGACTTGATTCAGGAACAAATTTGAATATTTTTCAATCCACTGCACCCAAATCAGCCTGGATAGAAACCCTTCGCCTTCAAACACATGAGGATTGTAGTTGCTAACTCCAGGTAATAAAATATATAGCCATCAATTCAAGACAATTACTAAGAAGTTATCTTCCTGTCTTGAATTGGTTGCTATTATTATTTCATCCATACTCAATAGTTCTGGACTCAGCGCTTATTCTTAGCACCAGCCACAGTGTCGCCAGCGACGCCAGCCCCAATCACGGCAGCCGCCCCAGCTGCCACAGCCAAAACCATTCCACCACATTGTGTTTGCCTCCACGATTTTGCCATGTTATTTTATCTTTCAGATGCTGTAGAGGTGGACTTTTTAGATTAGAGAATTACACGTTCTAATCAAAAGTCTTCAACACCCCCACTCATACTTCACGGCAACTTTTAGAAATCATCAGACTTACTTCCGTTGGAGAGGAGCAATTCTGCCATGAAAGTACGATTAAACATAGAATTATAAATTATATAAAAGACGTGGAATAACTGTTTCTTAATATTAATAGTCTTAAGAAAACTGAATAAACCTTCTGTCAATAAAATAAGTTCACTTTTACATTTATTCAACAATTTCTAATTCTAATAAGACTCTCAATAGATCAGAAATAATGACCTGAAACTGATCTGTAATTCATTATTTAAGCAAAAAATATACTCTCAGCAATATCCACAACTCTGTTGCCTGACTAAATCCAATTTAAGGCCCTAAAAGAAGCGCATCTGGTTGAGAAAGTTGTGTAACTCTTTTTATTTTTTGACTTCAAAACTTCAGTTCTTTCCTTTCTAAGTAAAATATCCATATAAAGGGCGTCTATTTAGTAAACTAAATTTTTGGATTCAGCTTTTTAATGAAAATAGGAAGACCTGTAATTTATTATGCTTATATTATTATTAGCTGGATTATTTGATTTTTAAAATTCCAGAATCCCTATCAATTTCTTTGCCCATTTCAATTTCTTTTTCTTGATCGGGTTTACATCGTTATCTTCAAAATCAAAACCTGCCAGCCTAATTTTTTTAGCTCCAAAATCCCTGGCTATAAAAAAGCATCGGTCTCCGTCACTGAAACCTCCGAAATTATACACCCTATCGAAAGGCTTTGCCTGTGTAGTTGCAATAAAGCGCTTAAAACGGGGCGCATACTTTTCTAGCTTATCAATATTATCCCCGTGGGCATGGATCAGGACTATTGAGCCCTTTTCACAGGCAAGGATCTCTTTTTCAATATCAGCCTCGGAATTACCGTCAAGATCGGTGCATATGACCTCAGGCACAACGCCCATATCCATAAGGACTGCGGCTGCTCCGTCGGCTGCAATTACCGTAAAATCCGAAAAATTGATTTCCGAAAGGTCATCCCTGAGCTTAGGAGCATTTCCGCACACCAGAACAGGCTTTCCGGAAACTAAGGCTTTAAGTTCGGATGGACTGACAGTATTTTCTTCTGTCAGCATGTGGGAAAGGAATAGAGCTGCCTCTTCATCACCTGCTCGGTCGAATCCGAAATCTTCAAGTATTCGTTCATAAATCGGTTCCCAGGCAGCAAAATCCATACCAAAACTTCCTTTCCCATTTTTAATTGAGTTCTAAATTTTCTCTGATTTTCAACCCTTTTAGAGTTTACTTCTTTGCGATACCCATCTTCATGGCAATGCCTTCGACATCCCAATCCTTTACAAGAGCTCCGGAAACATCGACATCACTGCCAAGGTCAAGGATCTCGGCTCTTACTTCTTCTGCGACCAGGTCCTTGAGGGTTTCAACAAGCTTCAAAACCCTTTCATCTTCGATTCGGACAGAAGCCCGGATATTTTCATCCACTACCAGGTCAAGTTCCTTCCGCATATCCTGAAGCCTGCGAATGACTTCCCTTGCATACCCTTCAGCTTCCAGTTCGGGAGTCAGGTTCGCATCCACATAGACAAGCCCGGCATCGGATTCTGCACTTGCGGTACCTTCGGGCAGGGTCTCTTTGAAATTTGCCATGCCAGGAGTTACTGTGACAGTTGTTCCGTCTGCAAGGGAGAGTTCAAACTCGCCGGCCTCGGCAAAGGCTTTTTTCAGGGCAAAGCCGTCAAGCTTCTGCAGGGCAGGGATGACTTTTCCTGCGTCCTTCTTGAAAACAGGGCCTATTTTGCCCGGATCAGGGATCACTTCAAGCCCGAGCTCATCCCAGCTCTCAGCGACGCGCGTCAGCACAATCGCCTTGGAATTGGTCTGGTCCATAAGGACTGAGCTTAAGCTCTCGACAGCCTTTGCTGCACCCTCGCTTTCAGGCGAGACAATTATTCGGGATACAGGCCACCTGAGCTTTCTTCCTGCTTTCTGGCGGGCGTTTGAGGCGGCTTCTACAATAGAACGCACGGTATTCATGGCCGCTTCGAGATCCGGATCAAGATAGGCTTCATTGACCGTCGGCCAGTCGCTCATATGAACCGATTCCAATGCATTCGGGTCTACGTTTCGGATCAGGTTCTGATACATTTCTTCAGCCAGGTATGGCATAAAAGGAGAGATCAGTTTTGTAAGGGTTACGTAGATTTCATAAAGCACGCAATAAGCTGCAAGCTTGTCAGGGTCGTCGGCTTCGGTCCAGGTTCTTGGACGGATAAGCTGGATATACCAGCGGGAGAGGTCTTCCAGAGTAAATTCCAGGATCTCGCGCATGGCTTTATGCAGGAGGTACCCGCTCATTGCTTCGTCTACGGCTTTGACAACGGACTGAACTCTTGAAAGAATCCATCTGTCCTCTTCCCTGAGCGCGTCTTTTACGGAATCCAGGCTAACTTTCAGCGGATCAAAATTGTCGAGAGCCATATACGGCAAAGGGAACCTGAAAACGTTCCAGAGAATATTGATTGAGCGGTGGATGGTCTCCACCTCTTCCAGATTGAATTTCAGGTCTTCCCAGGGCGCACTTGAAGAAAGCACATAGGCGCGCAGGGTGTCAGCCCCATATCTGTCGATAATATCAAGTGGGGAAACGACGTTTCCAAGGCTCTTGGACATTTTCTTTCCGCCTGCATCAAGCGTAAAGCCGTGCATGAGCACACTCTTATACGGAGCTCGTCCGAAACCCACCATGCTTGCTCCGAGCTGGGAATAAAACCAGCCGCGTGTCTGATCATGCCCCTCGGTAATAAAGTCTGCAGGCCACCATTCATCAAATTGCTCCGTGGTCTGCGGGAACTTCAGGGTAGCCCAGGAGGCGACAGCCGAATCAAACCAGACATCAAAAACGTCTTCAACGCGCTTCTTCTCTCCGCCGCATTCACAGGGAATAGTGACTTTATCCACATAGGGGCGGTGAAGTTCGATATCTCCGCCTGATCCGGACTTTTCCAGCAGTTCAGCTTTGGTCCCTATTACCTCAAGCTTACCACATTTCCTGCATTTCCAGACCGGGATCGGAATTCCCCAGTAGCGCTGCCTGGAGATGCACCAATCCCTGGCACCTTCTACCCAGGTTCTGAAACGGGCTGAACCTGCCCATTCAGGGTACCAGTCTACGGCATCGATTTCCTCAAGCATTTTCTCCTTGATCTCGGTGACTTTGAGGAACCACTGTTCGGTTGCCAGATAAATAATAGGCGTTTTGCAGCGCCAGCAGTGCCCGTACCTGTGCGTGATTGTCCCTTCTGCGAGCAGCCTGTTGCGTTCCCTGAGATCTTCAACTACAATAGGGTTTGCTTCCCTGACATTCTTGCCTGCATATTCCCCGGCTTCCTCGGTATAGGAACCGTTCGGCCCCACAGGGCAAAGAATTGGGAGTTTGTACTTTACACCAAGGTTGAAGTCGTCCATACCATGCCCCGGAGCAATGTGCACACAGCCCGTATTTTCCACGGTTACGAAATCGGCAAGATAAACCCCATGCTTTATCCTGTTCTGCACAGGCACAAGATCCCAGACAGGGCTTTCATACTCAAGCTTTGTGAGTTCTTCTCCTAGCATGGTCTCAAGCACTTCGTAGTCGACATACCTGCCCTGCTTAAGGACATTCTTGATCAGCTCTGTGGCTGTAATCAAGATTTCTTCAGAACCGTCCTGCCTGATTGCCCTGAATTTCGAGTATTCAAAATCCGGATGTACGGCTACAGCCACGTTTGCAGGAATCGTCCAGGGGGTTGTTGTCCAGATAACTATGAAGGTATTTTCCTCACCTTTGATCTTAAATTTCACATAGATCGAAGGGTCGGTCCTCTCGGCATATTCAACCTCGGAGTCCGCAATTGCAGTCTCACAGCGCGGGCACCAGTTGACTGAGCGCTTGCCCACTTCCAGGAGGTCTTTGTCATTGGCCTGCTTGAGGGTCCACCAGGCAGCCTCGATATAATCATCTTTTAAAGTCATGTAGGGGTCTTCCCACTGCAGCCAGACCCCGAGCCTCTGGAACTGCCCGGTCATTGCCTGTTTCTGGGTAATGGCGAATTCCTTGCATTTTTCAATAAAATTCTCTACCCCAAAGCTCTCAATGTCCTTTTTGGATTTGAAACCGAGCACGCCTTCGACTTTAACCTCGATTGGCAGGCCGTGCATGTCCCAGCCAGGGCGCTCGAGGATATTACGGTTATTCATGGAATAATAGCGAAGAATAGAGTCTTTAATGATCTTGTTCCAGGCAGTCCCCAGGTGGATATGTCCGGTCGTATATGGGGGTCCGTCAACAAAAAAAAGCCTTTTTCCGGTCTTGCGGTGCTCCCGAGTTTTTCGATAAGCATCGCTATCTTCCCAGAGCTGCGTTACCTTTTTTTCGATTTGCTCTGCGTTATACTTGGCAGTGATTTCTTTTATCATATAGGGGTCTCCCTGAAGAAAGATTAGCTGAAGTGAAAGTGCGATCAGTGCGGTCAGTGCGGTCCTATCCTGCAGCTGCCCGACGAGTATTAGTAATGAATTTCTAACCGGTGGACTGTTGGAAAACTTTACTACCGGCCGCTTATATATTAAACTTCAAATAAGTATTTAACGAACACAATATCCGTACTCGGGAAAGAAAACCTTTGCCTGTCCTGAAAGAAACGGATCTTCCGCACGCCAATCATTTTATTCAGTAATTGCGGTACTTGATTTAAGCTTTATTGTAACGCAGGCAGAAAAACGTTATTCTGTTTCTTTCCGTTGCCTTATTAATGATGCTTAAGGACTAATTGCCCGAATTGTCACCCGAGTTCTGTCTCGCCCGAGTTCCGCTTCGGGAGCACAGGAAATTGAAGATTTTCGGGGAGTTGCACTGCAAGTGCAACAGCACGGAGCCGTTTCGCTCACTTTGTTTGCTCAAGAGGGGTAATTTATGTCTAAAGACAGTGAACTTTGAAGTTAATAGGCAGATGAGGATAAGAACAGGTTAATTCTAGGAAAAAAAGGAGAGGATTTTCTCCTGATTTAAAGCTTAACTATAGAAGCAACCGGTACAAAAGGAACCTGGGCCCGAAGCCCTGGTGAAGTAATTTATTATTTTTTCAGCGTTCTCCACATGGCAGCGATTTTCTCTATCTCTATATGGGTATAGCCTTCTTCTTTTATAGTCCATTTAAGGCTGAGGACTCCATCATTACACTCTGCGGCAATTCCCCTGTATGTGGTATTCCCTCCAATATCAATTTCGACTTCTTTACCCAGATAATACTTTTCAATGAACTCCTGCTTCATTATTTTCAACTCCCGATTTTTACTTTTCCGGATGAATCCCGGAGAAACAATTTTCAGGATATAGTTAGTTTCAGGAACTATATTATATTTAAAAAAACAGGGTTTCTGAACTCAGTTTCTTTATCCGGAAGTTAAAGGGTGCGGCTATTAAAGTTTATTTTAAAATGATCCGAAAACCTGATCCGAAAACCGGAAAATCGGCTGAGGCAACAATTCAAAGTCCCCAAAGTCCCGAGCTTCGTCTTTTTTCTCTTAAAAGCTTGGCTCAGAGCCCTAAAGCTTTCCTACTTGCTCAGAGCTCTAAATATTCCGCCTTTTAGCTCAAAAATTCGGCTCAGGTTCATTAAACCCGGTTTTAGGCTCCAGGGCAGAGGCATCAAAAAAAGGAATATCTGCATCTGGAAACCAGGCTTCAAGGAAGCTCAAGAGATGGTATTTCAGGAAAACGGCAAGGGGTACATTAAGGAAAAGCAGGGCTCCCAGGATCAGAGCCAGTTCTATAACGATAAAGGGTATAAGGAGTATCCAGAGAAGGGGTTCCGATACCAGGGACGAAAATAGGAAGTACAGAACCGCGTCAAAGATAAGGAAAGCGAGCCCTAAAACCAGCATCACCAGCACAAAGAAGAAAATTGCAAGAATGGCCACTCCTATCCCGAGCAAGAACCTGATAAACCAGTAAACAACAACTTCCTGCCAGCTTTTTCTGAAATTTCGATAGACCATGCGGAAAGCCGGAAGAATTCCTTTATCCCGGTAGATGGAAACCGGAATTGCAAGGCTTAAAAGGGAATTTATTGCAGCTGCGAGCAGGAACAGCACGCTAATTATTCCTGCAACCCATAAAATTCCTCCAAGCCGGGCAGGCCAGGTAAAGTCTGAGGAACTTTCGAGGATAGCGGGGATAAGGGGAAGAAGGGCTATTCCGAAGAGTGCCAGAAATCCCAGCCCAAGGGCTAGACGCACCAGTAAAAGGTAAAATCCCTTTTCCATAAACCTCCGTGAATAAGCCCAGAATTTCACTTCGTTTCTTACAAGGGACTCTACAAAAACAAATTCCATGACACTGGAAATATACGAGAAAATCAAAGCTAAGAGAAAAATAAAAACTATTGCTGCTATTATAACTGCCGAGAGAGATACAGACTGGATATAACTGATCCCAAGCTCCTCCGCGCCAAAAGGAAATACAGGTATCTGGCCAGGCTCAATAACCGGAAAATTATCTTCTAAATCTTCCGACCCCATCCTGTAATTGGTCGAACCTCCGTAATTCGAGACAACTCCGCCTAACAGAAAAATGATAATTGCGAGTTTTGCCCATTTCCAGAAATCAAAAGGTTCAAAAAGAGCTTTTCTTGTCCTTGAGAGAGCTCTGTCTGCTGCATCTATTCCGTACCAGCTCATGATATAGAATTTTACTCAGATGATAAATAGTTATCCAGAGAATACGATTTGAGATTTTCAAAAAATTTAAGCGTGTTCAAACATCAAAATTTATTTGTCAAGTTAATTATTTCCAGAAGCTTCATGATCTTCTCAGGTCCCGTGGGACTACTTTTCGGGTTTCTCGCTTTGTCCAGGACCAGTGTTGGGTCATGTTGCTTTAGCAGCGGTTAGAACTGCAAGACCGGGACAGCGCTTCAAAGCCTTAGACGACTTCAAGCCTCTCCTTAATACCACCTGGTGCAAAGAAAGAAATCATAAAGAAACTCTACAAAGCGGCGTATGTACCAGCTTTTCAGTTTCGCCACCATCGGGTGCGTTCTTTGCTCACGCTCGTCCCTAGTAAGAGATACCCGGTTTACCGCCTGACTCCAGGGTAGGGATCGTGTGTTGCGTCTCTGATAGAAATGAACTAAAAAGAATCACTACTTTCGCGGAATAAAAGAGACAGATAAAGATAGGTTAGCGGGCCCGCCGCGATTCGAACACGAGTCAATGGGTATCTTCGTAATAATCTTACTTCGAAGCCCATTAGGATATCCTGGCTACCCCACGAGCCCGCGGTGCAGCACTATTGATAGAAGCTATCCATATTAAACTTTTCTCTCAAAATTAAGGCCGCAGGAAATAGAAGCCGGGAGAGAAACAGGATAGAAGGAAGATAGAAGTTAAAGAAAGAGAGCATAAAGAACAGAAGAGACAGAAGAGATTGGAGGGAATTAAAGAAGATGAAAGAAGGTAGAAAGTAAAGTTTTGATCTTAAACACCCTAAACTGGAAGAGATTATCCTGAAACTTCCGTATAAACTGTTCCAACTGGACAAGGATAACAGAAGAGTAAATAAAAATATATAGTACGTCTGACAGAATAACAGTGTCCATTAAATAAGAGAGTTGAACAGATAATATTTCATAAAAAGTAATATCAAACTAATGAAAACAGAATGGAAAAAGATTTTCCGGACTGGTCAGATAGACGGGATTAAGGCCAAACCATAAGGCTGACAGGGCCTTATCCATAAAGTGGAATTACATAGAAAATATTTTTTCTCTTTATATGCAGTTTCGAAATACCAGGGTCAGTTGGAAACTGCTCTAACAATTTCAAGCTAATGATCTTATATAACTTCATAGTGCGGGAAGCTATAAAGATAGAATACAGAACGAAAGAGGGTCTAAAAAAATGGAGAGGGTTTCGACAGGCATAGGGGAGCTGGACAGGAAGCTTATTGGGGGTTATCCTGTAAATAAAGTAACACTTATAACAGGTATAGCAGGTAGTGGGAAAACAATCTTCGGGATCCATTTCATTTATAAAAATTGTCTTGAAGGCAAGAAATGTATGATAATCGCAACTGAGGAAACTCCTGAGGATATTCTCTACCAGGCAAGCCTGCTGGGGCGCGACCTCAAACCTTTTCTGGAGAGCGGACAGCTCATTATAGAAAAAGTCTTTGAGAACCGTTCGCAGATGATAGGTCAGACCAGATACGGATTCAAGCCTGAAAGTCTGGATATCGAAATTCCCAGTCTTATAGAATTAATACAGGAGGGAACGGAATGCCTCGTTATAGATAACATAGGCACCTTTGCTCTCAAAATCTCTATAAAGAAGTTGAGGGATCAGTTTGACGCATTGAATTACCTGGTGAGAAAAAGAGGCTGCACTGCTCTTTTAATTATGGACGAATCTGCACACAATATAACCCACCAGCTCGCTGAATATTCGGTTTATGGGACGATCCGCCTGCTTGTAAGAGAAAATTCTTATCTTGGAAAAATGGAGCGCTACCTGAGCATACCAAAAATGCGCAGCACTCCTATTTCTCCTGAAATGTCTATTTTTGAAATCACATCCGAAGGGATTAAAATTCATGAGTCTGGGGGAGGAAACCTTGCAGAATAAAAATAGCAGACCAAAAATCCTCATCGTCGACGATATGCCTGAGAATGTAGAGCTTATGGAAGCCTACCTTTCAATGGAACCCTATGAAGTTAGTACTGCCAGTAGCGGAAAAGAAGCTATCCAGAAATTAAAGGAAGAGAAACTCGATATGATTCTCCTGGATGTGATGATGCCTGAGATCAGCGGCTATGATGTTTGCAAAATTATCAAAAACGATCCCGAAACTCAGTTCATTCCGGTTTTGATGCTTACGGCTCTTTCCGAACTTCAAGACCGGATAAAGGGAATTGAAGTCGGCGCTGATGACTTCCTTACAAAACCCATAAACAGGCTTGAGCTCAGGACCAGAGTAAAGTCTCTACTCAGGGTAAAATGCCTGCATGATCGGCTGATGGCTGACCGCGACAACCTTGAGATAAAAAACCGGATACAGAATATCCTTACTGCAATCATTCCCACTTTGCTCCAGGTTGTTTCCAATGAGGAAAAGAAAGTCATAATTAACCAGATGACAGGCATGGTCGAAAAAACGCTGCTTGAGCTGTATCACCTTGAAAACAGGAAGATGGATTTCTCTTATGCAGGCGAGATCTGTGCCGAAATTATGAACCAGCTGGGTGGAAACTTTTCTTCAGAAAGGGGTCAAGGAGAAAGTTCCTGGATAGTAAGGGGGACAAAATGTCCCTGGAGAGGAGAAGAAGCCCGCAAAAATCCTATTTTGTGCACTTTGACCAGGAAAATTCTCTCAAATGTAACTTTTAAAGTGGATCCTGATTTCAGTGTTGAAGCGCTGAAGACTATAGGGAACAGGAATGATTGCTGTGAGTTTCTTATAAAGGGAGTGTAAGACCTAATTTTACTCAGGCTTCTTAAACCTGCTTTTTCCAGAAGCATCAGATTGAAAAACGACCAGATCCCTAAAGCAGGTTATTTCATGCCTTTATAGACATTGATGCCTCCTCTATTACTCTGTTTATTTCTTTCGCATTAACTAATTCGTGCTTCTAATAAACGTTCATGCCTATTAACAGTTCATTTTATGCTTGTTAATAGCTAATTTATGCTTATTTGTTAACAGTTAATTTTATGCTTGTTAACAGTTAATTTTATGCTTGTTAATAGTTCATTTTATGCTCGTAATTATTCTCATTCCTTCAGGGGTAATATCAAATAGAGAATACTTGACAGGGACAGCTTTATCCCTCATTTTTTCAATGTAAAGATATTTTTTTGTCTTTCCAGAGCTGAAATTCTCCTGTGAGGTGAGCCGGATCAGCCCGAAGACCATATAGCCGGTAAGCCTGTGGGTAAGGTTGTAAGAATCCTCATCCATGATAAAAAGGCTTGTACATCCATTCTTTAGAAGTATAATACTTATAGAACTGAATTCATCGGCAAACTCTTTTATATCGTGACTTATAGCCATTACCCCTATATTGTCGATAACCATGACATCAACTTGTGAAGATATGGAACTGAGGTACTCGATTATATCCGTGTCCACAGCACAGAGCCCTTTTCCGAATTTGGAAGCGCTTTTGATTTTGTTCATTTTGTCTTCAAAGATATTCTTAATACTGAGCTGTCCGCTCTCCAGAAAAGGTTTGAGGTCAAGGTTAAGGCTTCGGGACTGACTGAGGATATCTTCCGTAAGTTCTCTTGTAAGGATCAGTATGCATTTCTTGCCTTTCTTGCAGCTCCTGTACAGGAAATGAATGCTGAGAATAGTTTTCCCGGCACCGGGAGGGCCCGTAACCAGAATACTTTTTCCTTTAGGGTAACCTCCATCCATTAGCGTATCCAACCCTTCTATCCCTGTAGACAAACTCTCCATATTATCACATCTTAAACGCAGGTAAGTTTCTGATTTATTATAATATGTCTTAAGTGATATACTCTTCCCCAAATAGTTAGATAAGTTTTAAAATGGAGTTAGTAAGCTTTAAACAAGAGCTAAATAAGCTTTAAACAAGAGCTAAATAAGTTTTGAAAACAGAATTGAGTAAGTTAGAAGTAAAGAATTAAACAAATTTAAAAACAGGTCCCTTTAATTAGTGTACCTTTTCTTAAACTCTGAAATCTGCTTGCTGCTTCCCACAACTGCAACGGTATCTCCTGCCCTTATTGTTGTTTGCTTTTTAATTGCCGTTATGACGAGCTTTCCGCGTTCGATGCCTATTATAGTACACCCGATCTGCCCTTCGAGATCAAGTTCTTCTACTGACCTACCATCAAGGAAAGAACTCCTGTCAACACGGTATTTTTCGATTTCTATGCCCTCGTAGAGCATTATATCCTCATCGATTCTACAGCTTTTTCCCATGCAGTTTGCAGTCATTTTGGCAAGCATCTGGCCAGCTACTATGGAAAGGGAACCTACATAATCCGCTCCTGCCTTGTAGATCTTGTCAATGGATTTTACGGAGTTTGCCCTTGCCACAATGGTAAGTTCCGGATTCAGGCTTCTGGAAATAAGAGTTGCGAAAATAACATTGGTATCATCATTAAGAGCCACAAATTCAAAAGAAGCTGTTTTTACTCCGGCTGCAAGCAATACGTCTTCATCCGCCCCATTCCCAACCAGATGCTCGAAGTCGACATTCTCAAATACCTTGTCATTAGAATCCACAACTACAAAACGAAAAGGGCCTCCAGAGAGTATATCTACTATGCTTTTTCCGACATCTCCATATCCCAGTACGACCAGATGTCCTTTTGACTCCATTTTTGACCCCGAATCCTCTGAATTGCACTTATCAAGTTCAGTTCAAGTTTTCATTCCTATTCCTGAATTTTACCTTCTTCTACTTGCCCATACGGATAAAATTTATTGTATATATCAAATTATCGGATTCGTCTGTTAATTTCCTTCTCGTCTGTTAATTTCCTTCACTTTTGAATACTGGATTAATATGTCAATTTATTTAGTTATGATACCGGATTAATGTGTAAGTTTCTTCAGTTTTGAAAGCTCCTCACGGGTTCCTACAGCCAGCAAAACAGAGTTCTCCCTGACAATATCTTCTTCCTTGGGATCAAAGGAAAGGGTTCCGCTTTTCCAGGTTCCTACAATCTTTGCACCCGTGAGCTGCTGGCTGGAAATTTCTTTAAGCGTCTTGCCTATAAGAGGGCTTTTGAGGTAAACAGGAAACTCAACAATATGGATCCCTTCAAAAACCTCAGTAGCCCCCGTAACCCGGCTTACAAGCCTGTCCATTGCCTTTTTTCCGATAAACTGCCCGAACATCGATTTGGGAGAGACAACCGTATCAGCTCCTGCATATTTGAGGTATTTCGAGTTCGATCGATCCTCAACAATGGCAATAATGTTTATATGCTGAAATTCCCTGGCCGTCAAAACAATATTCGCGTTTCTTTCATCCGATTTATTTGCAATAAGCAGTTTGGCTTTCTCTATACCAGCGTTCTTAAGGGTTTGCTTATCACTCGGAGATCCGAAAATGCAGGGAATGTTTTTATAAACAAGTTCCCTGATGAGTTCTTCTTCGTCTTCTACTACTACGAAAAGCATATCCTGTTCGGTCAACTCGTCTATAAGGGTCTCAACCAGTTGATTGTATCCGCAGATAATTATGTGATCTTTCATGCCTGAAGAGACCCTTCTTGGCAGCCTGAACTTGATAACCCTGTCCATCCAGGGGGTAACAATATAAGTTACAAGAAAACCCGAAATCAAAATTATGCCAAGAACCTGTACGATTATAGTAAAAAGCCTTCCTGCCAGGGAAGTAAAGACCACGTCGCCGTACCCAACCGTCGCAACGGTGGTTGTGGCCCAGTAGATAGCGGTAATAAGATTTGCATTTTCGGGCTGGTTCTCAAGGATCATGAGATACTCGAAAGTCAGGACATATATAACAAACAGGAGCATAGCCGCTATTTTGTATGCAATATGGGGATGCCTGCGGAGTGCTTTCCGAACCCCTGTTATGAAACCGACTCTCTTTCTCCCTGAAGTAAACATTTTTGAAGTCCTGCCTGAGTTTCCCTGATAAAGATTGAACTGAAACGTCTTATAGCTATTACTGATAGATCTATATATCTCCAGTTTAACAGAATAATTTTTTGGAAAAATAATATTACGCAGGATAATTTTTTACAGAACAATTTCTATAGACCGATTTCTACAGAATAATTTTACCAGAACAATTTCCTCGGGATTAAATGTGGGGGAATAAGGAATAAAGATAAAGATAAAGATAAAAAATAAAAAGGGAAAGGAAATTGAGGAAACCGACCTTAATAAAAAAACCGGAAAAGGAAGTAAAAACCCAAAGCCTTATGGTTTTTGTGAAGGCCAGGGTTTAATCGGAAATTTCGAAGTCAGTCAAATCCATTGTCCTATGAAAGGCCCGAATATCATGAAAATAAACGAGAACAGGATCAACATCGAAAAGCTCGCTGTGATAGAGTTTGAGATCTTTTCCGAGACTGAGTCGTTCCTTGTAAGCCGGTATATAAAGGAATAGGTATAGTCCTTAAATACATGCCCTCCGTCCAGAGGCACAGCAGGTAAACAGTTGAACAGTCCGACATAAAAGTTCAGCCAGCCAACCCAGAGAAGGGTATTTGCAATCCAGAAGATCCCTATTCCCAGAGGTTCTGCCCAGCCCACAGGCTGATAAAACTGCATGATGGTACCTGAGAAGCCCCGGAATCCCTCACCTGCAAATCCGTAGATAGGAAGTCCGAAAAGAATAATCCAGCCTGCAGGCACGGTTAGCAGGGATGGAATTTGTTTGAGGGCGTCAAGATACACTTTTGCCTGCGGCATCCATATTGAAACCCCGAACATAGGGAATTCCGCAACTCCGTTATTCCCATAAATGACTCCGAGGAAACCTCGATCATTTTCCGGAGAATTGGAAGACAGCTGCACATCGAAAACTACAGTGCCGTTTTCAGTGAGGTTGCCTGTATAGTTTTCAGGAGGGAGCAGCTCTACCTTTACGGTCTGGTTTGCCTGAGTGGTTTCCATAAAGCTTACGAAAGTTGCAATGTTCTGCATTTCCGTATTATTGATCCTGACCATTGTCATTCCGGTTTCAATTCCTGCATCATCTGCAGGACTTTCCGGGACAACACCTCCTACAAGCACTCCGCCAATGTAGTCCGGAGGGACGGAAACAACCTTTAAATCATGCATGGAGACAGTATCGTTTTTTTCAGCATAGATACGGACAGTGTCTCCGGGACTGGTTGTTTCGAGATAGGTTAGCAGATCTACGGCTGTTGTGATATCCGTATCATTAATCTGTGTTATTATCATACCTTCCTCTAGCCCTGCTAGGTCAGCCGGAGAACTTTCACTTACGTTTAAGACCATGGCATCACTTAAAGGTGCAATTGCCCCGAGTACAGGCCCGAAGAAGAGCAGGAAAGCGATAAAAGCAACAGTGAAATTGGCCATAACGCCTGCTGCAAGAATCCGGGCTCTCTGAGTCCTTGTAGCGCCTATTACAGGGCCGGAATCCGCCTCTTTAGGCTTTGATTCTTCAGGCCTCAACTCCTCAGTGTCTCGCCCTATTTTCTCTCCCTTTTCCCATTCCTCGATTTCCTCAATCGTGGCTGTCAGAGGAAGTTCTCTTTCCGCTTTTTCCTTCGTCCCGAAAAGCTGTTCATCATCAGGCTCTGCAAAACCTCCGACAGGAACCAGAGCAAACAGGATACCCATTGATTTGACCCTGATGCCTTCAACTCTGCAAAGTATCGCATGCGAGAATTCGTGCACGACAAGCGTGACTATGAGCGCAATAACTCCCCAGGTAAAAGGAATGAATTCGTTTACTCCCGGGATAAGCAGGATATTTCTCGGAGCATTGTATTTTCCCGGCTCCGGTACGTTTCCATTAAGGAAAGAAGTATACAGCGCAAGGTCCGAGAGAGCTATGACCAGGAACATTGCAATCATGCCTGCGAACATCAGCAGGATCCCGAGATTTGCAAAGCTCCTCCAGTAAAGCTTCGGGCGGGCCAGAACATCCAGCAGTTTAAGCCCTTTTGTTGTTCTGATCATGAGGATGGGAAGCGGCCCGAATGTGCTTATGTTATACTTCTCCAGAATCCCCTTTCTATCAAGAAAGGAGATAAGGAACCAGTACATTAAAAAAATACCCAGTACAATGCTTGTGCCACTCAAGGAAATTCTCCGAAACTATTAAGCCTAACCGATTGTGAATTAAGCTTAACCGATTGTGAATTAAGCTCAACCAGTTATGAATTAAGCTTAGACAATTACTGATTAAGTTGAGTCAGTTATAAATCAAGTTTAGCCTCTTATTGATTTAGCTGAACCGGCTATTAATTAAGCTAAATGAATATGAATTTTGAATTAGCTTAAGTCTATAGCTGTTGAGAGCATATATCTATAATTTTAATATGGTTGATATAAAACTCTGCGTCTGCGCCAATTAATTCATCATGTTGAGCTTTAGTGCTCCATATGATATAAAAATGTTATAGTATGCCTTACTATTTTAAATCGATACATATTGCCATTCCTTTTTCAAAAGGCTCCTATCTGGAAAAAGGTACATAGTAATACATAGTAATACATCATAATTATATAAAAACGTATATGGAAGTTTATATAAAACGGTTATACAAACTTATGTGAAATGATTGTATGAGCTTATGTGAAATGATCGTATAAGTTTATGTGAAATGGCTGTGGAAGCATGAACCGGCCGCCCTGAAAGCCAATTCTACGGCTAAAGGCGATATTTAGGATCAGAAGCGATAAATTCTGTGGCCAGAGGCGGTAGATAACTATAGCAAGAGGCGATAGATACTAGTTACATAGGAATAATGTGCTTTACATTATATTGTTCGCGATATCAGGTTTCCGTGAGGTTTCTGCCCATGCTTGGAATTGTATATATTACTGCCGGAAATATGGAGAATGCGTCGCAGATCGCAAGAGAACTGGTTTCCAGGAGACTTGCAGCCTGCGTGAATATGTTTCCCGTCTCTTCGGTCTACCGATGGAATGAAAAGCTCGAAGAAGACAACGAGATCGCTTTGTTTGTAAAAACCGATTCTTCACGCTTTGAAGAAATTACAAGGCTTGTAAAGTCATTACACACGTATGAAATGCCTGCAATAGAATTCTGGGGAATTGAAGGAGAACGGGAGTACCTTGACTGGGTTCACGTTAACAGTTCAGGAGAAGGGGCCTGAAAATCAGGCGGGCTTAAAGTGTTAAGCAGGAAGGCTTAAATAGAAAAATTTAAAGCCGAAAAATCCGAAGTTGAAAATTCTGAGCCCAAAATTCTGAGCCGAAAAAAATAATTAAAAACTTAATAGTATTTCAAGATCTCCCGAATTTAAATTTTTAATTTAAGTTTTTACAGGAAAGATTATTACTTACAGAATTAACATAACTTCAGGATAGCTTACTTACAGGATTAGCTTTATATGCTAGTTCTATCGTTACCTTATTGGATTCCGGAAAAAGCGGAGTAACCAAGCGGTCAACAGTGGTAGGTTCAAGATATATCCGGAAGACGGGATAATATTTAGACAAAACAGATAACTCGACAACAGGCGGGAGTAACCAAGCGGTCAACGGTGGTAGACTCAAGATCTATTCGCGCAGGCGTTCAGGGGTTCGAATCCCTTCTCCCGCACTAAACTTATTAGAATTTTCTATTTTCGCTTATTTCTCATTTTCTCTTGATTTACTAATTTTGTTTTCGTTTCTTGTGAGTTACGGCAAGAAGTCAGATTAAAGGTAGCCCGCTAGATAAAGAGTTAACTTCTTATTAAAAATAAAGAGATGTTTTTATTTGAAAGTAAGTTTCAATGTATCCTCTATAGAGGAGGCTCTCTCTTCAGAATAATTCTCTTCGTTTAGATTGAGATTGTCTAACACTGCAACTTCTATGGCTGCATTTGTCCTATTCAGATGGCTAAAGCATGATTCCAGAAGTGCCTTCAAATTTGCACAGGCTTCTGGATTAGTTACATCACATATTTTCCCTCCGTTTGGGTGTAACGTCGAATATACTCCAGCAGCGTTAAAATTTAGAAGAGCTGCCCCCCACTCCTTTCTAGCATCTACAAATCTAGAAGAAGCAGTATATTCGCTATTCTCGTCCATGGCTTTTTGTATCTTGCTGTCAAAGCTTGCGAGAGTTGTATAACTAAGATTTTTAAAATCAGTTTTTATTCTTGGCAAATAGGCGTTTAATAATGATGAGGATCTATGAAAATGTCGTAACCATTCTTGATCCTGATTTACAGTATGTGAAATTTTATTGATCAGCTTTCTAAGCTCATTTCTATCAATTAACTCAATACCGTTCGCTTTAGCCAATTGTTTGGCACAATCAGTAAAATAATTATTTGTAACTACCATGCCTTGAGTGCATTTGTACAAACCTTTTGCAGCTACAACTTCCTGTACTGCACCATTTGAGACTTTACTTGAATACCTTTTGACCTGAACAGCAGTTCTTATTCCCTCGTTTGATGTTAAAACAAGGTCTGCACTCCTGATCACCTGATAACGGGGTATGATGTACTGAATATTCTAAGCTTTCAAAAACCTGCTTCATATACTTTTCGAATTTAAATCCATCCATTTCATCTATTTCAGCGAATGTGTATTGTGCTGTTTTTACTGTACTTTTTCTACTAATCTGTATCCTGGACCTTCTTTATATTTTGCTGGGCGTGCTGCAAGTGTATTTCCTACTCTGTATGCTGGTATTTCGTCATATTTTTTGTTTTTAGATAATGTGTACTCTACCGGTGGTACTAAAACATTATTTGACTGGTCTAGAGGTTTTTTTGCTACAACCCCCCACAATAACAACGTCGAAACCAGAAGAAATAAAATAGCATGCCCAGATCCTAAAAGTAGAATATCAATTATGAGCCAACAGATGAAAGCGGGAAACGACATTTTTCTCTTTTTTTTCAATTCTGTTTCAATTGGCTTATCAAACTGCACTGGTATTTTATCACTCATGTCCCCCAGTCCTAAAAATTTGTTACCAACTCGTATTAAGATATTTCAATAGAGGACTCTTCACTATTATTGTTGGGTTCCATTATTCTAGACTCATATATTTAATTTTATATGTAATATCTTAATAACTTAAACCTGTATTACAGTCTTAAACTTTCTCATTTTACTCAAAGTTTTATAAAATTGGTTTATCTTTATGGTGAAAAGGTTAGTTATTTCAGAAGCAAAGATATGCATAGGTTTTACCCGAAGACATATGCATTTTCTCAGTTTCTCTTCTATTGCGATTTTACAGAACCTGTGTTACACTCCGACCGGATTGATAAGACAAATGATTTACTCTTTTTTAAAAGCGTTCTCCAATCTGGAAAGCCTTTACTGTTTTTAGCCTGATATACTGCAAGGCCTGACAGATACATGCCTTCTATTTTAACACAAAAGGGATAACATTTTACTGCAGGTCCTCACGGATCCGGAGGGAATCCAACCAGGTGAAAGAGAAAAAAGGAAGCAAGAGAAAGAATACAAAAAGGAAAGAAAGAATCGATTATTTAACCACTCTATAAAGAGGTTCTCCTAACTTTTCTTTTCCATTTTCATCTAGCTCTCGGATTGTGTACTCTGTGACTATCAAATCAAATTTTTGGTCCGGATCATCCGCGAAATTCCGGATATCATGAATTTCTAAATCAATTGGAGTGGGTTCGTCATCTTTGATTTTTACTAAAATTTCTTCGTAGTTGTTGAGCTCTGCTAATTTTTCAAGTGCTTCAATTATTGACATTTTCATGCTTTTATTCCTCCGTTTCTTCTTCTCCATGGACTATAATTGTAACATCCTTTCCCTTATTCGGAATTCCCACAGAATAGGGAGCCCCTACAGAATCAACCAGGCAAGAAAACGCCAGGTCTTCCGGGAAGATCTCCACAGAAGAGCCTGAGAATTCTTCCAGGTCCCTGAAGCTCCGGACCTTCTCCAGCCCTTCTATCTGCTTGTGTCCTATAATCACTGTGCATGCCTTCCCCGCGTTCCCGGCTCCGACTCCCGCAGGGATACCCCGAGCATTAACGGACCTGAAAAATATTCTATCCGATGGGTGCAGCTGCATAGTCAGTTTTCTTTGTCGTGCTGGCCAGGGTTCAGCTTTACCTGGTCTATTAGGTGCTCGTTCAGTCATTCGTATACCTCGTTTTGCCACATCTCATATAATCGCCTTTTCTCCACCGCATCACGGGCAATCCTTAATAGTTTTTCCTGCTGGCATGCATCAACCAGAGACGGATCTATGGAGTTTATCCCGCCTTCGGAAAGGGAATACCCGAGAGAAAAAGCGTTTTCTTCCAGCATTCGCCGCATGCGTTCAGAAGAGGGAAAGGCAGCCATGACAGCCGCCTTGAATTCTTCGGAGTATTGTAGGGTTCGCGCCTTTTATCTTTCATCCATGCCTCAAAATTTAGGAGTTGACCGAAATAATTTTTACTTCCCGGTTTTCCTTGGTAAACTCGTTTATCCTTTTCTGTTCAAGGGTAAGGCTTCCAGCCCTTGATTTAGCTTCCCAGGTTTCGCCTTCGTCCCTGGTAATCAGTACATGTGTGTAAGTTCTATCAGTTGATCTCTTAAAAGTCTGCCCATTGTATGTCGCTGTTAGTTTAGCCATGTTCTACACCGTCTTTTCTATCTACATTGAGCGCAACAAAGATAGTTTCGAAAAGGCAAAAATTTAGAATTTAGAGAGGTAGTCAGTCTCGTATTCCTCTCTGAAGTTTGCACATGTTCTCAATATGCTGCTTTGCCCTGGCTGTTTATCCTCATCATGCTAGGGGTCGATAGTTCATAGGTGAACCCATATTCTTTTTTGTAGTGATCCATTCCAGCCCGGAGCCATTCATTAAAGCTCATTGGTTCCGGCTTTTTCATTGGTCTGCCATATTTTCTATATTCCCATGCTTTCTGAGTTGCTTTAATTCTTGCGAGTTCTCTTGTGTATCCTGTTGCGCTCATTATTTTACCTCTATTTACTTTATAAGCAGTAAAGTTTATATACTTTACTTGTAAAAATAAAAACGATAATAAGAGAATGTGAGATTTAGAGCCTTTTAGAGAGGTTTTTTAGAGTACTGGATAAACGAATACTACTAGAAGAGAGAGGGATATGAGAATAGAGGACCTTACAAGAGAAGTAAGCAGGCTTGATATGTTCGCCCATTACTTCAAGAATGTAGAGGTTAAGCAGATAGAAGCGCTTGGAGAAAAAAAGCAATTTTGGAAATGTTGGTGACATGAGAAGAAAATAATTTCATGATCAACTATCAATCATTCTTTTCTACGTCCTACAACCAGAATCAATCCAATTATGCAAGCCAACGGCAAAGCAATCGAAGGAAATTCAGGAATTTCACCAGGCCTGTAAATTGTTATAGATTTTTCAGCACTCGCTACAAGATTTCCAGCAGCATCAGAGACTTCTAGATGAAAATGAGGTAGACATTCATGCTCGTATGGAATATTGATCTGCAAAGTTGCAGGAAATGATGCCATCCCATTATCATCTATTGTTGTTTGTCCATAGAGACAATAGTTAGTATAATACAATTGTCCTCCCGGAGGTGGATTAGTAACGTGAACTATAATAGTAAAATAAGAGTAATATAACCCTGTTCTTTGAAAAACATATCTCGGATGCTCTGGATCTGTGGTTATACTATCAATTATAGTCTGTTCTGCACTTGCAATATTCACTGCCGTTACTAGCAACAGAACTGTTATTCCTAAAACTCTAATAAGTGAATGTTCTCTGTGTGTTCTATTGGGGTCCTTCTTTTTCGTGTCAAATTCCCTCCGTTTAACTCCAATGTTTAAAATAAATTAAACATTTCTATTTTATTCAGACAATTATAATATTAAGTAAATTGCAATTTGTCAAATAAATAATCTCGAAGAAGCCCACAAAGAAAAATATTTAGAGATAATTGAGAAGGACAGCCAGAGAGAAGATAACCTTAAACACACCTATAATAATTATCTCCTGCAGGTTCAAACATTGATTAATCAGAAGGTCATTAAAGTGCCCGGGGAAAAAAAAAGCCTTTCTGGAAGTTTTCGTAATGAAACTTCCTTATATATCCACAAATAGAAGATGAAAAAAGGTTACTCAGTGACACCTGATCTCATTTTAGTCTAATTTTATGTTTTCTTACATTTTTATTTCTAAATAGTGGAGAAATTATATTCTTAACTGCTATTGATATCATCATAAGAAACGAGAATCCTCCAAGTAACCCTGGTATTCCTAAAGTATAAGCCATTAATAAAGCAGTTTCAATTAGCCACGCAACCTGCTTAATTGAATCCGAAGGGTACTTTATTATAATAAAAAATAAAATGTTAGTTAAAATCAAATTGAGAAATAAACCCCGATCAAAATACCGCTTTTTCAAATTAAGATAGTCAAAATCAAATTTAGTATACATATATGCAAATATTAAAGCCACAACCGCCTGCCCATAATAATTAGACATGAGTTTTGAAAATTCAGTATAATCAGCATCAGAAGGCATAAAATCCTTTATCGTTGTAGCAAATATCAGGTATATTGTTATATTCAAAATGATAATTTCATCAAGATTTAACTTCTTCATATCATATAGACAGTTAGTAAGATATTAGACTTTTCTATAGTGGTAAATATAATCAACGTGGCGATTTAGAGAAATTGTAACAGGATCATATATTTAGATAATTGGCAACCTTTGCCCTTCTCTAATCCTTGAAAGTCGTTCTAATATTTCCATTCTTACTTCTTCCGCTTCTTCTTCGGTGTACTGCTTAGAAGGACAATAAAAATTAATTGTCTGCGCCTGTTTCTCAGCTGATAATAAAAGGAATTCCTAAGCCTTTAGGCTTAAGCCTCTTGTATCATCTACCACAAGCCGGAAAGGATCTCCACAAAAATACTATTTTTTAGTACAAATTTAGAAAACATCGGGAAATTCCTTTCGATGGTCGTTGAGAGAATTACTCCAATTAAGATTTTTTGTAGGCTAACCTGGTATCATTTCTGGTTAGAAGATTAAAAGCCAGACTTCTATCACCAGCCTCTTGTTGTGTTTTGCTGTAGACATTTCAACGTGTTTTATATATTCCTCTAAATCTGTTATAACTTCATGTGGCACCCCACAAAGCATTAGAGACTCTTTTCCCGTTATTACAAAAGGATGAATCTCTACAGGCTTTTTTCTTTGTGAAGCACTATTGACAATGTTTTGATAATAAATGGCGCACACCTGACTGCTGTATGCAATGGGGCATTTCAGGGCAATCCTGCCCTACATATCAACTCTTCACCCCACCAGAAGACGGTCTGAAATCCTCCAATTTCTGAAAACACTTTTTTAGGAACTGTTACTGAACAGGTACTGAATAGTTCACGCTCGGATGCGGTTTTTTTCAGGCATACTTTAAAATAATTTAATAGTAACCCTTCGTCCGGAATAAGCTTCCTTAATTCTTCATCTTTATCCATCAACACATTATCAGTTAACTCAGTTTTCAGTGAAGTTACATACATGCCTGCATCCGATAACTTTCCCGAAGCCTTAAAATCGTTTCAAGATAATCTGGTATCCATTCGTCATCCGCATCCAGAAAAGCTATAAGTTCGGATTTAGCTTCATCAATTCCTCTGTTGCACGCGATTGAAACGCCTGAATTCTCCTGACTAATTAATCGAATTCTAGGGTCACTGAAACTTTTAACTTCCTGTAAACTTTTATCTGTTGATCTATCATTAATAACAATCATTTCGAAATCCTGAACTGTTTGATTCAGAACAGATCTTAACGCTCTTTTAACATGTGGCTCTTTATTATAGACAGGAATTACAACTGAAACTATAAACATGCCCCCATAGATTACACTCCAATTAACAATCCCTTCTCCCGCACTAAACTTATTAGAATTTTCTATTTTCGCTTATTTCTCGTTTTCTCTTGATTTACTAATTTTGTTTTCGTTTCTTGTGAGTTACGGCAAGAAGTCAGATTAAAGGCGACAGACTTAATATCCGTTACGAAAGTATTCGTGGGTTCGAATCCGATTCGTCACACAAATCTTTATAAAAGTATTATCGTAAATAGGAAAGGTAACGAGACATTGATTTTAGACGGATATCCCGCCAGGCCTGCACAGATCCGCAGATGAACAGTAGGACAAAAAGGAAAGAAAAAAGTAATTACTGTTTTATTCTTCCTGGTCTTCTTCTGTGCTTTCTCTCCCATACCAAATATCCGCCATTTCTATAAGTTCCATTACTCGATTTTCAAGTAATTTTTGATGATAATCATCTAGGGATTCGGTGTTATACGTCCGGTAGATATCTCCAGCTTGAATTGTTATAAGCACGGTTTAAGCCTCCTGGTCCTCTTCATCACAAATACACTTAATTGCCTCGTCTACACTGAGATTGTTCTCCATTGCAATTATGGCAACTTCTAGAGCTTTGCGCCATTGATCTTCGGTTAGGTGCCATGTTTTCATATCGGTTTCGTCTGCGTCTCCTGCAAGAGCTGCTTTAAGCTCTTTTAAGCTGTTCTGATCACAGCAAGCTTCTGCAAAGTTTTTTACATTATCCACAGGTTCACCTTCACTAAGCTCTACATAATCTTTCACAACATACTCACAGGCTGAGGAAGGACAGGACCAGCCGGATTTAACAAAACGCTGTTTACCATCCACTAATTCCCGTGTATAAGTTCGTTTCAGATATTCGCCACACTTCGGGCAGATTTCTTTTATCGTTTTTACTCCCTTCTGTCCTTGCCTTCGTTTTCTTTCAGTCATTTATTAACCTCTTTTAATATCCACTCCGGTATTTGTTGCCCTTTGTGAGATTCTTCTATGTGCTGTTTTAACTTCTCGTATCTAGTGAACGCCTCTTTACAATATGGGCATATTATATTTTTATGATACCTCATCTCTGTACCTTCATTTAACATTCAGAGCACAACTTAAGACGTTTTCGAAAAAACAAGAATTGAACTTATAGAGGTTTTCCTCTCTGTATTCTTTCGCAAAATCTGCAACCGTTCGAAGTAAGGCATTTTGCCCAGGCCTCTTAATTCGGATTAGTCCAGGGGTCAGGAGTTCAAAAGTAAAACCCTGCTCTTTTTGGCATTTCTCGATTCTCTGCTTGAGCCATTCTTTGAATTACACAGGAGTCGATCTTTGTGTCGGTCTTCCGTAGTGTCTGTATTCCCATGCTTTTTGAGTCGCTTTAATCCTTGCCAGTTCTCTTGTGTAGATCATCTGTAGCGCTCCTTATATCTTACTTTATAGTATACTATTTAGTAAATAGCATATAAGTTTATGCTTTATAGTAAACTATGAAGTAAAACTGTAATAAAATTGCTATCAAGAGACTGAACAATTATAAGCCCATCTAAGACGCTTTAAAAATACCCCCAGACTATAAATTCGTTATACCCTTAAGGAAAAATTGTATCGAGAGCCCGAGAATAAGCCTATACTTTAACCTGAGAGTTTAGCCCTTTAAATCACACAAGTTAACCAAGAAAAATAATCAATAGCGTAAAAAACCTTTTCAAATATTGAAAATGAGTCGTAAGAAGCCATAAACTATGGCTATTCCAATAACAATAAAAAGCATCATCTCATATATTTTTTTTAATTCCCTGGCTTCATCATGTCCTGTTTGGATCCATTCTTTATTTGTAACTATTCAGGGTATAGTTAGCGGCGCTCCTTTGAGCGCCGCAAGAATACCCTCTATAACAGGCAAACTATTCTTTCTGATTGTAGAAATGTATGCTCTAATTCTGCAGAAAG